>JBKEAN010000151.1:0-33007 GCA_047972415.1 Mangrovibacterium sp.
ATTGATTATTAAGCAAAACGGACTGCCAACTTCAAGCTTCAATCAACTCTCAAGCAAGTATTTTATTCGTTCCAGCTTTTCTTCCAATGGCTGGTAGCCATCAATCCAATGAATTACTGTACCCTTGCGCTCCATGCCCCGGAACCAGGTCATTTGCCGCTTGGCAAACTGGTGAATAGCCGTTTCGAGCCCGCAGAACATATCGTCGTAAGTTAGTTCACCGGTCAGGTGCAGGGTCAGGTATTTGTACTCCAACCCGTAATAGGTGAGCTGCGCCGGCGTTAATCCACTATTTAACAGGCCTTTTACTTCATCCAGCATTCCTTCATTCAAGCGTTGCTTTAAGCGTTCGGTAATGCGCTTACGGCGGCTAAGGCGGTCGTATTTCACCCCAACAACCAGGCTTTTAATATCGGGCATACGCGGGTCAATATCGGGGTGTTCTTTCAGATAAGCTTCAATTTCGATGGCGCGGATAGCACGTTTCGCGGTTTCCAAATCGGTCTGGTTGTGCAGGTCGCTTTTGTATGTTTTCAAAATTTCTTCCAGCTCCGTTATTGTTTTATCTTGAAGTTCCATCCGCAGCGCTTCATTTACAGGAACCTGAATTAGTTTGTAATTTTTAAGTACCGACTCGAGGTACAAACCGCTTCCGCCACACAATACCGGAAACTTGTCTCGAGCGCAAACATTGTTGTAAGCGTTCAGAAAATCACGCTGATATTCAAATACATTATACTCGTAGCCGGCATCCACAATATCAATCAGGTGATAGGGAATTGGTTGCCCTGCAATGTTATAATCGGCCAAATCTTTACCTGTTCCCAAATCCATGCCCCTGTACACCTGGCGCGAGTCGGCCGAAATAACTTCGCCCCCAAGCATTTGCGCCGCATGTACAGCCACGGTTGTCTTCCCCGAAGCAGTTGGACCAAGAATAGTGAGCATTTGATATTTGGCAGCAAGCATAATGTTTGACTTTGAGATTTGCAAAATAATGTATTTTTGTAACGCAAATAAACGAAATATGGATTTTAAAGCGCAACTCAACTGGTTGTTTTACGAAGTATTCATGCTTATTATCAGACCCCAAAAGTTCTGGAAAACAAAGTTGCACGAAGGATTTCGAAAGAATGCTTTCGCGCTGATTTTTGTTCCGTGCTTACTTTTGCTCTTTGTATCAGTTATTTCGGGCAAGTTTCTGTTTTTGTCCGAGTTTGATTTTTATTCGGCTGCGGTTGAAGCGTTGCGGGTAATCCTTATTCTTCTGTTTTCGTTGTTTGGTGCAATATTTATTATTAACAAACTGGCAATTAGCTACAAAGGGAACAACAGCCCGAAAATGCTAAAAACAATTTTAATTTATTGCTTTGTGCCTTATTTATTAGCACACATCGTTGCCGCGTTTACGCAGGTGGCCGAGTTTCAGGTTGCCGGGTTGTACGGGCTTTACCTTTTTGTTGTGTCAGCCCAATATTTTATGGGAATACCCGAAAAAAAGCAATCTAAATTCATTTCGCTGGCAGTGCTGTTACTCCTTTTAATCATTTTCCTTGTTTCGTTTATTATTTCAAACTTATTCGATTCAATTTTTTAATTATGGCGCACAAAACGGCTAACATAAACATCCGTAACAAACGAGCGTTTTTCGAGTACGAAATCATCGAAACCTTTATTGCCGGCATTCAACTGGTTGGTACCGAAATTAAATCGGTGCGAAACAGCAAAGCCAGCATTGTTGAAGCCTATTGCCGTTTTACTAACAGCGAGCTGTACGTGGTTAATATGAATATCTCGGAATACGATTTTGGCAACATCAACAACCACGAGGCCCGCCGCGACCGCAAACTGCTGCTGAACCGCAAAGAACTTGAAAAGCTTGAAAAACGGATAAAAGAAAGCGGGCTCACGATTGTCCCCTTAAAAATGTTCCTCACCGACAAAGGCATTGCTAAGCTCGAAATTGGGCTGGCAAAAGGAAAAAAACTGCACGATAAACGCGAAACGCTGAAACAAAAAGACGATAAACGCGACATGGATCGTGCGATGAAGTTTTAACCGCTTTTTACGGAACTATCTCCATCTGATCCATTCCAATAATTGCTTCCCCTTTGTAGCGGAGCAGCAGGTTGGCCACGGCCAACGTATCTTTTTCGCAGTAGCGGATAATGCGGTCCAGGTCGTTATGCTGGTAATACACGGTGGCAACCTGGCTACCGTCGATGTCGTCTTTTGGGGTGGGAATGTTGAACGCGGCGCACAACAAACTAAGCGAAGTATAGCTTTTATAGTCGCCAAACTTCCATAGTTGCAAGGTGTCAATCAGTTTGTCTTTCACGTCCCAGGGTTTCATCCCGGCAATGTTTAGTATACGCGGCAAGCGCAAGCCATTAATCAGCGTACGGCGGGCAATGTACGGGTAATCGAACTCGGTGCCGTTGTGCGCACAAATACAGCGCGAAGCGTTCGAGGTAAACTTATCGAGCATGTTGTTGAACCCGGCCAGCAATTTACGCTCGTCATCATCGTAAAACGACTTCACCCGGTACACGCGCTCGCCCGATTTCTGCGTTACAAAACCGGCCGAGATGCAGATAATCCGTCCAAACTCGGCATAAATCCCGGCCCGCCCGTACACATCGGCTGGCGTTTGCTCTTCGTTCCGGAAGTAGGCTGATTTCGATTCCCACAATTTCTGAAACACTTCGGGCACCTCGTGGTAAGCCGGGTACTGCGGAACGGTTTCAATATCGATAAAAAGAACTTCTTCGATGTTCAGGTTGTACAGCATGGCTACAAAATTTGCTTGATAAAGTTGGTTAATATGCGAATGGCCACTTCGTTACTTCCACCTTCGGGCACAATAATATCGGCAAAACGTTTGGTCGGTTCTATAAACTGAAGGTGGCTCGGGCGAACCGTTTCTTCGTAACGTTTCAGGGTTTGCTGTACATCGCGCTCGCGCTCCACAATATCGCGCTGGATAACACGCGATAAGCGCAAATCCGAATCGCAATCCACAAACACTTTAATATCCATCATGCGGCGCAGACTGGCGTTGCAAAGCACCAAAATACCCTCAACAATAACCACGGGTTTGGGTTGAATTTTAACCGTATCGGCAGATCGCGTGCAGCTGAGGTACGAATAAATGGGCTCATCAATGGGCTGACCATTCTTCAACTGCTCCAAATGTTTGTTCAACAGGCTGAATTCGATGGAATCGGGATGATCGAAATTGAGCAACCGCCGCTCTTCAATCGTTAAATGCGCGTTATCCTTATAATAAGAGTCCTGCGAGAGAATAGCCACCTGGTTAGCCGAAAACTGCCCGGCAATTTTATTCACAACGGTTGTTTTCCCCGAACCAGTCCCACCTGCAATACCAATAATAATCATCTGCTTTTTTATGTCCAAATATAATACGGCATTTCAATTTTGGGAACAAGTGCGGCAAGCTTTATGGCACACTGCCGATAAAGTATTAAATTCGCTGCCAGTTTTAACCTATCAGCAATAAAAAACCATGGTAAACCACGTTGTGCTTTTCAAATTGAAGGCCTATCCTGCCGGGGAAAAACAGGCAAAACTAGACCAACTGAAAACAGCACTGCTCGAACTTAAAAATAAAATCGCCGAGTTGAAGTACATCGAAGTCGGGACCAATTACGAACTGAATGCCAAGTCCTACGACTTGTGCCTGATTACGCACTTCGGGTCTATGGCCGACCTGAACGCTTACGCCGTTCATCCCGAACATCTTAAAGTGGTATCCCTGGTGAAAGAGTACACCAGCGACCGCGCTGCTGTTGATTTTCATTTTTAACTATTTAAAGAGCAAAAAAACAAATGCAAAACCTTTATCCATTAAAGTTTACACCGCGTTACTACGATAAAATATGGGGCGGTCATAAGTTGAAAACCGAGCTGGGAAAAGACTTCGGCAACCTGCGTAACTGCGGCGAAAGCTGGGAACTTTCGGGTGTTGAAGGAAACGTTTCGGTAGTGAGCAACGGCTTTTTGGCCGGCAACGAGCTCGATGAACTAATTGAAGTGTACATGGGCGACCTGGTGGGCGACAAAGTGTACGACAAGTTTTGCCTCGAATTCCCGCTGCTCATTAAATTTATCGATGCCAACGACGACCTTTCAGTACAGGTCCACCCCAACGACGAAATGGCCAAAGAACGCCACAACTCGTTCGGCAAAACCGAAATGTGGTACGTACTGCAAGCCGACAAAGGTGCCAAACTGAACTGCGGCTTCAACCAGCCCATTAATAAAGAAACTTACCTGAAGAAACTGGAGAACAAAGAAATCATGGACATCCTGAACTTTGTTGAAGTAAAAGCAGGCGATGTTTTCTTTATGCCGGCCGGCCGCGTACATGCTATCGGACGCGGCGTAATGGTGGCCGAAATTCAGCAAACATCAGACGTAACGTACCGTATTTACGACTACAACCGCAAAGATGTGGACGGAAAAGAACGCGAGTTGCACACCGAGCTGGCGCTGGATGCCATCGACTTTACCTACCACGAAAACTACAAAACTGATTACACGGTTGAAAAGAACAAACGCAGCGAAGTGGTGAAATGCGACTATTTCAACACCGGTATTATCGAGTTCGATTCAACCATCCAAAAAGACATTTACGCGCTCGACTCGTTTGTGATTTACATTTGTGTTGAAGGCGAATACGAAATTGCCACGCCCGATTTTACCGAAAAAGTAAAAAAAGGCGAAACCATTCTGGTTCCGGCATCCGTTCACCAATACCAACTCAAACCGGTTTCAGCGAGTGTGAAAGTACTCGAAGTATATTTATAACAGACATGAGACGTGAGTATTGAGTCGTGAGCAAACACTCAATACTCATGTTTCATTACTCACGACTCAATTCAAAAAGATGCTGGAAATTAAAACGGCCCATTTTTTAATGAGCAACTCAAGCGTTGCCAAATGCCCTGCTCCCGACAAACCCGAATTTGCGTTTATTGGCCGCTCGAATGTTGGCAAATCGTCCTTGATAAACATGCTGACCAACAACAAAAATCTGGCAAAAACGTCGGCCCGTCCCGGCAAAACGCAATTACTGAACCATTTCCTGATTAACGACAACTGGTATCTGGTCGATCTGCCAGGCTACGGCTATGCCAAAGTATCGAAAAGCCAGCGCAATAAATTCCATTCCTATATTGTCGACTACATTATTAAACGCGAAAACCTGTACTGCCTGTTTGTGCTGGTCGACTGCCGCCACGAACCGCAAACCATTGATATGGAGTTTATGGAATGGCTGGGCGAAAAGCAAATCCCGTTCACCATTATCTTTACCAAGTGCGACAAGCTAGGCAAAAACACGCTGGTTAGTAATATTGAAGCCTATAAAAACCGCTTGTTCGAAAGTTGGGAGGAACTTCCTCCCATGTTGCTCAGCTCGTCGGAAACAGGCTTGGGAAAAGAAGAAATACTGAACTATATTGCAGAAATTGAACCCAGCCTGACAACCAGGCAGTAGCGATTTCTTAATTTGACGGACAAGCCGTTTGGTTGTTGCAAAAAAGCATTTATTCTGCGGCAATCGGATATGGTTTTTTTCATATTTTTTTACCTTTGCGGCCAACTCCAAGGCACTATAAAATAATTTCGAACCTATGGGAAACAAAAATCCTCTCAAGATCTTTACCGGTACAGCAACCACGTACCTCACTTCTAAAATTTGCGACAGCGTGGGCGTTGACCTAGGAAAATCGAGTTGTCCCGTTTTTGCTGACGGTGAATTTGAACCCTGTTACGAAGAGACCATTCGCGGCTCACACGTTTTCATCGTTCAATCTACCTTTCCGCCCAGCGATAACTTATTGGAACTATTGCTGATGGTTGATGCTGCCAAACGCGCGTCGGCCTATAAAATCATTGCTGTTCTGCCCTATTTCGGATTTGCCCGACAGGATCGGAAAGACAAGCCGCGCGTTTCTATCGGGGCCAAACTGGTTGCCGACCTGTTATCGGCTGCCGGTGTCGATCGCATCATTACCATGGATTTACATGCTGATCAAATTCAGGGATTTTTTAATGTCCCGGTGGATCACCTCTTTGCCTCTGCCTTATTTATCCCCTTCATCCAAAAAATGGGATTGCGCGACATTGTTATTGCTTCGCCCGATGTAGGCGGGACCAAACGAGCCAACACCTACGCCAAAATGCTTGGGGTTGATATGGTGATTTGCCATAAGTCGAGGGCAAAAGCCAATGTAGTAGGCAACATGACACTGATTGGTGATGTACGCGATAAAGATGTGATTTTGGTGGACGACCTGATAGATACCGCCGGGACCATTACCACCGCTGCCAGCCTGATGGTGAAAGAAGGTGCCAATTCGGTCCGTGCATTTGCCGCACACGGTTTGCTATCGGCCCCAGCCTACGAACGTATCGAAAATTCGGCGCTCCAGGAAGTTTACTTTACCGATTCGATTCCACCCAAACGCGAATCATCAAAAATTAAATACATCTCGGTGGCCGACGCCATTGGCGAGGCCATTAAACGGGTGTATAAAAATGAATCAATCAGTAACTTGTTTTTCAAGTAATTTTATATCTTTGCACCGCTTTTTCCACACGGCATGAACGTTATGTATGCTGTTTGTCCTTTCACCGAAAAGGGAGGACTGAGTACCATAATTAATTATTAAAGGTTTAAAAACAATGAAATCAGTATCAATCACCGGCGAACTGAGAGACGCCACAGGCAAAAAAGACGCCAAAAAATTACGTTCAGAAGAAAAAGTTCCTTGCGTACTGTACGGGGGCGAACAAGCCGTCCACTTTCAAGTGGACGCTACTGAATTCCGTCAACTGGTTTACACCCCGAATGTTTACCTGGTTGACCTTACCGTAGCCGGAAAAACAGAAACTGCTATTATGCAGGACATTCAGTGGCACCCGGTTGAAGAACAAATCCTTCATGTTGACTTCCTGAAAGTGGATGCCAAAAAACCGATTAAAGTGGAAATACCGGTTCGGGTTGAAGGTTATGCAAAAGGGATGCGCGAAGGGGGTAAAATGAAACTGAACCTGCGCCGCCTGAAGGTGAAAGGCCTGGCTGCCAATATTCCCGATTCTATTGCCATCAACATCAACGAACTGGAATTAGGCCAATCAATTAAAGTAGGCCAAATTAAAGCCGAAAACCTTGAAATATTGAATTCGAAATCAATCCCGGCCGTTACCATCATGATTACACGTGCTGCACGTGCTGCCATGAACGCATCGGCTGCTGCTACCCCTGCAAAAGGAAAGAAAAAGTAATTTGGCTTTTTCGGCCCGCAGCCGGGCTGCACTGTATCAATTTCGACTTAAAACTGATACATTTTAGTAATGAAATATCTGATAACTGGATTAGGAAATCCGGGTAAGGAGTACGAAAACACCCGCCATAACATTGGGTTTAAAATATTGGACGCTCTTGCAGATGCGTCCAATATTGTTTTTAGCGACAGCCGCTACGGCTATGTTGCCGAATACAAGTACAAAGCCCGGACTTTTATTTTGCTGAAGCCAACCACCTACATGAATTTGAGTGGTAAAGCAATAAACTACTGGCTGAAAGAAGAAAAAATACCGATCGAAAACCTGCTGGTGCTGACCGACGATTTGGCACTGCCTTTCGGAACCTTGCGTGTTCGGGGTAAAGGCGGCGATGCCGGCCACAACGGGTTAAAAAGTATCCAGGAAAACCTCGCGCGTAACGATTATGCTCGCTTGCGCTTTGGTATCGGCGATAGTTTCAGCCGCGGCCGGCAGGTTGACTATGTTTTAGGCGAATGGTCGAAAGAGGAAGCGGCCGACCTACCCTTGAAAATTGACACCTGCATTCAAATCATTCAAAGTTTTGGCACCATCGGGCTTCCCAATACCATGAACCAATTCAACAACAAATAATGGACAACCAAGTACGGATTGATAAATGGCTGTGGGCAGTGCGTTTGTTTAAAACACGCAGCCAAGCCACCGAAGCCTGCAAAAAAGGCCGCATTATTATCTCCAATGTACAGGCAAAGCCGTCGCGCGTGGTTAAGTTGAACGATGTGGTACAGATAAAAAAGCCACCGGTCACCTTCAGCTTTAAAGTGACCGGTTTAATTGAAAAACGTGTTAGTGCAAAGTTGGCTCTCGAAAACATAAAAGACGTGACGCCGAAAGAAGAACTGGAAATATTGGAAATGCAACGCCACGGACGTGGTTGGATGCAACGCGACCCCGGAACCGGCCGCCCAACAAAAAAAGAACGCCGCGACATGGACGACTTCTTCGAAAACGATGACTTCGACATGGACTCGGACTGGGACTTTTAATTGATTAATGATTATTGGTGATCGATTATTTTCACCAGAACCTGAAATTTGACTCCTTTTACATTTCAAACCTAAAACCTGGAATTTGGGTTTTGAAATTGGGATTTTAACATTTGTAATTTAGCTCATGCTCATAGCACAGGAAAAACGGAAAACAAATATTGCGGAGTACATTCTGTACATCTGGCAACTCGAAGATATTATCCGAGCGCTGAACTTCGACCTTGAAAAAATAGGCTCGGTACTGGTTGCCCAATTTCAGGTTGACGAAAATACGCGGCTCGACATTTATCAGTACTATAAAAACTTGGTGCTGATGATGCAAAAAGAGCATGTCGCCCAGTCGGGGCACATTCGCGCCATTAAAAACCTAGCCGACGATTTGAACAACTTCCACCTGCAACTGCTGAAATCGCCGAACGACCCGCAGTACCGGATGCTGTACCAATTGGCCAAACCCGTGCTCGACGAGTTTCGCATGAAAAGCAACGATGTGGATGCACACGATGTACTGGTTGCCCTGCAAGCGCTGTACAGCATCATGCTACTTAAATTGCAGCAAAAATCAATTTCACACGGAACAGAACAGGCTACGGCCCACATCTCCCGGCTAACCGCCCATTTGGCAGCTCGTTACAAACAATTCGACGAGGATCAGTTCGAACTTTAATCCAGAAACCGCGAGCGGTATTTTTCGTCCGGAACCAGACACGCGCTTCGGCGGCCAAACCAGGCAAAGCGGTTTCGGGCAACAATGTGGTACAAGCCGTCCCTCCAGGTTTTGGGTAGAATGTACCCAACTGCTAAGAGCTGGTAAAACCCGCCCATCCGCTGGGCAATTTGCAATATTGCATCCGAATATATTGCAACACACTCGCCTTCAATTAAAACAATGGAATCAACAGACCCAGAAATGGCTTTTGTTTGATCTAGTTTTGCAGCCGTTGCTCCGCCCAACGGGGCAAATACGAAGCGGGATTTCCGGTCGGCTTTCAACAACAGTTGCACCCAGCCAGAACACAGATGGCAAGCTGTGTCGAACAATACCAAAGACTTTCCCGGGGGAACAATCATTCGGGATTATTCTTAAAATCCTTTAGCAACCCATCACTCAGCCAGTTGGCCAGCGCCTGCCGGTTATTTTCCATCATAAACCGCTGCTGGTCGCGCGAGTGGTTAATGTTTCCCAACTCGATAAACGTAGCCGTCGGGTACGAATTTTTCAGCACATACAAGTTCCGTTCCGATACGGTTCCGTGGTAGCCACGGTTCGGTTGGTAGTAATCGTACTTTTCCTTAAAAGTTTGTTGCAGGTTCGATGCCAGCTTTTTACCCGAGTTGCTCCGTTGGTCGTGATAAAAGAAAACATCAATATTTTCGCCTTTTGTACGGCTGTCAACATGGATAATCACCAGGCGTTGGTGTTGCCCTTTATGGCGGGAATACAAATTATTCACCGCATCAGTACGTTGCTTCAACCGCGAAAGCTGGTTTCGCGGAATCGACTTTGACGGGTAACAAACTTCGTCGTGATCGGGTTTCAGAATACTTTGGTCGCGAATACCGTCATTTTTATCGCGAATAATCATGTACACTTTGGCGCCGTGTTTTTCCAATTCCATCGAAAGCCGCAATGTAACGTCATAAGCATATTCGTCCTCGCAGAGCAAGTTGCCCCCGAGTTTTCCAATCGCGCCCGGATCGGGCCCCCCGTGACCGCTAATCAGATAGAAAACAGCGCCATTCAATGCCCGATCTGTCTGATATACATTTTCATATGTTTTCCCATACAGTGGGTTGACAATCATTTTTCCCTTTTTTACGGGGGTAGTAGAAACAGGGCCCTGCTCCGGTTCGGCGGGTTTGGGCTCGGTTACACTATCATTGGGTGCAGGTTGATTTGTATTTGCAACAGGCAAGCGGTAGGTTTGACCCACAAACACCGAGTTATTCTTTCCTATTTTACTCTTATTCAACTCGATAAATTCGTTCATGTATTGGTTGGGCGAAAGGCCGTTCCGTTTCAAAATGGAATAAATTCCATCGCCATTTTTAGCTTTTACTTTCGGATAATCCTGTGTTTGTGAAATTGCGGGGTTGAAGAAAAAAACAAATAACACCATCAAGATAAAAAAACGGTGACCGTTGAACTTGTTTCCGGATAAATGTACCATGCGTAAAATTTGTTTCAATAAAAACCCAACAGCGGTTGGAAAGTTTAAAAATTAAACTGATTTTTCGGAACCGATAAACTAGCTTGCCAACTTCAAATTTCAAAAATACGGTATGCGAAAAATGTATTTAATCGTCTGGATTGCCTTGGTTTTGCTAGGCTGTAAAACTAGTCTGAATGTGGCTGATTTCAAAGCTGAAAATCAAACGAATTATCAAAACATATCAACCACCGACTCCAGTCTGGTCCGTTTTATTGAGCCCTATCGCGAGCAGGTTGACCGGGAAATGCTGGAAGTGATTGCCGAAACACCGGTCGATTTGGTAAAACGAAAACCCGAAAGTTTACTAACTAACTATTTGGCCGACATACTGTTAACTGAAGGACAACTTTACGCCGCCAAGATGACACCGAAACCAATCCCACAGGTCGCCTATCAAAATTACGGCGGAATCCGTGCCGATATTCCGAAGGGGAAAATAACCGTGGGAAAAATTTTTGAGGTGATGCCTTTTGAAAACGAAATGGTGCTTCTGCAAGTAAAAGGCAACGACTTATGGGCGCTGGGCGAAATGGTTGCCCGCAAAGGCGGCGATAGTGTGGCCGGTATGCGCTTGCGCATTGCCAACGGGCAACTGCTCTCGATGGAAATTGGGCAGATGCCCCTAAATAAACAGGCCGAATACTGGTTGGTTACCAACGACTATGTGGCCAATGGCGGCGACGATATGACCATGCTCCGAAACCGGCTTGTCCGCATTAACACCGGCATCAGGCTACGCGATTGTTTTATTGAGCATATGAGAAACAATTATAATGCAGGCAACGTTATTTCACCAAAACTCGACGGGAGGATTAGCAATGAATAACCGACGAAATTTTCTGAAGCAGGCTGTTGCAGCCTCGGCCGGGCTAGCCATGCTAGGCCTTCCTGAAAAGTTATTGGCCGGTACCGATTTGCTTCGTTTAACAATTTTGCACACCAACGACATTCACTGTCAAATCGACCCTTTCCCCGATAACCACCCGGTAAATGCCGGCAAGGGTGGGTTGGCCCGTTTGTCGGGCCGCATTCAACAAATCAGGAACGAGCAAAGCAATGTGCTATTGCTCGATTGTGGCGACATGTTCCAGGGAACCCCCTACTTCAACTTTTATAAAGGTGAACTGATTTTGAAAATCATGTCGGAAATGGGTTACGAAGCATCAACACTTGGCAACCACGAATTCGACAATGGGCTGGATGCGCTGCACCGGGCACTCGACTATGCCAAATTTCCCATCGTCAACAGCAACTACGATTTTTCGCAAACCAAGCTCTACGACCGTTTTAACCGTTACGTGGTGTACCGCAAAGGGGGTATTAAAATTGGCGTTTACGGCCTTGGGGTTGAAATGCAGGGACTGGTTAGCGATGCCAACTGCGAAGGCGTAGTTTATAACGACCCGGCAACTGTGGCCCTGGAAATGGAAGCTTTTTTAAAACTGGAGAAAAATTGCGACCTCATCATCTGCCTGTCGCACCTAGGCTTAAAATACGAATCGTCGAAAATTTCGGACATCACACTGGCCCCTAAAACCCACTACACCAACCTTATTTTGGGCGGGCATACACATAGCTTTCTGGATCAACCTATTGAACTGACAAATGCCCGGGGTAAACCCGTCCTGATCAACCAGGCTGGTTGGGGCGGAATGGTTTTGGGCCGAATTGATTTTGTTTTCGATAAATCGGGCAAGCAGGAGCCGATTGCATTGGCTTCGCCAGCTTACAACCACAGCTAACAAAAAGCAAATGCCCAACCATCAATTTTGACTATGAAAAACAGTCACTTCATCCTACTGTCTATCGGCACCTCGGTGTTGCTATCGCTTCCCTGGCTTGGTTGGGCGCCAGGCTGCATATTGCTATTGGCATTGCTTCCACTGCTCATACTCGAGGATGAAGTTAAACGACAATCGCCACATAACCCGCACCTTTTTTTCAACTACGCTTTACTTTCATTTTGGCTTTGGCATGTTATTACGGTGTGGTGGGTGGTCAAAATTACCATTGCAGGTATTTTACTTTTAAGTTTGCTCAATGCTGCCAGCATGGCCTTCATTTGGTGGTTGTACCACCGTGCAAAACTTCGGTTCAATACCCCGTTTGCACTGATGGTGCTGTTAAGTTGCTGGCTGGGTTTCGAGTACTGGCACTACCACCGCGAAATTGAATGGCCCTGGCTCAACCTGGGGAACGGGTTGGCATCGGTTCCCCAAATGGTTCAATGGTACGAACTTACGGGTGTTTTAGGTGGAAGTTTATGGATTTTGCTCTCGAACGTACTGCTTTATTTTGCGTATAAAAAAGGCCGTCGTTCGGGTTTCAACGCGGCAAAAGGCGAGCTAGTGCTGTGGTTCATTCTTGTTGCTGTACCCTTATCATGGTCTTATTATCGCTATCACCATTATCGCGAAACAGGCAAAACACTCCGGGTAGCCGTTGTTCAACCCAACATCGATCCATTTACTCAAAAGTTCGAAGGAATGAGCCAGGCCGAGCAGTACCTGTACCTGGTGCATTTGTGCGACTCGGTTGCAAGCCCCGGCACCGACTATATCCTAGGCCCGGAAACCTGCCTTCCTGACTTACTTGAAAACCAGGAACTGGCTGACAATTCGTTCATTCACCCTTTTCGCGAACGAAGCCGCCGGAACCGAAACCTGAAATATATTTTGGGGGCAATTACCCGTAAGGATTTTCCAGGCAAAAGCACGGCCCCGGAATTCGGACGCTGGGACAATCGGCAAAATTGCTGGTACGAACTATATAACAGCGCCATCCAAATTGACAGTTCCGGGGTGCAGCTTTATCACAAAAGCATCCGGGTGGCTGGGGTTGAAAAGATGCCTTACGAACAATATTTTTCATTTTTAAAGAATTGGAGCCTCAATTTGGGCGGAACAAGTGGTAGTCTCGGACGACAGACCTCTCCCAGCCTGATGATTTCCCCCCAGGCATTGGCGGCCCCCGTTATTTGTTTCGAGTCGGTTTTCGGCGAGTATCTTGGCCAGTCGGTCCAAAAAGGAGCCGATGTTTTGTTTATTCTGACCAATGATGGCTGGCTGACCCACGCTTCGGGCTACCGGCAACACCTCAATTTGGCAAGGCTGCGGGCCATTGAAACCCGCCGTAGCATTGCCCGGGCCGCCAACACCGGAATTTCTGCCTTAATCGATCAACGCGGCAATATCGTTCAACAAAGCAGCTGGAACAAAAGTACGTCCTTAGTCGGAAGTATCCGGGTTAATCGTGAGATGACGATTTATTCGACCTTTGGTGACTATATCGGCCGAACCGCTGCATTTATTTCAGTTTTACTTCTGCTCTACCTCATTGGACAATCAGCAATAAAATCGAAGAAATAAAAAAATCCGCATCAAATCGGTTGCGCAAAATCCCTGAATTACAGGATTTGAGTGCCGAAATGCTCAGACTTCCACCGGTAGTAAACTACTCATTCCGATAAATCGGAACTACAAGGCCTGCCTTCACATCCCAAAAGCTTTCTCGGTTTAATGTAAACTGTTGAATTTGCCAATTTTGATCTGATGCGGAAATATCGTTTGTCAGAGAACGTTCAATGATTCAAAGATAAAAGCAAAAGGCATTTGCTCCAAGTAAAACAGGTGATTTTATAACATCTCCGAACTAGCCAACTGATACTGAAAGACATCGGGAAATCTACTAAACACATATAAAAACCTTCTGCGATTAATCTCGTAAAAAGGTCTGATCTTCATTTTCGTTCTTATTCTCTGAAGCTCAGGAAATCATCAAAAATAGGCCTAAAAACCCACAATATTTTTAGTATTTTTATTTTGCAGGTGTAAAAAGTAGTTCTATATTTGCACGCACGTTCAGAGGAGCTGTTAAATACAACAGTAACATGATGTAAGCCTCCGTTAAAGAAGACAAACTTAACGGAGAGATGGGTGAGTGGCTGAAACCAGCAGTTTGCTAAACTGCCGTACGGGTAACCGTACCGGGGGTTCGAATCCCCCTCTCTCCGCATTAAGACAATCGGGATGTAGCGCAGCCCGGCTAGCGCACCTGCTTTGGGAGCAGGGGGTCCCAGGTTCGAATCCTGGTATCCCGACAAAAACTAAAACCTTGATAATAAGCCTTTCAAGGCGCATTTATCAGGGTTTTTTATTGCATACTACAAATATATTTTCCCCTTCAAACTCACTTTTTTGCACATTTTTGACCCTTTTTGCTCATCTTTGCACAATTAATGTTTGCAAATTGTTTGCAAAAAAAATGATAGTATGGCTACATTAAAAGTAATACTAGACACCAGGGCAGCAAAAAAAGACGGTACCTATCCCGTCAAATTATACCTCTCCCACCAAAGAAAAGTCCGCCTCGTTGGTTTGGATATTTCAATTGCAAAAGACAACTGGGACGGCGCACAAGTGGTAAACCACAAACAGGAAGCCAGGCTAAACCGGCTAATCAAAAACAAGCTAATTCTGGCCAACGGGATTATTGCCCTATTGGAAAATCAACACAAGCTTTCCCGCATTGACATCAATGAATTGGTTTTCCGAATTGAAAACCAAAACGAAGAACCGGAACCCGAATATTATTCAGTTTTTACCCATTTGAAATATTTTATTTCAAACTGCAAATCCAAGCGTACTGCTGAAACCTATTCTTATACAATGTCTAAAATTGAAGCTTTTACGGGCAATAATGATTTGAACTTTGAGGAAATCAATTTGGCTTGGTTAAAACAGTTTGAGAAATACCTATCCACCAGCTGCGGGGTCAATACCATTGCCATTCACATGCGCAACCTTAGGGCGGTGTTTAACGATGCCATAAACGAAGATCGGATAAACCAGAACCTATACCCTTTCCGGAAATTTGAAATTGAAACAAAAAAAACCATTAAACGCTCCCTCACAATCGAGCAATTGCGCTTAATAAAAGACTACCCTGTTCAAGCACACCAAGAGAAATACCGCGATTTGTTTATGCTTTCGTTCTACCTCATTGGCATCAATGCAATTGATTTACTTAATCTCAGACCTGAAAATTTGGTAAACGGTAGATTAGAATATACCCGTTCAAAAGTTGACCAAACTTATTCAATCAAAATAGAACCAGAGGCACTGGCGATAATTGATAAATATAGAGGAAAGGGTTATTTTCTTTACCCACTGGACCAATACAATGACCATAAAAATTTTCTACATCGGTGGAACGATAATTTGAAGGAAATCGGACCGGTTGAATGGGTAATAAATGCCAGCGGAACCAAACGAAACAAGAAAAAGATAACTCCTTTATTTCCGAATATCAGCACTTATTACGCCCGGCATACCTGGGCTACTATTGCCGGAGAGCTTGAAATACCTCGAAACAATATCAATGGCGCTGGGTCACGAAACTGGCTCGAAAACAACCTGGATTTACTACAAATTCAATCAAAAGAAAATTGATGATGCAAACCGGCAAGTGATGGACTTTCTTTTGGGAAATAGGTAATTACACTCGTTGGCCGTTTCGGTCTTGAAACGATTCAGGCAATTGAAATTCATTGGTTCAGCTTATGCAGGACTTATTGAAGTTGTAAACAAATCGAGCTATACTTCTCTGCCACAGTAGTTTTCCCCCTCTAAAACATGGGAAATTTCCACTATTATTTGGCCATTTCCCTGATTAAGGTCCGAAACGCGATTCTAACTTCTTCTTGCTTTTTTGAATTCGTCCGAAGGGCTTCTTCTATTTTCTCAGCCACATCGGGTCGAAGTTTTCTCTCAATAAGCAATATGTTTGCATACTTCGCCAACTGGTTTAGGTTGTTTCCTTGTCGCGCCAGCTCTGTACCTAATTCGTGAATTTCGTTCAGATATTCGCGATGGTTGAATACAACTTTTTCGCCTAAGCTCTTTTTCAAAACGTAATCAGTAATAGTTAATCCGTAACTATTTGCCATCTCTTTTACTTGTTTTTTCTGCTCGCTTGTACACCAAATCCGGATGCTTTCCGATCGTTTGTCTGAAATAGAAAGCTTCGGACGTCCACCTTTTTTTCTCATATTTCCTTGATTATATTGGCTTGACTAAAATGATTGAGTCGCGAAATCATTTACCCCAAATTTATTGCCAAATAGGTTTTTAGGGGACTAAAAACACTACTTGCAATGCAAAAAACGCAGAAGCGCATTTTCCACTCCCGTGGCGGGTGGCTAAAGAAAAAAGAAAGGGGGTAAACCGGGATAGAATATTCCCGACTTTACAATAGTGCCTTGTGACTTGGAGCATGTAAAAATAAAACAGGATAAACAAATAGTAATATAACAAAGTAACATTGTATCACTATATCAATAGATTAACATAGTAATATAACATTATAACAAAGTAACATTGTATCACTATATCAATATAACGGCATGTTTTGTTACAAAAGAAAATGGAAACCCCGTTTGTTTGAGTTTTTATATTCGAGGATTTTTTCTTCTAAAAACCGGTTTTGCTGATTACACATGAAACTATAAAAGAAATTCATGTTGCCTGTTTTTCGGGTTTCCTGGAGCGAATTGATATAATCCTTTCGGCTGCTCATATATACTTTTGAAAATGGCAGACCCAGATACCGCTGGACAAAATTCATCATTAAACGGGAAGTCCGGCCATTTCCTTCGGCCCAGGGATGAATGGTAACAAGGTTGTAATGTGCAGCAAAGCTTAACCGGTACTGGTCAGCAATAGAACCAGGTACCGAAAGCAGTTTATTCATTTCTGCACATAAAACAGTGGTTTCACGTTCAATTTTATCTGGCGAGAGGTAGTAACTGCCCCCTTGTGCAAAAGCCGACACCGTGCGAAATTCCCCTTTTGATACATCAAAATCACCATTGGCCGATTTGACAAAGCCGCCCGTTGTTCTCATTACCAAACTATTGACTTTGATTAAGAACTGTGGTGAGAATGGTTCCTTTGTGTCCGCCTTGTCGATAACATATAACAGGGCATTATAACAGTCTTTGGTCATATTGCTGTCCTCAAGGGGTTTTCCTTCAGGAGTTATATTTTTGTCCAGTAGCAATTCCGTTTCCCCTTCGGTCAGTGTACAGCCTTCGATTGCTGCCGAATGATGTACCAGCGAATACAAATTGAATTTCCAAAAGTCAATTGATTCGCCAACTCCATACCTATTGAAAAGGTTAACATTATTCTCCAATTCTTTCCAAATCATAACATCTTGTTGGATTGGTTTGCTTAAAACAATAACAAAGTAACATTGTAACACTATAACAATAAGTGAAACCCACGGTTATGGTTTTCTGATTTTTTATAATCGAAAATCTCCCCCCTCAGTGTTTTTTCGTGTTGTTGAAGCATAAAGATTCTAATAGGTTTGAGATCGTTCATTTCCTTGGTCTCTTTAAGAGCCGCCCAATATTCCTTACTATCCTCTTTGAAAACTCTGGTTAACGGCAAATTTGCCCGATGTTGAATATAAGTCATCAACAGCCGTGAAGTCCTTTTATTCCCATCCATCCAAGGGTGAATCAGAATAAGGTTGACATGGGCATCAAAACTTGTTATCAGGGATTGATAGTCGTTTTTGGCTTCAATTATCTGCCGGTTAAATTCATCACAAAACCGGTTAACGAGTTCCGGTATTTTAGTCCAATTGGGATAGGTGCCGATAGCTTGGGCAAAACTGCTGTCTTTTCTGAACTCGCCCTTTGCTCCATCGACAACCTCTCCCGAAAGGGTTTTTTGAACAGTACCGGTTTGGTGCATGTTACGCCCGTTTAGCTCCTGTAAAAACGAAGACGAAAGGGGTGTTTTTCTGCTCGCTGCATCAATCGCAAATAAAATGGCATCGTGATTATCCTCGACCATTTTATGGTCAAGTATTGGTTTTCCCTTGGCCGTTAAACGATCATCAAGGAGCAGTTTTGTATCCGATTCATCCAACGTACTTCCTTCCAGTTGGGTAGAACTTGTTACCAGGGAATAAAGTTTGTATTTATCGTAGTCAACAATACTTGATAAATTTAAGTCTCTGTATTCCTGATGTAGGTTTTCAATCCTTTTTATAACATTTGCTTCCATGACCAACCCGGTATTAAAACGAAATATCGTATCACGATAACAAAGGTACAAAGTAACACTATAACGGGTTATCTAGATATACTTTTTTTTGTGATTCTTCTTTTATCAACTTCTCATTGAAATCCGAATAGCCGTTCAATGTTTACATTCCGGACGGGCATCGGCTTTCCATCAAACAGGAGCGCCGTTCCTTTTTTCATAAATTCATTCATTTTTTTTTTAGTTGAAAAATTTTAATTAAAAAATTTGGTTCTTTATATATATTCAGTTATATAATATATATATCATCGAAATATCGGACAAGCTATTTGTTTTATCGAAATACCGGACAAGTTTATCGAAATACCGGACAAGCAAAAGGGCATTTATCGAAATACCGGACAAGCAAATATAGGCTGATAGATTACTTTTTCGTTTGGTTACCAAAGCCGTTTTTGTATAATCCATAGGCATCAGAATCGTTCAATTCAACATCGAAAGCTCGTCCGTATGCAAATTTTAAGATGTCAACCTTAGCTTTTAAATCGGCATCAGAATTTAACCAGCCCTGAAAATTATCCGATTTATCGTTGTTCCTGGTAATGTTATGGCGGTGATAGAAGAAGCTAGAAAGTTCATCTGTCCATTGATTTACGAAACATCAACAGGGGCAAATACTTGGAGATTTTTACAAAAAAGAATTCGTTAGCAGTTTTTTAAATCAATTGTTTTTCTGAACCTACTCTTTTCAGTATAAAGTGGTTCATTAAAACGGTTTACTTTATTAGTTTAGCAGTGTTGTATATTACTCAAGTAAAAATGCCATGAATACATTTTATTTTATTGCCGGCCCTATTGCTGCCGGAAAAACTACTTTAATGGACAGCAAATTATATAATTTTAGCGATGCCAGGATTAATTTCTTTGACCATGACAAGGCTAAATTGATGGTTCAAATGTATGCAGATGGGGCTAAAACAAATGATATTTCTTTGTCAAAGGCATTAAACAATGCTATTTCAGACAGCCTTGCCAATAACAAGGGCTTTATGATTCAAAGCTATTTTACCAATGAACGATTGCCCCAGATAAATGACTTTCTACACAAATACAAAAACAAATTTTTGTTCGAAGCCCACTTTATTTCTGTTGATAATATCGAAACGCTAAAAGAACGTGCACTCAAACGGGAAAAGCTTGGCGGCCATACGTCCGGGTTAAAGTCGATTAATAAAACCTACAAACAATCATTTGCCAATTTCATCAAATACTTGCCGCAGTTCAACAAAACTACTTTCTGGGACAATAGCAAGGAATTTGGATTTAATGACATGCAACCTCAGTTCATTCTTGAAGAAACTAAGTTTTCATTTGTTAACGCTGAAATTACAGAGTTTGCGAAACAGCTGGCAACAAATATAATTGATAAGCCTCTGGAATACAAAACACAAAATGAAACTACGAATCAAAAACGCTGAGGTTTTGGATTCTTTTTTTTGAAATCTATCGGAATTGAACAAAACCATTCTAATTGGAACTGCAATGAAGATTTTATTCCGAACCAAGGAAGAAGCGAACCGGGAGCAGCAAGAAGCTTTCCTGGCTCTGTCCCCGGAAGAGCGGTTTCTTTCCTTCCTGGAACTTAGCCGAAAAATACTCCAGTTCCCGATGGCTGACGGAACAATTAAAAGGCAACCTAACCCCTCTAACTTTATAATTCGAATGCCGGATGAAAATAAATCGCGGATAAAAGAAGTACGGTGATGATTCGCGGCTTAATCCGAATTTCAACCGGGAACAAAAAAAGTAGATCTACAAGCTGGTACCCTACGAAGCCATTACTTATCTGACTACAATTTTGTATTTTTACAGTGTAATGCAGGGCAGAATGATCCCGCTCTTGCGGATTTGTGTCATAATGAGCTGTGGGGCTGGTCAGGATTTGCAATCCTGACCTTGAAACCCGGGATTTGTAATCCCACTAAAGCAAATACTCCCGTCATACAAATTCAATAGCAACCAAGCCTTTATCACCGGCATAATCTCTTGCCGAACTGTATTCTCATAGGGACGAAGATATTCATTTATTGTCATGATGGATTACAAATCCAATACGAAATAGGTCCAGCAGTTCCTCACTTTTTGACATATCCCGAGGAGCAAGGGTACGCTAACGAGGGGTGACCGCTTTCATTGAACTTATCGCTTTCTCAGCTCTCAAGTTAAAGTTAAATAAAAACTCGTCATACTTTTCTTGTTCTTGATTTCCAATAGTGTAGATATCTTCGATGTCAGACAGTCGCTCACAATGAATCCATTGGTTTTTGTAAAATAACTCTATGTTTTTATTATTTTTAATCTTTACAGAAATTCCATTTGTATCACCATTGGGGTTGTAAACAAAAATGGTGTCATTTTCAAAATTGTAATGATAAGATGGAGATAGTCCCATCAGTTTGTTGTCGCATTCTGTAATTAGAGAATCACTGATGTAAATCTCAGTATACTTGTCGCCTATAAGATAATACCATGAACCGACAATTGATTTAGAAACAACGCAGTTGCTTAAGAGTGAAAAAAGCAGAAGTATGGCTGGGAAAATTTTTCTCATGTTTTCAAAATAAAAAATTACTAATACTTCCAATAGCTTGATGGTGGATAATTATATATGTTATAATAAAAATTCTTAAAAGATTCATAATCACTCATCCATATTGTTCCGACAACACTTTTCCTTTCTCCAAAATAACCTGTAATTTGTATTGCGTAGGGTTTTTCTATGTTTCCAAATTTAGTAGAAGTTGGATAATACTTTTTGTCCAAATATTTTTCGCTAAATGGCAGATAACTTTTATTCGGTGTGAATCCCCCTTTGGCAAAAAATCTTAGACCATTAACGGTTACGTTCGATCCTGAATATATCTCAATCTGAGCAGGCCCTATCTGTCCACTATGTCTGGTACCGTTAGCCATGTCTGATTCTAATTTGAAATATCTATCTGAATTTGAAAAATCCCAAAGAAAATTTGCAGTCGGTAAACCTCCCACGTGGTACACATAGGACAAAGAATATGCGAATTGAGTTAAAGCATTATCCGCTCCCATATTTGCCCTTCGATATCCATACCCATAGCCTCCGGAGAATTCTTCCCAATACTCCTCCCTCATCCGGTTCAAAGCTTGGTCAACAACGGCTACGGCATTGCTTCGGTCAATATTCTCCGTATTAAATGCAACTTGCCCTTGGTAGCTGGCGTTAAAACTCACACTGCCCGACATTCCAATAGAAGTACCAACGCCAAAATCGGGTATGCCGGCATCGGCCATTTTTTGGCGTACCCCTTCGGTGTTATCGTTTACCCACTGCATGCCTTCGCTAAACCAATGAAGGGGGTTAAGCCAATTCCAGTCCCATTTATTACCAGTGGGGTCGGTAAGCGTTAATGGGTTATTCAGGCAGTAGCAGTAGCGGTTAAAGCTTTGGGTAAAGGTGGGTGCTTGCACATAGGGGTCGGGGCTTAGGAAGCGGCCAACAGCAGAGAGCCCCCTCCCCGTTCCCCGGCAGCTGCCGGGGAAGGCCTTGCCTCCGGTTTTTCAAAGAACGCTTTGCCAAGTTAGCAAATTTTGTCGGTACAAACCGGAAGCAACTCCTACGCGGTGGATAGTATCGTTACAAACGACCCGAAGCAAACCCCTCGTCTCCGCTAGCGCTAAGACGAGGGGGAGATAGGGAGTTAATATTCGGAAAACCAATAGGCCATAACTGACAAATAGCTTAAGAGCACGCTTAAGATACCATAAGACATTGCGAATTTTCCATTCCTATTGGGATATTTATCAATTAACTTTGAGTATCTGTTGTGCCTAAAAACCAACAAGTAATTCATTAAAACAAACGGAAAAGAGAAATAGAAACAAAAACTAATCGCGTTGTTTATGAATGTACTTGGAGAAATATCAATTGTCAGGTTCCAATTAATAATTTTCAAAAATTTAAGCCACAAAAAGATGACAAAAAGATTTAAAGCATTACAGAATGTTATAAGGAAGAATAAATAACATTTCCAGTCTTCTCGCTGCGGGTTCTTTTTTCGAAACGCATGAATTGCATCAGTCCAAATTGTATAATAAACAGATTTCATGTTAATAACCATTTTTACGCATATATTCTATAATCTCAGACTTGTTATTTTGCCTCAGTCGAGCGCTTATTCCGTAATTGTATCCTATATCTAGCCACAATCTAGTCCACCCATATAGTGCGATTCCCTGTCCCACGTAAGGTATATTGTATCGTCCGAGTTCAACAATTCCAGAGGTAAATCCAGCTGAGCCCACAGAAAAATCGAGAACATCAATTGGGGCTGCTTTACCTTTAATAATCTTTGTTCCAGATTGGGCCATCATTAATGCTGAACCTGCAACTCCAAATATCTTTAGGTTTGTTGATGTTCTTGCTGCTTCCGCTGCTCTTAATGAACGCACTTCTCCGTTGGGTTTGTATATGTTCTTTATTTGCAAAATCCTATTAAAATGGTTACCCGATACCAAAGAATCCAATTTAGAGCCGGCTTTACAGCAACAGGTACGAGATAATTGTACGCAATTACCTACTTATAACTGCACATGCTAAACTTACGATTTCTGCGCTTTTCAAAGGTTTTTTCATTCAGCAGGATTCGCCTTAGCCCGGTTGAATCTTTACAAAATTCATGGGTTTGTGTTTTGTTACGTTTGTTACATCGAACTCACGTTATCCAGAAAAGTCCGAATCAACCGATTTCCAGTCGATTTTATCGATCTAGTGTATGTTACAGGAAAGCCTACACTTTTTTATGTACCCGAAACACCGTCAACGACTTCGTTTTAAAGATATAGGGCGTTGCCATATCCATCGTCCGTTCGCTTACTTCAGGATAAATTGCGTTTGGTTTTTGAGGTGTATTATTCACACCTCCCCTGCTATCCAACGTAGTAATCTGCATTTTTTGTGTGCCGAATAAACCCTCAACATCCAGCATTGATGTAATATCCTTATCGGAGAGATTGACCACTTTTATTATCAAGTCTCCCGAAAATGGATCCGTACCTGCCGATGAAAAAAGATAGTCGAGCCCGGGGACTTGTTTATGCCCATCAACCCAATAAGCAGACTCGTACCATTGGTCCAATTGATTGTCGCGAAACAACTTAGACATGTAATAATTAAATGTTTTGAAGCACTCTTTGTTAGTGACAAAATAAAGTGGATTTCCTCTTCCTTGCACAAAATCCCAGTTGCGCATCAATGGGCGGTCGGCAATCAACGGGTTCAAGTCGGCATTCCGTTCAACTCCCATCATAAATATCGCTTCGCCAAGAACATCGAGCGGATGCTTACCGGCAATTCCCAATTCGCCAATAAACATATCCGGGCCCGGGCGTTTGTACTGGTCAAATTTAAAGTAGTTATCAATAACCCAAGGAATATTTTTATAGTAATGCTCGTCGAAAATCTCAATCGTCGCAGGTTCAACAAACTCATCAATCCGCTCCCGCTTCCTGTCTTCGTCTTCACGTTGGCCAATAATACTGTTTGCTATGATTTTGAGTTGCGGGTACTTTGACTTAATTGTTCGGTAAAAGGCATCATAATTTCGATAATAAGTAGGGCCAAAATCTTCGTTGCCAACCGAAATATATTTCAAAGGAAAAGGTTTAGGATGACCATTTGCTGCCCGCTTTCCCCCCCACTCCGAATCAACCGTTCCGATAGCATATTCAATAGCGTCCAATGCATCCTGAATATATTCCTTGACATCTATCTTTGGATGGTCGTATTCGTCTTTTGCCTCTGCTTTGTTTACCCAGGCGGTACATACCAAGCCCGAAGGCGCAACATACATAGCGTCGCAATGCAGGTACTCACACAATTCATAAAACTCGTGATAGCCCAGCCCATCGGTGCGGTAGTTTGGCGACCATTTCGACCAGGCACCTGGTCGCTCAGCAATATCGCCGATTGTTTCTTTCCAATGATACATTGTCTCCACATTCACCCCGTGAACAATGCATCCGCCCGGAAAACGTAAAAAATCGGGGGCATAGTCAATCAAATTTCTCATAATGTCGGCCCTAAAAACAGAGCGCCCATTATCCCAGGTATCACCCGGGAACAGGGACACCAGGTCGAGAAACAAATTGCCAGAGCCGTTGGGTATGAAACACAGCATCCCCTCGTTAGTTGTGGTGTCAGCTTCAAAAACCGCAGAATACTTTGTCCATTCCCCATTTAGGTTTTTGGGTTCAAAAACCTTCGAAATCGCGGTACCTTCCGAATCTCCCAGAAAAACCTTCAACTGACCATCAAACCCATTATTCCGAAGGTAGAATGACAATTTGTAAAGCTTTCCCTGTTCGAAAAACATGCCGAAAAACCCTTTGTTCACAACGCGATATGTTTGCCCGCCCTCATCATTCGTCGCCTGTATTTTCAAAGCGTGCAGATTATTTTTATTTAGCGGATTTGAAGAGACAACTTCCAATTTGAGGCTGGTGCTTTTGCCCGGAATAGTTGACCAACCAATCAGCGGATCTATCACATACGGTTTTTTGCGCGGGTTATTTTTTTCGTGCGGGATACCACTATAAGCACCGTTTTCAACTGTTAACCCCCGTGGCGGATTGGCTTCTTCGAAAGCGCTATTCCGAACCATTTCGGCATACAAACCACCCTCTCCAATCATCCCTATTTCTTCGTAGTGCCAACCGTATTTCACAGGTGTCACTTTTTTCGATGTCGACAATTCAATTTTCAGTACATTTTTAACAACATCTGTCTGGGCAAAGCTATTTACTGCCAACAGTATCACCGCAATAGAAAGACTAATCAAAAACTTCAATTTTATCATTTTAATCGTTTTTTAATGTGGCTAATTCTAACGATGCCGACAATTCATTCGTTTGGGCACACGAAAAAGCGCTGTAGTTGATTGGCTGTACAATTTTATTCGTCTGTTACAAACCAAAAGGATTTCCCTCCTGACGGTTTCCCACAACAGAATGAGCCGGAATATACGTTTTCAACCGTTCTACAACATTCCCATACTTGCTTGGTTCTGACCTCATTATATTGTTATATTCATTCTTATCCAATTTGTGATCGTACAACTCTGAAGTGCCGTCGTAATATTGAATATACCTGAAACGCTCGTCCCTAATGGAATAATTATCTTTCAGATAGGTAGTAACCGAAGGATATTTCCATTTTGCATCCGGCTTTTTTAACAACGGGACGATGCTGTGCCCGTCAAGCTGTTGCGAAGGTGACGGAAGATTACACAATTCAGCAAGCGTTGGATAAATATCCAGAAGATTAACCGGGCGCGTGCATTTTGTGTTTGCTCTTGTCATGCCCGGAACCCGCCACATACAGAGAATACGCGTAGTTTTTTCCCAAAGTGCATATTTTGCAAAGTGTAGTTTTTCACCCATATGAAAACCATTGTCGGCCACCACAACAACAAGGGTATTGTCGCGATACTTGCTTTTTTCCAACGCATCAATTACCCGTCCGAAATTATAATCGAGGAACGAGATACAGGCCAGGTACGAGCGGACAACCGGAGCATATTGCCCTGTTCGCTTCAGAATATGGTAATAATCGACAGGGCCGGAGGCCCACTTTTGGGCAAGTTCCGGCAAATCGTCCAAATCATTCTCATTCACAGGTGGCAGTTGCAGCGTTTCAAGGGGGTACATATCAAAGAAGCGCTTGGGTGCAGTCCACGGATTGTGTGGTTTGTAGAACCCACAGGCAATGAAGAAGGGTTTATCATGGTCTTTCCGTAGTTGTTCAATGGTCATCTCGGCAGTAACATTATCCGGATGATCCGATTCTGGGCCCTCCCAAGGTTGGTAGTCAAACATTTTTGCCATTTTTATGGTATCGGGAAAATGGCTTATTTCAGGCTGCGGCCCGTAGTTACCTTTTCCTCCGTCAACATCCCACATCGCGTCATATCTGGCTTTTCCGGGTACCGAATGAAAAATTTTCCCTCGTGTCACCGTCGTATAACCATTCTTCTTAAAATGCTCGGGAAGAAATTCACTCTCCATAATCGCAGGAGAATTTTCGATGGTATAATTATTATCGTAGACCCCTGTTTTGTACGGTGCCATTCCGCTTAAAAAGGCCGAACGGGACGGATTACATACCGGGGCTGCACAATAGGCGTGACTGAATATTACGCCAGTCTCAGCAAATTTTGTGAGGTTTGGCGTTTTTAATCCTGGATAATCAGACAAGACTTGCGGATAATCATTTAAATCATCAATAACTATCAACAAAACATTGGGCCGGTCGTTTTGTGCTTTTCCAAACAATGGATTCAACAGATTTGAAGCAACCAGAAACGCTACTGAAAGAAGCTGATTGTACCTTTTCATTTTGTATAAAAATTACTTCTTAGTTTCAATTTACCACCGCATCAACTGGCATTGATTTTCGCCACCTAATCACCATTTCAGTAAGTTTGTTCGTAATTTTCGGATACTTACCTGCCAGGTTCACCGTTTCGCCCGGATCGTTTTTTAGGTTGAAAAGCTGGGCATTGGTACGATCAATATTGACCAGCAGTTTCCACTCACCGTCGCGGATGCCCAGGTTTGGAGAAATAAAGTTTTTGTTCCCGGGCTTAATAGAGCCACCGGGGTTACTGCCATATTCCCACATGACCGGAGGAACTTTTTTTATTGGGTACCGGTACCCAAGAAAAGCGGCACTTTTATCTGCCCCATCCAGTTTCCCGGGAGTGAGTATTCCCAGCAAAGAGCATATTGACGGAAAAACATCGATGGCAGAAACAATCGTTTGAGCATCTACTTTCCCCTCAGGAACGTGTCCTTTCCAATAAACGAGAAAAGGCTCACGGATTCCACCCTCATAAAGGCTCCATTTTCTCCCGTATAAAGGACCGGTAAAACCCGGAGGATAAAGTTCACCCCGATAATCAGCCGGATAACTTGCCGATTTGTAGTAATGGGGCCAATCCGTCGGGCCGTTATCACTTGCCAAAAGAATGATGGTATTGTCCAGCTTCCCCATTTTATCAAGCCCTTCAATAAAGCGGCCAATTTGTTTATCAAGTTCTTCCAGAACTGCAAAGAATTTTTGTTCCCAGGGGTTTTCCGTTATCTTTTTCCACTTTTCCAGATTAACAGAGTCCGGCAAATGAGGGTCGTGGACATCATTGGGGCAAAGATTGATATAAAACGGATTGTTGCCACATGTATGAATAAAGGTAAGCGCACTGTCGACATAAATAGAAGTCGATTTGTGTTTTGGCGCCCAAACTATTTTCCCTTTCCCCAGTTTAGCGCTTTCATCGCTCAGTCCATCCCCCGGAAACAAAACACGATCTCCGATACCTTCAAATGATACCAGAGATTTGTCAAAACCATATTCGGTTGGATAAGGTACATCGCCCAGATCTCGCCCTCCACCCATATGCCATTTACCAAAATGACCGGTTTTGTAATTATTCTGATGCAAAGTACGGGCTAAAGTCTGGACTTGCGGATCGAGGTAATTGGCCATGTCCCGATCCCTGTTTTGTTTTGAACCGGCAATATACGAATGGATTTTATGGCGCATCGGATACGTACCTGTATTTAAGGCAACCCGCGATGGAGAACATATTGGTGAATTCACATAAAAATTAGTAAACCGGACACCTTTCTGTGCCAGCGCATCGATGTTAGGCGTTTTTACTGCCGTATCTCCGTAACAACTCAAGTCGCCGTATCCCATATCATCAATTAAAATGATTACAACGTTGGGCTTTGGCGACTGCACTTTTGGCGTACAAACTCCTGTCAAAGTTGTGCCAACTATCAATAAAGTTGCAATAAATATCAATTTTCTCATCAGTCTGCTTTGTATAATCTAGTTAACAGGTTGCCAATCGGTAATAACCGAACCCGAAAGTTTTTCTTTTTCGTAATACCTTGGAATCTGTTTTTTCGACTTTAAACCATAGAACTGGTTTATCGTTGTTTTAAGTTGAAGGATAAGCTCCGGTTTTTTTTCAGACAAATCAGTGGTTTCAAATGGATCGACCGATAAATCGTACAATTCAACTTTATCAAAAGCAGTCGGGTTATCCGGTGCATTTCTTCTCCAGATAAGTTTCCAGTTTTTATTAATTACCGCCAACTGTTCCATTTTCTCACCATCCTGATCGAGGTATGTAAACCATTCCCGGGTGCCTGCCCCATGCCCTTGCAATGCGTTTAAAACGCTTTTCCCGTCAAGCTTTTGCCCTGCGTTGTAGCCAACCGCATCTGATAACGTTGGCAATACATCAATGTAGCCCATTAATGAACTGATTGTTTTACCGCCAGATATTCCGCCATCAATCCAACAGGCCGCTGCTGCAACATTAATCCCTCCCTGATACGGAGTTAACTTATACCCTCGTAACGATCCGTTGTCGCCTGCTTTTTCCACCCCTCCGTTATCGCTAAAGAAAATAATGAACGTGTTTTCAAGCTGTCCCCTTTCGCGTAAACAATCCATTATCTTCCCGATATTCTGATCCATACAATCTACCATTGCGGCATAGGTACGTTTAACGCCATTCCTGTCGGGATATTTTTTCAGGTCCTCCTCTTTGGCCTGAAAAGGCGAGTGTGGGGCTGTGAACGGAACATATAAAAAGAAGGGGTCGGAAGTTGGTACCGATTTGATGAAATCAACTGAGGCTTGTCCGATTAAATCAGTTGTGTACCCTTGCTTTTGAGATACGGAAAAGTTTTGATGCCAATCCCTCTCGCCATCCCGTTTCTGGTCGAAGTAATCTACCGCTCCGTTATAGCACCCTTCGTGATAGGTGAACCCCTGGTTTAACGGCAGCCATTTTTGTTGTCGGTGCCCCAGGTGCCATTTCCCAATTATTCCCCGGTACTTATATCCGGCCTTTTCCATCATTTCGGCCATCGTTTCTTCGTCCGAGGGAAGGCCAAATTCCCGTTGCGGCGGAATGACGGAACGCATCAACCCAAAACGAAGGGGATATTTGCCCGTAAGCAAGCCAGCCCGCGTGGGCGAACACATCGGACAGGTGTAAAACTGTTCAAGGCGAACGCCTTCCCCTGCCAGCCGATCCAGGTTCGGGGTCTTAATATCGCTACCATTAAATCCAACGTCGGCGTATCCAAGATCATCAGCAACAATAACGATTACGTTCGGTTTGCGAAATTCCTCTCTTGCCTTATTTTTATTCGAAAAAGACACCAATGCCAAACAGTTGAGTATTGACAGGAAAGCAATTAATAATCTCATTTTGCTGCGTATCATGTTTCCTTGTTTTACGATTGCAAAAAATGCGTTCGGTGAAAGTCACAAAAATCGTTTCGACATCAATCCTGATTGTTTTGCTTATACTTGATATGCAACGAGTTGGCCCATTTCTCCCAAGCTGCATTCATTTCTGCAACCTTTTCGGGCATTTCACTCGCCAGGTTATTCATTTCCGTATGATCTTTGGTAATATGAAACAGTTCCCATTTTTGGCGAGGCAAGGCTGACATTTTCCATTCTCCAATCCGGATGGCCCGCCCTCGCTGATGTTCCCAACAAATAGTATCGTGAATGCTTTCCTTTTCCCCGTATAGCAATGGTAGCAGGCTCGTGCCTGCCGGTGGTATGGTTTTTTCTCCTTTGTTCATCGCGGGGTAGGAGGCGCCGGTCAGTTCCAGGCAAGTTGGCAACACATCCATTACATGGGCTACTCCCCTGTTAATCGTGTTTTCCTTTCCTTTCAACCCAGCCGGCCAGTGTACAATAAACGGAGTGGCTGTTCCCCCTTCGTACGATTCCATTTTCCAATACCGGAACGGTGTGTTGGACGCGCTGGCCCATGCTTTTCCGATATAATCCCAAGTTGTTTCGGGACCGGGGTGAGGCGAATTAAAATCGATAATCGTTGAATCCCTGGTAAACCCGGGACGATCGAAGCCCGGCAAGTAACCTCTTTCGTAAGATGCTCCGTTATCCGAAAGTACAAAAATGATCGTATTCTCGTATTGTCCGGTCTCTTTCAGCTTTTGTATAATTCTGGCAATTCCTTGGTCAACACGGTCTATCATAGCCGCGTGAACCGACATACAAGCTGATTCATAATCCTTTTCCTCGCACTCATCCCAGCTTTGTCCCGATGAATTCTCCGGAAGTTTGTATGTTACACTGTCTATCAGTCCCATTTCCACCATCCGGCTGTAACGGTTCTTACGCATAGCATCCCAACCGTCCGTATAAGTATCTTTGTATTTGGCAATATCTTCAGGCAGGGCATGTAGCGGCCAATGAGGCGCGGTATGAGCAACATATAAAAAGAAAGGTTTGTCGTCTTTACTGTATTCATCAATCAAATCGAGTGATTTTTGGGTAACGAAATCGGTCATGTAAAAATCGTCCGGCACTTCCCTGATCGGTTCCTCGTTGTGTACCAGGCTGAAGGGATCGAAAAAATTGACGACTCCCCATATTACCCCCCAATGTTCATCGAAGCCCCGGTTGCACGGGTAATTTTCAAGCGGTGAAAATGGCCCGTGATCTACACGGTTGGCCAGCCACTGGAGTTGTTCCTGTGGATCATTGAGCGCCTTGGTTTCCGAGAGGTGCCACTTGCCAGTCATGCCGGTATGGTAACCATTTTCTTTCAAAACTTCGGCAATGGTTGCTGTGTTCATCGCCAGGTTCACACCCATACCATCAATTCCGGCAGCCTGAGGGTGCTGCCCTGTTAACAACGATGCACGCGTGGGGCAACAACGCGCACTATTGTGCATTTGCGTAAATCGGATACCAGTTTTAGCCAACTGGTCGATATTTGGCGTCTGTATCTCGCCTCCGTAACAACCCAAATCGGAATAGCCCATGTCATCCAGCATAATAAGCAGGATGTTGGGACGAGGGGGGTTAGCAGCCTTTTGAGGCCCACAACCTGCCAGAAGAATACCTCCCAGCAAAAGCAATTTTGTAAATTTCAAGTTAAACATATGGCAATATTTTACTTATTATTTATTTTCACCCATTAGTGTCCACTAAAAATTAAATAACGTTCTTTGAAATATTTGTAATCTAAGGCTTTCAGCGCTTTTTTGTTGCGTGACGATTTGAAATGCTATGTTCGCCGGTTAAGAAAAACCAGTCCGATGAACAAAGGCAAATATGTTTTCGCACAGTTAGTCGAGTTTTTACCCCGTCGTGTTTTTGACGGTATCGTTGGGAAATACGATGGGAATAAATATGTCAGGCATTTTACCTGTTGGAACCAGTTACTCTGTATGGTCTTTGGGCAGTTGACAAACCGGGAGAGTCTGCGGGATCTTATCCTGATTATTGATGCCCACAGCCAAAAATCCTATCACCTTGGATTAGGTAAAAGTGTCACCAGGAGCAACCTTGCAAAGGCTAACGAAAGACGCAACTGCAAAATTTTCGAGGAGTTTGCTTATTACCTGATCGATATTGCCCGAAAGAAACGTGCCAATGATGACTTTGTCATCAAAGGAAAAATTTATGCGTTCGATTCCTCGACAATCGATTTGTGTCTAAGTGTGTTCTGGTGGGCAAAGTTCCGCACCACCAAAGCAGGAATTAAACTTCATACTCTTTACGATGTGACAACACAGATACCTGCTTTTGTGCACATTACGGCAGCAACGGTCAACGATATAAATGCGATGGACTTTATCCCCTATGAAGCAGGTGCATATTATATTTTCGACCGCGGTTATGTCGATTATGCCAGGCTATATACAATTACCCAAATAAAGGCATATTTTGTAATCAGGGCCAAATCCAACCTGAAGTTCAGGCGCATGTACTCCAACAAGGCCGATAAAACGACCGGTGTTTTATGTGACCAAACCGGTAAATTGACTGGCTTTTACGTATCAAAGGATTACCCGGAGAAACTACGCAGAATCAAGTTCTACGATGAAGAGAACCAACGCACTTTTGTGTTTTTGACAAACAACGTAGAACTTACTGCCAATGAGATTGCACTTCTATACAAAAATCGTTGGAAGGTAGAGTTGTTCTTCAAATGGATCAAACAACATTTGAAGATCAAATCCTTTTGGGGAACATCCGAAAACGCGGTTAAAATCCAAGTTTACGCTGCAATTATCTCGTACTGCTTAGTGTCGATTGTTGGTCATGACCTCAAAATCGACCGTTCGACCTACGAAATATTACAGGTACTGGGAATATCCCTGCTCGACAAAACACCTGTAAAAGAGCTGTTTGCAAATATAGATTACAATAATGTCAAAGAACTGAATTATAAACAACTGTCACTCAGCTTAATCTAAGTGGACAGTAGTG
>JBKEAN010000001.1:0-3911 GCA_047972415.1 Mangrovibacterium sp.
GGCCGTGCGTTATGCCTTTAAGGACTTTGTGATGGGTACGCTCTATGGAACCGATGGCCTGCCGGTCTCGTCCTTCCGGACGGACGAATGGTAGGGGAAGATTAGAAGGATCAAATCTTGAAGATTAGAATGGGATGCCTGAAAGGCTTCTTTAATTCAATATAAAAATGAAGAAAAGTACTCAACTGCTACTCGCGCTGCTGGCTTTGTTTGCTGGCAAAAGCTGGGCGCAACCGGTCGGGCTGGACGACTACAACCTGGTTTGGACCAGCCAGAGTGCCAACTCGTCAGAGTCCATGCCCTGCGGTGGCGGCGATATTGGCTTGAATGTGTGGGTCGAAAACGGCGATGTGCTTTTTTACATGGCTCAAAGCGGCACCTTCGATGAGAACAATGCAATGCCAAAATTGGGGCGGGTGCGTTTACAATTTCAACCAAATCCCTTTGCAGGGAAAGTGTTTAAACAGGAATTGAGACTAAAAGATGGTTCGATTCTTATTTCGGGCGAAAATGAAGGAGTGAAAGCCGGGCTGCGAGTGTGGGTTGATGTGTTTCAACCGGTAATTCATGTTGAGCTGGAGGCGAACAAGGCTTTGAATGCTGTGGCAGCTTACGAAAGTTGGCGCACCGGAGAGAGGCCGCTACGAAAACTCGAAAGCTTTGCCAATTCCTACAAATGGGCCGCTCCCGAAGGCTTGACAACCAAAGCCGATTCAGTGAATTTTGACGGCAATAGCGTCTTGTTTTATCACCGCAACCCGGACGAAACAATGTTCGATGTGGTGGTAGGCCAGCAAAAACTGGAGTCGGTAAAAGATAAGCTTTTCAATCCGCTGAAGCATTTGACCTGGGGCGGTTTGGTGTCCGGCCCTGGTTTTGTTCCGGCCGGAACAAAACCAGGGCGCTATGTCAACACAGATTTTAACGCTTTTAGACTGAAAACGAAGACAGCATCTAAGAAAATTCAGCTTCAGGTAATCTTGCATACTGCTCAGGCGGAATTGCTGGTTGACTGGAAATCCGGATTGGATCAGCTTCAAAAAAACAGTGCTGAAAATTCGAAATCAAACCTCACAAAAAACCGCCAGTGGTGGACTGATTTCTGGAATCGCAGCTTCGTTTTTATTCAAGCCGAAAACAAGAACGAAGAAAGCGAAAGCTGGCAGGCTGGCCGAAATTACCAATTGTTTCGCTACATGCTGGCGTGCAACGCCTATGGCCATTACCCGACTAAGTTCAATGGCGGCCTGTTTACGGTTGATCCGGTTTTTACGGATTCCACACGGGCTTTCACACCCGATTTCCGGAATTGGGGAGGGGGAACCTTTACTGCTCAAAACCAGCGTTTGGTGTATTTCCCGATGCTCAAAAGCGGCGACTTCGACCTGTTGCCTTCTCAGTTCAACTTTTACAAACGTATTTTGAACAATGCCGAATGGCGGAGCCGAATCTATTGGGGGCATGGAGGTGCTTGTTTTACCGAGCAAATAGAAAACTTTGGCTTACCTAACCCCAGCGAATATGGCTGGACTAGGCCAGAAGGCTTCGATCCGGGTTTGCAGTACAATGCATGGTTGGAATACCAATGGGATACAGCGCTTGAGTTTTGTTATATGATTTTGGAGAACCAGCGATACAGTCATGCCGATATTTCGGAATACTTGCCGCTGATTACAAGTACGCTGCATTTTTTTGATGAACACTATCGCTACCTGGCGGCACAGCGGGGACGCAAGGATTTGGACGGTAGCGGACACTTGGTGCTTTTCCCCGGCTCTGCCTGCGAAACCTATAAAATGGCTACCAATAGCACGTCAACCCTTGCGGCACTGCAAACGGTAACCACAGAATTGCTCCGCTTACCCGAAAGTTATTTAAGTCAACTTGATACAGCTTATTTCGAAGGGTTCCTCAGGCGAATTCCGCCGCTGAGCTTCCGCGAAATTAGCAGAAAGCAGGTCATTGCCCCTGCTGCGTTGTGGGAGCGGGTGAATAACGTGGAGTTGCCACAACTATACCCGGTTTACCCTTGGGGCATGTACGGCATTGGAATGCCTAATTTGGACATTGCCCGCAATACCTGGAATTACGATCCCGATGCGAAAAAATTCCGAAGCCACATTGGCTGGAAACAGGATGCCATTTTTGCCGCACGTTTGGGTTTTGTAGAACAAGCCGATTCGCTGATGGTGTTGAAGTTGAAAGACTCGGGACGACGCTTTCCGGCTTTCTGGGGTCCTGGTTTCGACTGGACACCCGATCACAACTGGGGCGGCTCCGGCATGATTGCCCTGCAGGAAATGTTGGTGCAAACCGCTGACGATGATATTTACCTGCTTCCGGCCTGGCCGCGAAACCGAGATGTACACTTCAAACTACATCTGCCAGGACAGACAACCGTGGAACTGGATTACAGAAACGGTAAAGTCGCCAAATTGCTGGTAACACCAGAGAAACGAAAAAATCAAATTCGAAATCTTTCGGAATTTGAAATGGCAGGATGCACTGAAATCGAGAGGATTGAATAAGGTGTTGTTTCCTTTGTTAATGAAATTGTCATCTGGCTACAAGTAAAGGAAGAATAACGAAAATAAATCAAAAATAAACGAAAATTTCTCGCTTGATTTCTTTAAATTGGCGAGCGAAATAAAATCAAGCAAAAACAAAACGAAAATCTAACTAAAACGAATCCTATGCAGACAAACGGAGAAGTGGCATCGGGGAAAGGCTCGGGGAGTATCATCGAGCGGCTCGATGCACTTTATGAATACGACCGGGAACCGGTATCGGAGAAAAAGCTCCACGGGTGGAAAACATTTATTGCCATGTTTGCCGGCGAGCATGTAGCTGGTACGGAGTTTGTGCTTGGCCCCTTGATGGTGATGCACGGCGTGTCGGCCAAAGATTTTTTTCTGGGCTTGCTTGTTGGTAACATCTTGGCGGTGTTGAGCTGGGCGCTACTTACTGCCCCGGTGGCGGTAAAAACACGCCTGACCATTTACTGGCAGCTCCGCAAAATAATTGGCCCTTACCTTACCATCGCTTATTCGGCCTTTTATGCGGTTATTCTTTGTTTGCTGGCCGGGGCTATGGTTAATGTGGCCGTCACCTCTATCTCAATTCCCTTTAATATTCCTAACCCCGACTACGTAGCAGGCGACCTCATTCCAACTGTCCCATGGATGCTGCTGGCCTTGATTGTGGGGGTGGTTATTGCTGCCTTGGCGGTGTTGGGCTTCGAAAAAATTGCGGTATTCTCCAAAATTTGTGCTCCCTGGATGGTCTTGGTGTTTTTTGCAGCAGCGATTGCTGTATTGGGACACTTGGGTACCAGTTCATTTAGTGACTTTTGGGACGTGGCCAGTACAAAAATTTTCACTGGGGTTCCAATCGGAGACAACTCAAAATATACTTTTTGGCATGTGGCTGGTTTTGCCTGGTTGTGTAATGCACCACAGCATCTGGGTATGTCGGATGTCACCATTTTCCGTTATGCAAAGAGCTGGACACAAGGTTTTGCCTCAGCTTTTGGTATGTTTATCGGACACTTTTTTGCCTGGATTTGTTCCGGTATTTTGTGTGCTGCATACCTGTCCGATGGGTTCTCCAACCCGCAACCGGGAAACATTGCCCTCTATGGTGCCGGTATTGCAGGCGCTGTAAGTGTTGTCATTGCCGGATGGACAACGGCCAATCCAACGTTGTACCGCGCAGGTCTCGCCATTCAGGTAGCTACGCCCAACTGGAAACGTTGGAAGGTCACCTTTGCAGCCGGCGCCTTCATGATTGTTACGGCTTGCATCCCGGCCGTTAATGCCAACCTCGATCGCATTGTCAGTTATAACGCCTTATTTTTTGTGCCACTCGGTGCTTTTGTTTTGGTTGATGTGTGGCTGTTCCCTAAAATGGGA
>JBKEAN010000152.1:0-3836 GCA_047972415.1 Mangrovibacterium sp.
AGCAGTTTTTTTATTTTGAAGCGTTTGCGTCATCTTAAACCAATTCTTTTTTAATCCAGTCGTACCCTTTTTCTTCCAACTCCAAAGCCAGCTCTTTACCGGCCGATTTCACAATGCGCCCGTCGTAAAGCACGTGAACAAAATCGGGTACAATATAGTCGAGCAAGCGCTGGTAGTGGGTAATCACGATGGTGGAGCGCTCGGGGCTTTTCAGTGCATTCACCCCTTCGGCCACCACGCGGAGGGCATCGATATCCAAACCGGAATCGGTCTCGTCCAAAATAGCCAGTTTTGGTTCGAGCATTGCCATCTGGAAAATCTCGTTCTTTTTTTTCTCACCTCCTGAGAAACCTTCGTTTACTGAGCGGTTGGTCAGTTGGGAGTCCAGGTGAAGCATTTCTTTCTTTTCGCGCATCAGTTTCAGGAACTCACCTGCGCTAAGAGGCTCCAATCCGTTGAACTTGCGGTGTTCGTTCACTGCTGTTTTCAGGAAGTTCACCATAGGCACGCCCGGAATTTCAACCGGGTATTGGAAACTCAGGAACAAGCCGCTACGGGCGCGGTCTTCGGGCGACATGCCGAGCAGTTCTTTTCCCATAAAACTCACTTCGCCATCTTCAACCTCGTAGCCTTCATGCCCCGCGAGTACATTGCCCAGAGTGCTTTTCCCGGCGCCATTTGGCCCCATAATCGCATGAACTTCACCCGGTTTAATTTCCAGGTTAATTCCTTTCAATATTTCTTTTCCCTCAACCGAGGCTTTCAAATTCTTTATCGTTAGCATATCTGTATAAATTCCAAATTTCAAGTTATAAAATTCCAAGTTTGACGTTTCAACAATTCAACCTTCTTACCCAACACTCCCTTCCAGGCTGATTTGCAGTAGCTTTTGTGCTTCAACGGCAAATTCCATCGGCAGTTTGTTCAGCACTTCCTTGGCATAACCGTTCACAATCATACCAATGGCATCTTCGGTGGAGATACCGCGTTGGTTGCAGTAAAAGATTTGATCTTCGCCGATTTTCGAGGTTGTTGCCTCGTGTTCCACTGTGGCTGTTTTATTGCCCACTTCGATATACGGGAACGTGTGTGCGCCGCAATGGGAGCCCAGCAAAAGCGAGTCGCATTGCGAAAAGTTGCGTGCATTGCTGGCGCCTGGCAATACCTTCACCAAGCCCCGGTAGGCATTGTCACTCCGACCGGCTGAAATTCCTTTGGAGATGATGGTGCTTTTGGTGTTTTTGCCAATGTGTATCATTTTAGTCCCGGTATCGGCCTGCTGGAAGTTGTTGGTAACGGCCACCGAGTTGAACTCGCCCACCGAGTTGTCGCCCATCAGAATACAACTGGGGTATTTCCAGGTGATGGCCGAGCCGGTTTCAACTTGTGTCCAACTTATTTTCGACGACTCGCCCCGGCAAACCCCGCGTTTGGTTACGAAGTTATACACACCGCCTTTGCCCTCTTTGTTGCCCGGATACCAGTTTTGCACGGTCGAATATTTGACTTCGGCCCTATCCAGTGCAATAATCTCCACAATCGCGGCATGCAACTGGTTTTCGTCGCGCATGGGGGCAGTACAACCTTCGAGGTAGCTCACGTAGCTGTCATCGTCGGCAATAATCAAGGTTCGCTCAAACTGTCCAGTTCCGGCAGCGTTTATGCGGAAGTAGGTCGAAAGCTCCATCGGGCAACGCACGCCTTTGGGAATGTAGCAAAACGAGCCATCCGAAAATACAGCCGAGTTCAACGCTGCAAAAAAGTTATCGGTTACCGGAACGGCCATTCCCAGGTATTTTTGAACCAGTTCGGGGTGTTCTTTCACTGCTTCTGAAAATGAACAGAAAATAATTCCTTTTTCGGCCAGAGTTTCTTTAAAGGTGGTTTTTACCGACACGCTATCAATCACCGCATCAACGGCCACGCCCGACAACAATTTTTGTTCTTCGAGCGGAATACCCAGTTTGTTGAAAGTTTCCAGCAAATCGGGATCCACTTCGTCCAAACTTTCGTATTGTGGTTTCTTTTTAGGTGCGGCATAATAAATCACATCCTGGAAGTCAATGGGCGGAATTTTGAGGTAAGCCCATTCGGGCATGGCCATTTTTTGCCATTTGCGGAAGGCTTCCAAGCGAAAATTCAGCATAAATTCGGGTTCTTCCTTTTTAGCCGAAATAATCCGGATCACGTCCTCATTCAAGCCTTTGGGAATGGTGTCCATGTCCAGGTTACTGTAAAAGCCAAACTGGTACTCCCTCGATGTCACTTCTTCCAATATTTTATCTTGTTCTTCCATGTTTCGTTTTAAAGTTCTCGCTGTGCTATAACAAATAGGGGCACACCATGTTTAAATTAAATTGCAAAGATAAGTAAGTAAGCGTATTTTTGCAGGCTGAAATTACATTTCACACTTCAACGTCTGATATTTAAAACATGGATAATAAAAAAATAACACCCATTGCCAATCTGGGCGAATTTGGCCTGATTAATCACCTGACCGACCAAATTAAGTTAAAAAACGAAAGCTCGGTAAAGGGTGTGGGCGACGATGCTGCCGTGCTCGACTATAAAGGCAAAAAGCAAGTTGTAACTACCGATTTGCTGGTTGAAGGCATCCACTTCAACCTGATGTATGTACCGATGAGACATTTGGGTTACAAGGCAGTAATGGTAAACCTGTCGGATGTTTTTGCGATGAATGCCGTCCCCCGCCAGATAACGGTTTCGCTGGCTATTTCGGGTAAGTTTTCGGTTGAAGCGATGGACGAATTGTACGAGGGCATTTACTTGGCCTGCGACAAATTCGGGGTGGATGTGATTGGCGGCGACACCACCAGCTCGCTCACCGGCTTAATTATCAGCATAACAGCTATGGGGGAGCTTGAAGATGGCGAGCCGGTATTCCGTAACGGCGCCAAGATAAACGACCTGATTTGCGTATCTGGCGATTTGGGCGGCGCCTACATGGGCCTACAACTGCTTGAACGCGAGAATGAAGTGTTTAAAGTAAACCCGAACCAACAACCACAGTTTGAAGGCTACGACTACATTCTGCAACGCCAGCTAAAACCCGAAGCACGTGGCGACGTCTATAAAGCCCTGAAGGCCTTGGGCGTAAAACCTACGGCCATGATTGATATTTCGGATGGCTTATCGTCTGAATTGATGCACATTTGCCGCCAGTCGGAGGTGGGCTGTGCCGTTTACGAAGAAAAAATACCCCTGGACTTTCAGACCAAACAGCTGGCCGAAGAACTGAGCATTAACCCACTGGTAGCTGCGCTGAATGGCGGCGAAGACTACGAATTGCTGTTTACGGTACCGCTGGCCGAGCACGATAAAATTAAAAACGACCCCGATATCACCATCATTGGCCATATAACCGAGCAAAGTGCCGGCATGAACCTGATTACCGGACTTGGTACCACCATACCGCTGCAAGCCCAAGGCTGGAACCCGCTAAAAGACGAGTAAACAAATTGTCCGAGCTCGTGCACAACATCGCACCTAAGGTAAAAGTTGTTGCCCCCACTGGTTAATGATTATTTTTCTTCTTTTTGTTTATCTTTCTTTTCCTGATACTTGACCTACCTTTTGATCATTTTTGCATCCCAGCCAACGGTATCGGCACAGTAGCCTTTTTACCAGAAATGATTGCCCCAATAGGGGCGGCTCTTCAACTTCTAATACTTGTTGAACAACCGAATTGCTGTTCGTCCTTCTAAAATCCAAACCATATCAGAAATAGAAACTTTCGGGGAAATCAGTAAAACAACATGAACATGATCTTCCTGCTCATTCAACTCCTCTATAATACAGCCTTTTTTGAGCAGAAA
>JBKEAN010000153.1:0-20683 GCA_047972415.1 Mangrovibacterium sp.
TTATCAGCAACTGAACGGTTTTAAAATATATCTGAACTTTTGTTATACGCATCTAAATGTCTGTCATAACATCTAAATGGTTGTCATACTCATCTATTTGGCTGTCATAACATCTATACGTTTGTCATACGCTTCTAAATGGCTGTCATAACATCTTAACTGTTGTCATTAGCATCTAAAATGTTGTCATACGCATCTAAACGGTTGTCATAAGCATCTCAACGGTTGTCATATGCATCTAAACGGTTGTCATAAGCATCTGAACGGCTGTCATAAGCATCTGAACGGCTGTCATAAGCATCTGAACGGTTGTTAAAGGCCTATGGTAGCTTGTAAAAGCAGCCGAATAGCTGACAAAAGCTTAAATAAGATGGATTTTGTTGTTTGCAGAAAATGTTTTGCTGCCGGGTATTGCCCATCGATAGCCTGCCCCGGTTTAGTACCGGTTTTTCCACCAGGCTTTTAGCCGTGCGAGTATTTTTTGTTCCGAATCGTTGTTTTGAGGGACATAAAAACGTTCTTTCCGTATTTTTTCGGGCAGAAAATCCTGTTCGGCAAAATTACCTTCGTAAGCGTGCGAGTATTTGTACTCTTTTCCGTAACCAAGGTCTTTCATCAGTTTGGTTGGTGCGTTGCGAATATGTAGTGGAACCGGTAAATCGCCGGTGTTTTTAACCATTGCCAGTGCATTGTCAATAGCCTCGTAGGCCGAGTTGCTTTTGGGCGATGTGGCCAGGTAAATGGTGCATTCCGATAAAATGATGCGCGACTCGGGCGGGCCAATCTGGTGCACGGCGTCAAATGTACTTTGGGCCAGCAACAAAGCGTTGGGGTTGGCCAGGCCAACATCTTCGGCAGCCAGTATAAGCAGGCGGCGGGCAATAAACTTTACATCTTCGCCACCTTCAATCATTCGGGCCAGCCAGTACACGGCCGCATCGGGGTCGCTACCACGAATACTTTTTATAAAGGCCGAAATGATGTCGTAGTGCATTTCACCTTTTTTATCGTAGGTAGCCAGGTTGTTTTGGAGGCGTTTGGTTACCTTTTCGTTGGTAATTTCTACCTCATCGCTTTCTTCGGCGTGCAAAACCAGCTCCAAAACATTCAGTAACTTGCGGGCATCGCCACCGGAGAAACGTAGCAGCGCTTCGTATTCGGTTAGTTTAATTTGTTTGTTTTTCAGTTCAACATCCTTATTGAATGCGTTTTCGAGAATACGTAACAAATCGTCCTTTTCCAACGACTTCAATACATACACCTGGCAGCGCGACAACAGGGGCGAAATAACCTCGAACGAGGGGTTTTCGGTGGTGGCACCAATCAGTGTTATCACGCCTTGTTCAACAGCACCAAGGAGCGAATCCTGCTGCGATTTGCTGAAACGGTGAATCTCGTCGATGAACAGAATGGGGTTGGCACGGTTGAAAAACTGCTGTTTCTGCGCTTTCTCAATCACATCGCGAACATCTTTTACACCCGAATTAACGGCGCTGAGGATATAAAAAGGGCGATCGAGTGTATTGGCAATAATTTTGCCCAAGGTGGTTTTTCCCACGCCGGGAGGGCCCCACAAAATGATGCTCGAAATTCGTCCCGATTCAATCATGTTGCGTAAAACGGCTCCCTGCCCGACAAGGTGTTCCTGCCCGATATAGTCGTCCAGGTTTTTGGGGCGCAAACGCTCGGCTAAAGGTTGTAAACTCATCTGTCCAGATTACGGCGTTGGACTTCGTAATGATACTTGTAAAACCGGTACGCAAATGGTGCAAACGGGGCGGCCACAATCAAAATAAAAAGAAAATGCAGTTTGAAAACAAAGATGATAGCCATGCAGGCAAAAACACACAAAACAGCTGTGAGCGAATACTTTTGGTATTTTGCCATTTGGTCGAGCAGTTCCTTGTTATTTAGTTTTTTAGGGTCTTTCATGGTTAATTTGGTATGGAGTTTAACTAGTTGCAGTAGCGTTTTATTACGTTATAGGCTTCTTCAATACCGAGCTCGCCGGCCTTGCTCAGGTCAAGGGCACCTGTACTGATGTGGTCGAGGTAAATTTGGGTGAGGCCACGGTTGTAGTAAGCTTCGGCAAAATCGGGTTGAAGTTCGATGGCTTTATCGAAACACTTAACAGCGTCGTCGTAGCGGCCCAGTTTGCAAAGTACATAGCCTTGGTTGTACCAGGTAAACGGAAAGCCGGGGTCGGTTTTGCTTGCATTCTGATAGTCTTTCAGAATATCATTATAGTCATTCAGGAACTCTTTTTTCTCGTTTGTTTTTTGTTGTGCCGAACCCATCGGAACCGAAACATTCTGCGTCAAATCGGGAACCGACTCCAGCAGTTCAACCATTTTTACACGGCAATTGGCCCGGCTAAAGTAGGCCATCAGGTTTTTATTGTCCAGTTTCAGTGTTTGGTTAAAGTCGTTAATTGCATCGTTGTATCGGTTTGCTAAGCTATTGAAAATACCGCGGCACAAGTAATACTCAACCACTTTGGCGCTTTTCAGTTTATCGTCGAAATAAGCAACGTTACTTTGGAAACTGTCGGTGAAGTCGTTGGTTATGCTGTTTGTGAGGGTAAGCTGCGGCGTGTAATTATTAAACCGGTTCAGCTTTTCGAGCGTTGCGCTGTAATACTGCAACCGATCGTAGTTAACCGTGTTTTCGCTGAACGAGGCGACACGGAAAATACCTTGTAAATCAATGTCAACATTTTTATCCTGAACGCGTACGGCTTCCTCATTATCGTCGCTGGTGCGTGCAATATTGCGCGTGTCGGCCAAAGCCAAGCGGAAGCGGCGGCGTGCCTTTTCAGCTTCCTCGTTTTTGGTACTATCAGCCTGTGCTGTTTGTTGAGGTTGAGGTTGAGGTTGAGGTTGTGACTGCGACTGTGACTGTGACTGTGACTGATTTTTCTGTTGCTGCAATTGCGCGTAATATTCTTCGTCGGTTTGGCGACGTTTAATGTCGAGTTTTGGGTCGAGTTTAGCGGCTATGCGATAATCTTCTTCGTATCCCTGTTTGCCCAGTACTTCTTTGGCAATTCCCCGGTTAAAATAAGCATTGGGCATCGTTGGGTCAAGTTGAAGGGCCAGGTCGTAGTCCATAATAGCACCCTGAAAATCTTCGAGGCGTTGTTTCACAATTCCCCGGTTATTGAATGCATAAGCACTTTGCGGATCGAGACGGATGGTTTGGTCGAAATCGCGCAGGGCCGAAGCAAAGTCGTTCAACTCGAAACGGGCCAGGCCCCGCAGCAGATAGGCGCTGGCATAATGCGGACGAATAACGATGGCTTTGTTCAGGTCTCGGATTCCCTCCAGAGTTTCGCCTTTGGCAATATTGGCATTGCTCCGGTTAATAAGCGCATTTACAAAATTTGGGTTGCTTTCCAATGCCTTGTCGTAGTCGGCAATGGCGCCATCAATATTTTTCATCGATATTCTGGCAATTCCGCGGTTGTTGTAAATGGCGGCATTGCGGGGCGATAGCTCCAACGCCCGGTCGTAATCGGTAATGGCTGCTGCAAACTCGCTTAACGAGAGGTGTGCCAGCCCCCGGTTGATAATAGCATCCGGAAAATAGGGTTTAATTTCAATGGCTTTATCGTAATCGGCAATGGCACCGCGGTAATCTTCGAGCTGGTGTTTGGCCACACCACGATAAAAATAAGGCTCAGGCAGTTGTGGTTTAAATTTGATGACAATATTGAAATTCTCGATGGCACCCACAAAATTACCGGTGGAAATGCGGGTACGTCCAACCTGGATATAGTGGTTAATATTGACCTGCGCCGGCGACAACAGGTGACATAGAAAGAACAGAAAAGTTAACTTCAGTTTCATAGGGCGGCCAATTTACAAAGAGCAAAAATAATATTTTTACCGGCTGTGGCTTGTTTTCAGTATTTTTAGCTCGATTTTGAAATTTTAACAATTTATAAGATGGAAAACCGCTGTCCCTGGTGCGAAAAGGACGATTTGTACCGCCGTTATCACGATTTGGAATGGGGAGTGCCCGTTTATGACGACCGGGTTTTGTTTGAGTTTTTAATTCTGGAAGGGGTGCAGGCCGGGCTGAGCTGGTACACCGTGTTGCGCAAACGCGAAAACTACCGCGCTGCGTACGACGGATTCGATTTTAACAAAGTTGCCTTGTACAACCGCTCAAAACTGGACGAGCTGATGCAAAATGAAGGGCTTATCCGTAATAAACTTAAAATTGAAGCCAGTGTGGTTAATGCGAAGTGTTTTCTGGACGTGCGGAAAGAGTTTGGCTCGTTTTCAACCTACATCTGGGCTTTTGTAGGTGGAAAACCGATTGTGAACCATTACGAAAGCCTGAAAGAAGTTCCGGCCACCACGCCGCTTTCCGACCAAATTAGCAAGGACATGAAAAAGCGTGGTTTCAAGTTCGTAGGTTCAACCGTAGTTTATGCCCACATGCAGGCTACCGGCATGGTGAACGATCACTTGGTGAGTTGCCCGCGCCACCGGGAAATTAGTGAACAATGATCAGTATCAGTTTTAGGTGTGTTGTAACAGATCGTGTTTCGGATTGGCCTTTAGCCTTCGCAATTTAAAACTGTTATCTTTGTACCCGCAGACCGCTCTATCGCTGTCCCGATGAAAATCGGGGTTGAGGAAAGTCCGGGCAACGCAAGGCGCCATGCTTCCTAACGGGAAGACAGGTGAAAGCTTGTTCAGGTGTAACAGAAAATAACCGCCCGGCTTTTGACGGGTAAGGGTGAAAAGGTGAGGTAAGAGCTCACCGGTTCCGGGGGCGACTTCGGAAGCCGTACGCCACATGGGTTGCAAGACCAAATATACCACGGTTGGCTTTGGCCAGCAGGCTTGCCCGGCCTGTTCTGCCGCAAAGGCAGTTTCGGACTTGTTCCGGAAGTCGTGAGGGGTAGGTTGCTCGATCGGCACAGCAATGTTCCGGCCAGATAAATGATAGGGGCCCCGCTTTTGCGGGAGCACAGAACCCGGCTTACAGGTCTGCTTTTTAAAAACACAAGGCAATGAAAAACAGTTAAATTCGATTGTTTTTTGTTGCTTTTGTCATTTTTGGCGGTTTTAGCCGGTGGTGTATCGTTGACTGCGGTGTTTAAAAAACAATCTTAAAAAATACGGTTGGTGTTAGGGGAACAGCATTGGTGTAAAACTTCACCGAACTGTACTCGGGCGAAAGGTTAATACTTCGCAGGTTATTGTACGACAGGTTTTCACGGTCGAAAATGTTGAGGATCGACACGCCGAACTCGGAATCGGTTTTTTTCCACTTCAACTTATAAATCAGTGCCACGTCAACCCGCTGGTAATCGGTGGGGGTGCCGCCGTTCGGGAACGCTTGTTTGAGCAGTTCCATGCCCGAGCCGTACACATAATTTGCAGACAGGAAAAAGCGACGGTAATTGAATATGCCTGCCAGCTTAAATTCGTGCCGCTGGTCGTTCATGGCTGCTTGCCAATTGGGCAAAACTTCTCCGGCTTTGGCCAGCCGTTCGAGCGATTTTCCCAGGTTGTAACTTATCCAAATGGTTTGACGGCCAATATCTTTTCGGATAAACGAGTTGATGCCATACGATTTGGCTTCGCCGGCATAGCTGCTGTACGCGTAACTTTCGGTTGGCGAGCCTGGTGTTTGCTGGCTTTGCCCGGCAACCTCGCGGGTCAGGTTGTTGGTGTGTTTCAAATAGGCTTCAACGTTAAAAGTAAACGTGTTTTTATAATAATTCAGCCCGGTAAAGTAATGGGTGGCATTCAATACCGGGGTTTGGTTATCGCCGGTCACCCAAAAGTAGGTGTAATTATTGTCGCGATCAACGTAGGCCAGCTTGTACATGTATTGGTGATAACGGCCCCATGCCGCATTCAGTTTTAAACTTTCGGTAAGTTTATATTGAAGGCTCAGCCGTGGTTCGGCGAGTGCTTTTCGGCCGCTGTTGGCTAGGTTTAGCCGCAGTCCCGTATTCAGGTTTAAGCGTTTCCCGATGGGAAGCTGATCGAGTACATAAGCGTAGTAATGGGTGTTTTCAAAGTCCTGTTCTTTGTTCAAATCCTGCGTTTCGCCGTATTGGTTAAGGTTGGTCAGGCTGGCTTGGTTAAAATAAGCGCCTACCCCAAATTCCAGTTGATGCCCGTTTTTGAGGTTCAGTTGGTTCTCGTTCCGGATGGACAGTTCGTTGGCCGTGTTCGAGAATTCGGTCTCGTCGAAGGTATCTTCCTGTGTTGTATCGTCGGGCCGTCCCTGAAACTGCTGAACAGCCTCGCGGGAGTAGTCGGAGAACGAAAACGTGAGGTTCGAGCTCAGCCGCTCGTTCCAGCGTTTGTTGTAAAATACCGATGCGCCGCTTTGCGAATTTTTTTCACGGTCGCTCATATCAACCTGAAACGGGTCTTGTTCCTGGTTTTCGTTGTTGGTAATCTGTTTGCTGGTAACCAGCTTGTATTTGTCGCCACCCAGGTAAATGCTTAGGGCCAGCTGGTCGGTTTCCTTCAGCTTTAAACTGTATTTCAGGTTGAAGTCGCGGTAGCGGTAATCGTCGGGATACACGCTTATGCCGTAATCTTCGGATTTAACCGTTGCCGGGTCTGTTCCCGATTCGGCACGGGGACGGGTTGGGGCATAAATGTTGAAGTCGCCGGAATTGTACAGGTTGTAATACGTTTGGCGGTAAGCCAGTATGAGCGATGATTTTTTAAAAAGCGGGATTTCGGCCATCCCGTTCAGGGTGGTGGCGTTTATGTTGAAGCTGAAAGTGGGTTTCAGTAGGCTTCCGTTTTTACCCGTAATTTGCACCAAGCCACCAACCCGGTTGCCGTATTTAGCTTGAAAACCGCCTTGATAGATGTCGATGTTTTTTACCAGGAACGGGTTGACGATACTGATGTTATTGTTGTAATTTTTCAAGCCAAACAGCGTAAAACCATCGAAGGTAATCAGGTTTTGACCTTCGGGGCTGCCCGAGAGCTGCACATCCGAGCTTTGTTCGTTGGCTGCTTGTACGCCGGGCATCAGCCGCAGCAGGTTAAAAATGGAGTTGTCGCCTTGCCCCGGCAGGTATTGGGCAATGTTGTGGTTCAGTTTCATACTGGCCGCAAACTCGCCAATCAGCGTCGATTTGTCAACAAGCCGGTTCCGGACTTTTATTTCCTGGAGCGGGAGGGCGGCCGGTTTGAGCATAAATTTCCGGTTTTCGCCGGCATTCATCACCGTGTCCAGAATGAAATAACCCAGGTGCGAAATCTGCACATGAAACGAGCTGTCGGCCGAGGCAATATAATTAAACGAGCCGGTAACGTCGGCTACCAGCTGTTTTCTGTTGATGATGATGTTGGAATAGGAGAGCGGTTCCCAACTTCCTGCTTCAACAATTTGCCCCGAAAGGTGCAGTTCGTCGCGCGGCTGTGCTGCCCCGGGTTTCAGCGGGATGATGATGAACACGCCCGCTGTTGCCTTCAACTTAAACGGAAGGCCTTTGAGCAAGTACTCAAGTGTTTCTTGTTTGGTCGGAAAGGTTTTGGCAACTGTTACCCGGTATTTGGCCACTTCGTTTTCGGTAAACGACAACTGAAACGCATACTGGTTGCGCAGCATATGCAGCACCTCGTTCAAGGCTTTATCCTTCAGTTCGAGTGTAATTGGCTTTTCGGTTTGCGCGGCAGCCTCAACAGCCAACAGCAGGAATATCAGGTTCAGCAGTTTTTGCATCAGTTTAGGTCCTTCAATACCAGGTACACATTATCCGATTTCTTTTTAAAGGTGAGGCCGGCGGCAGGGCAAACAAAACTAAGTACTTCTTCAATTTTTTGTGAGCGGGTAAAATTGCCCGTGTACAAATCGTAGGAGTTAACTTTCATTTCGATGGTAACAGCATATTGGCGCTCAATTTCGCGGAACACGTCCGGAAGCGGAGTGGCAGTAAACAGGAAGATGTTGTTCCGCCAGGATATTTCGGAGTTCAAATCGACGTTCCGGACAACTTCAATTTGGCCATCCGGAAGTACTTCGGCGCGGCTGTTGGGTAACAGTACTGCCTGGTTGCCGGGCGAGCTGCTCACCCTTACTTTTCCGCTAGCGCAAGTAACCCGGTACAGTTGGTCGCGGCTGAAAATATTGAAACTGGTACCCAGTACCTGCGTGGTCCCACGTGCCGATTCAACCTTGAAATTTTTCCCTTTTTCGACCTTGAAGAAAGCTTCGCCTTCGAATGTGAGTTTTCGCTCAACAAACCACCATAAGGGGTGGTAGCTAAGGGTGGACTGGGCATTCAGCTCCACCTGGGAGCCGTCGGGTAACAAGGCAAGCTGGTGTACCCCGGCCGGTGTGGCTACTGTTGTGGTAAAGAAACGCAGGAAGGCTGTAATACCCACCAACAAAGCAAGGCTGGCCGCAGCAATCCAAACCGGGTTCAGGCGAATGACCCGGGTGTGCGGGCGTTCGGCTATTTTTTGCAGCAACTCTTCGCGGATGTCGGCCTGGCTCCGTTCCCAGCGGAAACTCCCGCCCGACAAGAACCCTTTGCTATGCCTATCCACTAGTTCGTGGTGTTGGTTGTTATCGGTTGTGTTCACGTTGTTTTAATTCTGGTCGTGCAAAATAGAAGTTTAACAAACCAAAGTGCCAGGTGGGTCACTTTGTCTTTTAAGTGCATTTTTAGAAGATCGAGTGCCAGGCTCATCCGCTTTTCAACGGCTTTCACGCTCAGTCCCAGTTGTTCGGCAATTTCCTTGTATTTCAGCTCGTCAATCCGGCTCATCAGAAAAACTTCTCGTTGTTTTTCCGGCATGATTTTCAGTGCATTTTCGTACGCCATTTGCAAATCGTTAAAGTTGATTTGGTCTTCCGGGGTCATGCTTCTCTGTTCCAGTTGGTAAGTTTCAAAAAAGTTGAACGCTTTTTTCTCGCGGTGATAGCGGTTGATGTACATGTCGCGCGAAATTTTGAAGAGCAGGTGTTTGGCCGTTTTGGGCTCAATCACCATTTGCTTTTCCCAAATCCGCATAAACGTGTCCTGTGCAATATCGGTGGCCACTTCCTGGTCGCACGACCGGTAAAGCAGGTACCGGCGTACATCGTCGAAATACAAATCGAAAAGCTGTTTAAATTCGTCCTGGGTCAAGGTGTTGTATTTTGCATGTTTGTTGCCAAATATAACAGAATTTCTCAGAAAGAATTTTGCTTTGCCCCGCAGATTATTTTGCTTGCTTACACAACATTTCAATGAAACTGGTTTTGGAAAACCGAATCGGTTTTATAATATATCCCGTTTAAAAGGGGTTGACCCTACTGATAGATTTGTTTTTTTTTGTTCCCTGCATCTTTTTAAATGACAGAAACCTGAGCGGTGGTTTCCGCAGTATTACTGGGGACTATCGCTCAGGTTTTCAATTTTCAATTTAAATTGGTTCAGGTTATTAGCGCCCGCTGGCGGTTCCAACAGTAGTTACCGAGCTTGATACGCTAAAATTGGTGTATTGGGTTCCTCCCGAATACGTGCCTCCACTCAGCAATCCGCCGGTCGAAGTGCCGCCAGAGTAGCTGCCACCGGTATAAACGTAGTAGGTAGAACCTTTGGCCAAACCCGATGATGAGAAGGTGATGGCCGAGTACGTTTTTGATGGTTTTAAGGTAACGATTTCGTTGCCGCTGGCATCTTGGATGCGGAAAATGCTATTGGCTGATTGGCTAGAGCTGAAACGAATTTGTACCGTGTTTTGGGTTGAAGTGGTACTGGGCGTTTGGTTCATGCTCGAGTTAATACTGGCCAGGGCGATGGTACCTCCGTTGAAAAGGCAAGTGCCGTTGTAGTCCATAGCCACTTCGGGCGACGAGGTTGGGCCGTGCTCGATAATGGTGCCACCGGTTACGGTGATGCTGCCGTTGCTGTCGAGCCCGTCGCCGGTGCAATACATAGCCAGGTAGCCACCCGAAATTTTTAGTAAACTGCCGTCGTTGCTTTCTCCACCTGAGCCTTTCGATGCATTGATGGCGTCGTCTGATGAGGTAATCGTAATATCGCCGTCGGTAATGTTAATGGTTGCCGATTCAATCCCTTCGTAACATTTGCTAATGGTAATAGTACCCCCGTTAACATTGGCTGTGCTTTCGGCATGGATGGCATCGTCGGCTGTTGAAATGGCGAACGTACCGCTGTTTATGGTTGCTTCCCCGTCGGTATGGATGGCGTCGTCGGCAGCGCTGATGGTAAAGGTACCGCCGTCGATAACCGTTGTCACGCCCGATTTCAGCGCTTTGGCCGATTCAGTACTGCTTACTGTTTTGCTACTACCTCCGCCCGATGTTAGTTTGAAGGTACCATCGGCAATCAGCAAATCGGTTTCGGCCTGTAACGCGTCGTTGGTGGATGTTACCGTAATGGTACCGCTCACTACCGAAATGTATCCTTTAGTATCGTCTTCGTCATTGTCCGATTTCAAGCCATCGCCGCCGGCAGTTATACCAATTGTTCCGCTTTCTACAATCAGGTAGTCTTTGCCGCGTATCCCGTCGTCAACGGCATTGATGCTGATGGTCCCACTGGCAATAATCAGTCCGTCCTTGCTGGCAATCCCATCGTTGTAATTGGCATCAATTACCAACGAACCGTTACCGGAAACCGATAAATCGGCTTTACTAAACAGGGCTGCATTGGGTTCGTCTTCGCCGCTGGCCAGTGTGTACGACGAGCCGTCGGTGAGGGTATTGGTTGTTCCGTCGGCCAGGATGACAATCACTTTTTCGGCACTGGCAACCGAAATGGGTGCGTAGTCGGAGCAGGTAATTGTTGCCCCGTTCAGCACCACCTTTACGGCATCAGCATCTTCGGTGTCAACAATTAGTTTACCGTTGGTTAGTGTTCCCGAAACCAAATAGGTACCGGCAGCGCTAATGGTAGCTGTTGTTCCGCTGGCCGAAGCACCGCTTCCGCTCACGGTAATGGATGTGGTGTTCAGGATAATCCCGGTAGCCGAGGCTCCGTCCCAGGTATAGTCGCCCGATTCTTCATGGCTTGATTCGTTGCCGGTTTCTTCATCAACAACAGTTTCTTCATCGTCCTCTTCGGTTTCTTCGTCTTCACTGTATTTTTTGCACGAACCGGCCAGCAGTAAAGAGGCAAACAGGCCTGATAACAGGATAAGTTTTGTAAATTTCATGGTAATTAATTTTTAAAGTTTATTATTTCTTTTTACTGTTTTTAAGTTGAAGCGTGTACGCGAACCCTAGCATGGTCCGGTTTACCGGGTTGTTTACGTTCATTTCGTGGTCGTATTGGCCGTAAATATCCAGTTTGTTGTGTTTGTTTAGTTTGATACTGGTACCCAGTTTATAACGGATTTGGTCGAAACGGTTTCCGTCGGGGTTGTTCAGCTGGTAAAAGCTTTCGACTGAAGCAAATGGAGTTAACTTTGAATTCGGAATGTTGTATTCCACATCGAACTTGTTCCGCCAGCGGGTTTTCGGGTTCATTTTGTAGTCGCGTTCGCTTTCGTCTTTGAATGTCATTTGTAGCCGCTCGCGCAAACTAAGTTTAAAATCGCCCATTTTAATGTTGCCCGTGGTAAACCAGTTTAGGCGGTGGCGTGGCTGAATGTCGTCGTAATCGGTGTCGTTGAACAGGACGAATTCGTAGCTGGTGCCAAACTTCAGGCGTTTCCAGGGCGAGTAATCAATGCCGAATGCGGTGTACGAGCCGTAAAAGGCGCTGCTATTATCCATTGTGCGGATTTCCTGCGAAGCAGAGAAGGTCCAGTCTTTCAGTTCTTTTTGTAATTCGAAGCCAAGTCTGGCGCCGAAGTCGCTATCTTGTGCCGATGTTTTTAGGCTGTAAAGTGCTGCTACAATCAATACAAGTAGTGTAATGCGGTAAGTTTTCATATTTGCGTTATTAAGTGAATTAGTCATCATTATCATTTCCATTTTGTTGCGAGTCGGCCGAGTTTATTTCTCCATTCGAGGGGTAAAATACTTTCAGGCGGGCGCTTTTCTTTTTAAAGTCGATTTGGCCAATTTCGAAGCGGTTAATATTCAGGCCTGTACGGTCTTTTAAGTCGGCCAGCAATTCGGCCGACAGGGCAGGTTTCAGTAATTCAATCCGCTCGTAAATAATCGCTTTGCTTGATGTGTGTTTCAGCAGGTGCCGGGTTTCCATGAGCCAGGTAAAGAGTACAAAAATGCCATTGGTAATCAGTATCTCGGCCATGCTGTTGGTACCGTGGCTCAGTGCGTTGATTACAGAAATGCCGATGATAACAAACAGGTAGGTCATTTCTCGAACGGGAAGCGAGTCGGTGCGGTAACGCAGGATGCCGAAAATGGCGAACAAACCAAGGGCAAAACCAACTTTTATTTTAACACTTTCGAGCAGGTAAACCATCAGGAATATGGTTGTACTTACCATCAGGAAGGTGAATAAGTAATCGCGGCGGTGGGTTTTCCGGTAATAGAAATAGCCCATAATAAGACCGGTAACTACAAAATTCAACCCGAAAAACAATAATAAACCCAAATATGGTTTCTGATCCAGAAACCCGAGCTCTTGCGGTGTAACCGGGATTGTGCCGGCAGAGCTTTCCAATTCCGACATTTCGTCGATAAATGGGATAATAACAGATAAGTCGCTCATGGGATAAACCTTTTAATGAATCTATTTTGTTACAAATCCATTAAGTTTTGATTCCACCCTACCTGACGGACGAAAAAAAATGAAATTTCGTTTTTAGTCTCTGGCTTTTGTGGAAAATAGCGTGTCGGAAATACATTTTGTATGGTTTAAATGGTTATTTTTCGAACGCTAGCTTTAACCCATCATCAACCTATATGAAAACATTGTCTGTTATAACCATCGTGGCCAGCTTGCTGGTCAGCGTTCCGCTGTTTGCCCAGCAAGCCTTGTTCGGGGGCGCTCAAACCGTATCTCCGCAGATTAATGCAGACCACAGCGTTACCTTTCGCATTGAAGCGGCCCATGCAGATACGGTGCAAATTACTGGAGATTTTACGCCAAAAGTAAAAATGAAAACGTCTTACGGCGAATTTGAAACCTCCGGAAAGGCAACGATGGTGAAAGGTTCCGACGGTATCTGGACCTATACTTCAGCGCCGCTCGGTTCGGATTTGTATACCTACAATGTTGTTGTTGATGGCTTTAAATCGACCGATCCGAATAATGTGTACATGATTCGCGATGTGGCATCGGTTTTCAGCATATTCATTATTCCCGGTGGCCAGGGCGATTTGTATTCGGTTCGCGATGTTTCGCATGGTACAGTTGCCCGCCGCTGGTACAATTCGCCCGGGAACAGTATGTTCCGTCGCCTAACTATTTACACACCTCCGGGTTACGAAGCCAGCAGCGAAAGCTATCCGGTGCTGTACTTGCTACATGGTATGGGTGGCGACGAAGAAGCTTGGATAAATTACGGGCGTACCTCACAAATCCTGGACAACCTGATTGCGCAGGGAAAAGCTAAGCCAATGATTGTGGTAATGACCAACGGCAACGTAGCACAATCGGCTGCTCCGGGCGAATCGAGCCTTGGCTTTCAAAAGCCTGGCATGATGCTTCCACATACTATGGATGGCCAGTTTGAAGCTACGTTCCCCGAAGTCATCAAGTTTGTTGAGAGCAATTACCGCGCGAAGCCTGATAAATCTGGCCGTGCGATTGCCGGCTTGTCAATGGGGGGCTATCATTCGCTGCATATTTCGCGTTATTACCCGAATATGTTCGACTATGTTGGCTTATTCTCGGCGGCTATTTTGCCCAATCCGAATGTGCAATCAAAAGTATACGAAAATATTGACCAGACTTTGAAAAACCAGATGGATAATGACTATAAACTATATTGGATTGCCATGGGTAAAACCGATTTTCTGTACCAATCGGGCGTAGATTACCGTGCTAAACTCGATAATATGGGAATGAAATACGTTTATGTAGAGTCGGAAGGCGGTCACACCTGGACCAACTGGCGTACTTATTTGTCCGAATTTGTTCCCTTGTTATTTCGTTAGCCGCCTAAATGAGAAGGTATATTTCGAATTTTACGAGTGAAAAAAACGAGGTTTATTGGATTGGAACAGGTGCATTTTTGCTATTATTGCCAAAACTGAATTCAGCATTGTAACACCCCAAACATCCTTTCATGACCTATTGTATCGGAATTAAACTGAAAGCCGGGTTGGTTGCCCTGTGCGATACGCGCATCACTTCGGGCAACGAAACAACAACAGCGCATAAATACACTATTTACGAGCAAGGCAATCAGCATATTTTTTTAATGACCAGTGGCCTTCGTTCTGTCCGCGATAAAACGCTGACGTACTTTTCGGAGATATTGAGCGATAAACTCGACGAGTTTTCAAAACTATACGAAGTAGTGAATGCTTTGGGAGCACAAATCAAACGGGTGTCAAACGAAGATAAGCGGAGCCTGGCCGAGAGTGGCATTGACTTCAGCATAAATACCATTGTTGGCGGTAAGTTGGTTGGCGACAAGGAGCACCAGCTTTACATGCTATACCCGCAGGGCAATTGGATTGAAATAGGTGAGGGGACACCATTCTGCATTATTGGCAATTCGGGCTACGGAACACCTATTTTACGCCGTACAATTACGCCCGATACCAGTATTCGCTTTGCGTTGAAAACAGCTTTTCTTTCGTTCGACTCGACCCGCGTGTCGGCCAACGATGTGGGCTATCCCATTGATGTGATGATTTACGAAAAAGGGGGCGATGCCATTAAAGTGAAGCGTTTTATGGAAGGGGAACTGCACAATATTTCGCAGTTATGGGGCGAGAAACTAACCCAGTCGGTTATGGAAGTTCCCGACGATTGGGTTGATAGTATCTTAAATGGCGAATAAATTACAGTTTGGTTGTATCCTGTGTAACATGTTTTCGTTAGGCACGCAAAATATTATTTTAACGGGCTCGTTTGCAGCCTATACTAGGAAGTGAGTTAGAGGGAATGGCTTGGGTAAAAATGATAGTAGATATACCGGTGGTGTTGACCTAAATGGGTAAAACAAGTTTAACGGCTGAGTAAATTCCAACGACTCCTTTTAACAGGTTGAATAAAGATAAACTAATAAATAAAAAACCCATGAAACTGAATTGTAGCTATTCAAAAGCGCAGCTGTTTGTTCTGGTTAGCTCGCGCGTTTTGATGGGCTGGTACTGCTTGTATGAAGGCATGAGCAAACTGATGAACCCTTCGTGGTCGGCTTTTGCCTATCTGAATGATTCTCAAGGTTGCTTTGCCGGCTTTTTTCAAGCTTTGGCCTCCAATCCGACCAGTCTTTCCATTGTCAATTTTCTGAATGTGTACGGGCTGATAGCTATCGGCTTAGGGCTCATATTGGGGCTGTTCACACGCTTGGCAACTTGGTCGGGAATCATCTTAATTTTTCTCTATTTTCTGTCGCATCCAGCTTTGTTGCAAGCCAATTATGCACTACCATCCGGCGAAACAGCCTTGTGGGTCAATAAAAACCTGTTGCTGGTAGCACTTTTGTGCGTGCTATTGGTTTTTCCAACCGGCCGCGAAATTGGCCTCGACCGCCTATTGTTTAACCGTCCAAAAAACCGATAAGGTAATGGAAGAAAAGAAAGAAGGGGGAAACCCGTTTTCCCGCAGAGATTTGTTAAAAGGAATGGCCACGCTCCCTGTTTTGGGCTTATTTGGCTATGGAATGTATAGCAAGTGGAATGACGAACGGGGCCGACAAGAGAGTATTGCCCGCGAGTTGGGGTTGAATTTTGACCAGCATCCGGCTGCGCTTTCTGCAAAAACAGATGGAAAAACCATTCGTGTGGGCATTATCGGCTACGGCATTCGCGGCGAGCAGTTAATGAAGGCTGCGGGTTTTGCCCGCCCCGAACTAATTGACGAATGGAAAAAAGGAGCCCGCGAAAACAAAAACGATAAACGCTACGCCGAGTACCTTGAGCAGGAAGACCTGAACATTGTCATCACTGCTGTTTGCGACTTGTTTGATGTTCATGCCGAAAGAGCAATGAAAGCCGCCTCCAATGTGAAGCGTGAGGGAACCGGCAGTGAATCTGATCCCTCGGCCAAACGTTACCGGCGTTATACCGATTTAATTCAGGCAGATGACGTAGATGCCGTCATTATTGCAACCCCCGATCACTGGCATGCCCGGATGGTGGTTGATGCAGCCAAAGCCGGAAAACACGTTTATGTTGAAAAAGGCTTAACCCGCACACTTGACGAGGCATTTGAGGTTCGGCAGGCAGTAAAAGAAAGTGGAATTGTGATGCAGCTGGGGCACCAGGGACGTCAAACAGCCAGCTACCTGCAAGCCAAAGAGATTATCGATAAAAATATACTTGGCAAAATAAGCCTGATTGAGGTTTGTACCAACCGAAACGACCCGAATGGTGCGTGGGTTTACGATATTGATCCTAAAGCAAGTCCTGAAACGATTGATTGGGATCAGTTTATTGAACCGACCAATCCGCATCCCTTTAGCGCCGAGCGATTTTTCCGCTGGCGTTGCTGGTGGGATTACGGTACCGGGCTGTCGGGCGATTTGCTTACCCACGAGTACGACGCGCTAAACCAGGTATTGGCATTGGGAATCCCGCATTCGGCAGTTGCTTCGGGCGGCGTCTATTTTTACAAGGATGGCCGCGAGGTACCCGATGTGTTTCAGGCAGTAATGGAATACCCCGAACGCGATTTGACCTTCCTGTACAGCGCAACATTGGCAAGCGATCGCTTCCGAGGAAAAACGATCATGGGGCACGATGCTAGCATGGAAATGGAGAACTCGCTGACCGTAACACCCGATGCACGTTCAACCCGGTACAAAAAACAACTGGAATCGGGATATATGTCTTCCGACAAACCAATGATAACCTATGTGCCGGGTAAAAGCACGGTGGATGCGGTTACTTCGGCAACCGAGCAATATTTTGCCAGTCGGGGACTATTGTATACTTACGTGCAAGGCAAGCGGGTCGACACCACGCACCTGCACATTCGCGAATGGCTCAATTGTGTCCGCAGCGGTACACAACCCAGTTGTAACATCGATCAGGCTTTCGAAGAGGCCGTTACTGCCCACATGGCAACCATTGCCCTGCGCGAAAACCGCAAAGTCTACTGGGATGCCGAAAATGAAAAAATTGTTTAATTTGAAGTCAAACTAACGTTTTAAAATGAAATAAAACTCATCATTATTTTAACCTATAAAACACATAAAATCTATGAGCAATTCAAACGGATCTTCGGGTTTAAGCCGTCGGCAATTTTTGGGTCGCACAGCTGCGGCTGCGGTTGGGATAACTATTCTGCCGAGCAATGTTATTGCAGGGTTGGGGCACAGGGCACCTAGCGACAAACTCAACATTGTCGGCATCGGTGTTGGTGGTATGGGTTTTGCCAACCTAAAAAACCTCCAATCCGAAAATATTATTGGTTTATGCGATGTGGACTGGAAATATGCTAAAAACTGTTTTGACCATTTCCCTAAAGCCGAAAAGTTTAAAGATTGGCGCAAGATGTACGATAAGCTGGGCAAGTCAATCGATGGCGTAGTGATTGCTACGGCCGACCACACCCATGCTATTACCGCAGCTCATGCAATGACCATGGGAAAACACGTGTATTTGCAAAAACCATTGACACACAGTGTGTACGAATCACGTTTGTTAACAAAACTGGCAGCTAAATACAATGTGGCAACCTCAATGGGCAACCAGGGCTCTTCGGGTGAAGGGGTGAACCTGACCACCGAATGGCTCGCTAACGGAGAAATCGGTGATATTACTAAAGTTGAAGCATTTACCGACCGTCCGATTTGGCCGCAGGGCTTGAATACCCCGGAACAAGGACAATGGGTGCCCGAAACCCTGGATTGGGATTTATTTATTGGTCCGGCCAAAATGCGTCCGTACAACGAGATATACCATCCGTGGAACTGGCGTGGCTGGTGGGATTACGGTACAGGTGCTTTAGGCGACATGGCTTGCCATATTTTGCATCCTGTATTTATTGGTCTCGAATTGGGTTATCCGACCGTTGCACAGGGGAATTCAACTTTGTTGCTGAACGATTGCGCTCCGGTGGCCCAGTCGGTAAAATTAACCTTCCCCGAACGTACACCTAAGAAGAAAATGAAGCTGAAGCTGCCTCAGGTTGACGTGTATTGGTACGATGGTGGAATTAAACCCATGCTGCCCGACGGTTGGCCGGCAGGTCGCGATATGAATGATGCTGGTGGTGGTGTAATTTTCCATGGAACCAAAGATAAACTGATTTGTGGTTGCTACGGAAAAGATCCCTGGTTGTTGTCAGGTCGTGTACCGAATGCCCCAAAATTCCGTCGTCGGATTACCGTCAGCCACGAAATGGATTGGGTGCGTGCCTGCAAGGAAAGCGCCGAGAGCCGCGTGCCAACCGCTTCTGATTTTGCTGAAGCCGGACCATTCAATGAAATGGTGGTGATGGGCGTTTTGGCCGTTCGTTTACAAGGTTTGAACAAAGCGTTGCAATGGAACGGGGAACAAATGAAGTTTACCAACCTGAACGATGACGAAACCATTAAAACAGTGGTAAGAGATGGCTTCCGGATTCACGATGGGCACCCGACATTTGATAAAACCTGGACTGACCCGGTTCCGGCCAAAGAATTTGCAGCCGAACTGATTAAGCATACGTACCGTGCACCTTGGTCGTTGCCTGAAATGCCTTAGGAGAAAGGAGCGAGTCTTGAATAATGGGCTCAGAGTCCCAATATTCAAGACTTATGACATGTAGGAAACATCTAATATCTAATTTCTAATATATAATATCAATGAATAAATTAGCAACAGTGGCTGCCTGTGGTGCAGCGGTAATCTTGTTTTCAGCCTGTGCGGAGCAGGTTGGTCCAAATCAATTAACAAAGAAAGAAAAAGAAGAAGGCTGGGTGCTTTTGTTCGACGGACAAAGCATGAACGACTGGCGGGGCTATTGCAAAGATGTGGTACCTTCGGCCTGGAAGGTTGAAGACGGTACCATTCATATTCAAGGTTCGGGTAGGGGCGAAGCCGGTGCCAATAACGGCGGCGACATCATCAGCCTGAAAAAATATCGTAACTTCGAACTTTCGCTCGAGTGGAAAGTATCGGAGGGCGGAAATAGTGGTATTTTCTATTTGGCACAGGAAAAGTGTCCGCACGATAGTATTCCTGGTGCGGCAATTTACGAATCAGCCCCGGAAATGCAAATTCTTGATAATGAACGTCACCCAGATGCTAAATTGGGGCATGACGGTAACCGCCAGGCAGGTTCGCTTTACGACCTGATTCCCGCCAAACCGCAAAACTCCAAACCAGCCGGCGAATGGAACAAAATCCTAATAACGGTTTATAAAGGTACGGTCATTCATAACCAGAATGGTGAGAATGTGGTGGAATACCACCTGTGGACAGATGAATGGCGCGCCATGTGTGCCAACAGCAAATTTGCCAATTGGCCCGACTTCGTTAACCCGGCTGAAGAAGGGTACATCGGATTGCAGGATCATGGCGACGACGTGTGGTTCCGCAATATTAAAATACGCGAGTTATGAAACTCGGAACGAGTGCTTTTATCTTGCTATTAGCGACGGTAATGATGTCGTCGTGTAAAAGCGAAAAGCCGAAAAAGGACATCGGCTTGCAGCTGTGGTCGGTGCGCGATGCCATGAGCAGCGATGTTCAGGGAACCATTGAGAAGGTTGGACAAATCGGTTATACATACGTTGAAGCGGCCGGTTATAATGATGGGCAGTTTTACGGAATGTCCCCGGTCGATTTTAAAGCTTTGCTCGAAAAGAATGGCCTTAAAATGAAAGGCTCACATACCGGTCTCAATTTACCCGACTCGGCCGGATGGGACAACGCCATGCAGTGGTGGGATGAGTGCATAGCTGCCCATATGGCTGTCGGAGCAGAATGGATTGTAAAACCATCGATGGGAGGAGATGCCTACCGGAGCCTGGACACTTTGCAACGCTATTGCGATTATTTTAACGCCGTTGGCGAAAAATGCAATGCAGCCGGAATCCGGTTTGGTTACCACAACCATGCGCACGAGTTTGATACCGAACTGGACGGGCAGTTGTTTTACGACTACCTGTTGCAGCATACCGACCCAAGCAAAGTAATGATGGAGCTTGATTTGTACTGGATTAAACAAGGTGGCAAAGAAGCTGTTGATTACTTTAGCCGCTATCCGGGACGGTTTGAACTGTACCATGTAAAGGATGAAACCGAATTGGGGCCAACCGGAACGATGAACTTTAAACCAGACTTTGAAAATGCAGCGAAAGCAGGCATGAAAAATTACGTGGTTGAGGTGGAGCGTTACAACTTCGATCCCATTGAAAGTGTGCGAATGAGCTATGATTTTTTGAATCAGGCGGATTTTACGCCTTGACCATATCATGCGAACTAATTGAAGAAGTGCCCCCCGCTGCGAGGGTGGCACATCTTTTTTGGTGGGGTGTGGAGCAAGGGGCATGCACAAAAAACAAGAAAGTGTTAAAAAGAGTAACGAAAAACGGGCAAATTTAGCTCAAACCCCAACCAACATTTTTTGTTTTCCCGGCGCGTCCTGGGTTAAATGCTCGGTTGTGGCGGGGAAAAGGCAGCATCGAACTTGAACATGACGCGCAAA
>JBKEAN010000154.1:0-6546 GCA_047972415.1 Mangrovibacterium sp.
ATGGAACTAAACGATTTGAAACAGACCTGGAACAAATTCTCCGAATCGGAAGCCGACAAACGCCGGATTGACGAAAACGAGTTACAACGGATGCTGAAACGCAAAACCGGTAACCTGATGGACCGTATTGACCGCAACGTGCGTATCGGTTTTGCGGTGGTTTGTGCCCTGGTGCTTTTTTCGCTTGCCGATACCTTATTCCTCACCCCCAACATGGCCCGCGAAACCGAAGTCCCAGCCTGGATATACCTAATCGATGCCCTCAACAACCTGTTTCTGCTGGGTACCTTTGTGTACTTCTGGCTCCAGTACCGGAGCGTAAAAAACAACTATTCCAACACCCGCGACATGGGCCAGGTGCTCCGTTCGTCGGTAAAATTGCTCACAAGCTACCGCAAATTGTTTTACTGGTCGCTGGTGGTGTTCCTGTTTGCCATTGCCGCTTCAAGCGTTGCCGGATTCTTTGCTAACCCAAATTTCGATAGTGCCGTTTATTTTGAAGAGCAAAACCAAAATACCGTTGTTTTGAGCTTTGCCTTGCTTATCGCCATATTGCTCCTTGTTTTCAGCCTGTTCCGCTGGGGCTTTGGCCGCCTGTACGGCCGCTACATTAAGCAACTTAACGAAACCCTTTCGGAGCTGGACGAAATAGAATAGCCCCGCCCTAATTACGACCGCATCAGGCTAATGGCCTCTTTCAGCACTTTCAGTTCCAGTTCCAATTCGGCAACCCGTTGTTGCAGGGCCTGGCAACTAGCCGCCTCGGCACTGGGGTATACGGGCTCGGTATAGCCCAGCTGCTCGGCTGCCTCGCGAAAAAAGTTGTATTGCAGGGCTTCCGACAGCTCTGCCAGGCGTTGCACCCGCAAATTATCGCTCCGGAGCATTTGCCAAACACCGGCATAGCTCATCTCCAGCGAGCTTGCCAGCTTCCGGATGCCTATGTTCCTGGCTTTCAACTGGCGTTTTACCATTTTTACAATATCAAGTTCTTCCATCTGTATTTTCTTTTGGGTTGGTGAATCATTATTTGCCTTTTGCCCAAACATAACGGGCCCATTTTACGGTTTCCAATCATTTACCTTCAACTTGTTTATTACCGGCTTAAATGGTTATCTACTTTGGTTAAAGGTTTACTTACTTATATTAAAAAATTACTTATTTATATTGAAGATTTACTTACTTATCTTCAATATTAACTAATTTATATTAAACGTTTATTTATTTATATTAAAGTTTTACATGACTAAATTAAACAATTCTCTTTTTATTTTTAACAACTACCTTATTAATTTAAGGTAATCCGATATAAAATTCGATTTTAATATTCTGTTTTTCAATAAAAACTTAAAAATAATATCAACCTTATTCATTTTATTATGTAATAAATTGATTGTTATTTATAATTTACAGAAAATAATAAATGAATGGTTGATTTTTTTTCAATATAAATTGAAAATAATAGAAGAAAACGGGACAGAATAGCGCCAAAAGCGAACAAAAAGCCCACCAACTCGCCCAAAAAGCAACGCTAACCGGGTGAATAGGCGGGCCATTGATGCCAGCAAGCCACCAACCCGGCCACAAAGCCGGATAGGGACAAATTATAGCTTAAAAACCAAAGCGGTAGTTGTACGAGAGTAACAGCGAACTGCGGTTACCTAAAATACCGCCTTCCATGCGGAATTGGTGGTGTTTGTTAAGTTGGTACTGGCCGCCCAATAGCATGTTCCACTCTTGTTTGGGCCGTTTGCGTATGCGGTAGCTAATAATTCCGGAGCCATCGGCTTCGTCGAGCTTGTTCATTACGGGGGTCAGAATTTTATCGGCCACCAACTTCTCGGGCAGTTTAGCTTCCTCGTTGTACCAGGTCCAGTAATTATCCACAATTTGGTCGCGGCGGGTCCAGGTTTCGGGTGGCAACAGGTCGCCCAGTCGGATACTGCCTTCGGTTACCCCGCCCATTTTTATACGCATGGCGCCCAGCCACACGGCCACGTTCGACTCGGGCATCCGGGCAATTTTAAAGGCTTTACCAATGCGGAACGAAAAGTTTTTCACTTTAACCGGGTCTTCAAAATTCGTCATCATGGTCCAAACCCAGTTGCCGTCGAGCACAAAAAAGAGTTTGCCCAGCCCCCCGGCACCGGTCAGTCCAAAACCATAGCTGGTCCCGCTTAGTTCGGCAACCGTTTTAATTTCGACCGGGTAAGTTAGCTCCACGGTTGTTTCGGCCCACGACTTACCGATAATGCCGTAAACATCCAGAAATGGGAGTACCCACAGGTCGGGGCGCACATTCACCGAGGTAGCGCGGGCGCTGAGCTCGCCAAACTGCACCAGTCCGCCAATATCGGTTAGCGGAATATCGGGGGTTACCCCATCAGACAGACCAATGGCAATTTCGGTAATTTTAATGTCCTGTTTGGCGGTAAAATAGTTGAGCATAGCCCCGGCAGCGTACGGAATATCGAAACCCTTCTCGTAGGCCTTGGCACCCAGCAACGGAAATTTGTAGGGGTATTTGGCGCGAACCGTATCGCCGGGCTGCAACTGCGAGTACTGCCCCAAAACCGTTAATGCCATCACAAAAGCCGGCACAAAAACGATTAACCTTTTCAGGATGATGTGTAATTTTTTATCCATAGTGTTGATGTTTGGTTATCAGATTCGTTTTTGAAATCGTATACAGCCAGTTTGCTGTTTAGCTTGTACTAAAATAACCGGGCCTAAAAAACTTCGTTAATGCCAAAATAAAAACCACCTGCGCCGTAACGGCCAACGGCATAGTCGATATTGAGGTTTGCCCGCGATTTTTTATTAATCATTACCCGCAAGCCGGCGCCGTAAGCCAAATCGATGTACTTAAACAAGCCGATGTCGCCCATCCGGTTACTGGCCGAAGTGCCATTTACAAAAAGTACCCCGCCAAACATTTCCTTCTGTTTTTGCAGCGGAAAACGGTATTCCATTTCGCCGTACACTAAATCCTCGCCCCTAAAACGGCCTTGGGTATACGCCCTCCCCGAACGGCCGAACTGGTCCCAGCCAACAGCCGGCAAATCCATGTACGGAACACTGCCCGAACTAACAAACCAGCCGTAGGTCCAGAACCCCAGCAGGTGGCGGGGGCGTTGTTGGTCCAGGTGCAGGTAATCGCGATACTCGAGCCACAAAAGCGTCGAGCTTTTATCGCTTCCCAAAAACTTGGGGTTGATGCGCAGGTTTGCAAAAGCGTACCTCCCGCTGTAGGGGTTTACGGCATTGTCGCGGCTATCAAGCAACGCGTTGAGCGAAATCCCCGACAACACATATTTCTTGGCTGAAAACCCTTTGGCCGTCTGGTACGCATAATGGGAGGTAAGAACGGGTTCGTCCGCCTCCAGGTCGAGCAAGTTATCGTCTATTTTCGAATGAATATCGAGGTGATAACCCAAGCCCACAAAGTAGCGGGTATCTTCAATCCGTTTCAAAACGGTTTCGTGGAAGCGGAGGTAATTAAAATCCATCATTTGCGCGTCGGCAATTGGTTTGCTGAACAGCCCGTCGGCGTATTCAACACCGGTACCAACCACTTTGCCCGACTGCGGCCCGGTACCAAGCCCGTAAGTTGGTGCCGAACTGATAAAATAACGCCAGTCGCCCATCAGGTTCCAACGGTCGCCATCCAGGAAAACATTGGTTTTTGCGGTAAACAGAAACTGCTTTTTCGTGGTATAAATCAAAGTTCCCAAGCCCGACGAGAGGCTGGTTGTAGTGGGATTGCCCATAAACCAACTGGCGCCGGGGGCAACGCCCAGCAACCAACCGTTGGTAGGGTTGTACGCAATGGCCGGAAGCGGAATAATGGACAGGTTTTTTTCTTTCTTCTTTTTCTCCTTTTCAGCTTTTTCATCTTTTCCGGAAGCAACTGACTGCCCCATCAGCAACAGCGAAAAAATAGTAACGAAAGCCAACTTGCTTGTTATTGTTTTCATAAATCAGCATTTATTATCACGAGTATATTGAATTGAATCGAACTGAAAATGTACTCATTCCGGTGAATACCTCGTCAATTTAAACCAATTTCCCGGTTCGGTTGACATACAAATACAAAAATATGAAAAACTGGCACAATATCTTATATTAAAAAGGCATGGCTCCCATTTTGCCAATACCAACAATTTTTGTCCTGCTTCCGGTTTTACTACAGACGGTATTTGCAAAGCGATGTGGCTTTCAATTAATTGATTATCTTTGCGGCGGTTTTAAAACATTCATTTATAATTAAATGGCGCACAAGTCAGGTTTTGTCAACATTATAGGGAACCCGAACGTCGGGAAATCAACCATCATGAATGCCTTGGTGGGCGAGCGTTTGTCAATCATTACCAAAAAGATGCAGACCACCCGCCACCGGATAAAAGGGATTGTAAACGGCGAGGATTTCCAGATTGTGTACTCAGACACCCCGGGTATTCTGAAGCCCAATTACAAGTTGCAGGAGTCGATGATGAGCTATGTGAACACGGCTTTGATTGATGCCGACGTGATTTTGTACGTGACCGATGTGGTGGAAAAACCAGACAAAAACAGCGAGTACCTTGAAAAAGTACGTAAGTCGAATGCTCCGGTGATGGTGCTTATAAACAAGATCGACCTCTCGGACCAGGAAAAGGTGCTGGCCCTGTACGCCTACTGGAAGGACCTGCTGCCGGCAGCCCACGTGTTTGCCATTTCGGCCACCGAAAAGTTCAACATCGGTCCTATTTTCGACCGCATTCTGGAACTATTGCCCGAGTGTCCGCCCTATTTTCCGAAGGACGAACTGACTGACCGCAACGAACGTTTCTTTGTGACCGAAATTATCCGCGAAAAAATTTTGCTAAACTATCAGAAAGAGGTACCCTACTCGGTTGAGGTGGAAGTAGAAGAATTTAAGGAGGAAGACCGCTTGTTGAACCTGCGCTGCGTTATCCATGTTGCCCGCGATAGCCAGAAGGGTATCATTATCGGACATCAGGGCAAAGCCCTTAAAAAGGTAGCTACCGAAGCGCGGCTGGATTTGGAAGAGTTTTTCCAGAAAAAGGTATTCATGGAGCTATACGTAAGGGTTACCAAAGACTGGCGCGACAAGGACCGCCAACTGGGTCAATTCGGCTACGACTTTCAGTAAACAATGTTTAGTAATCAGTTTACTTGGTGAAACCTTGTGCGTACGTTGTACCCTTCGTGGTTAAACATCAGCCCAAAAAGAATAACCAATATTCACTTCGAATATTGAATAAGAAATCAAAAAATCAGTGAGTTTAAAGTTGCAGTTCCCCTTTGGAATTTGAAACTTGGAATTTGAAACAAGAGGAGGGCGAAGGCGCAAGCCCCACACCCGGAACATAAATAACAGAGCAATGAGCAATATTGTAGCAATAGTAGGACGGCCAAACGTTGGAAAGTCAACCTTTTTTAACCGCTTGGTGGAAAGCCGCCAGGCCATCGTAAACGAGTTGGCCGGAGTTACCCGCGACCGCAATTACGGCAAATCGGAATGGAACGGCGCAGAGTTTTCGGTAATTGATACCGGTGGTTACGTAACCAACTCGGATGATGTATTTGAAGAAGAAATCCGTAAACAGGTACGCCTTGCCATTGACGAGGCCGATGTGATACTTTTTGTCGTGGACGTTGAAGGCGGTATTACGGATTTGGACGAAGCCGTGGCACACATCCTCCGACGGGTTGACAAGCCCGTTTTTCTGGTGGTAAACAAGGTTGACAACAACCAACGCATTATGGATGCCAACGAGTTTTATGCGCTCGGACTGGGAGAGAAACTGCACCCCATTTCGGGGATGAACGGTAGCGGCACCGGCGATTTGCTGGATGATGTAGTGGCTGCCTTCCCCAAAAAAGAGCGCGAAATAATTGAAGAAAACATACCTCGCTTTGCCGTGGTTGGCCGTCCGAACGTGGGTAAATCATCCTTCATCAATGCCTTGATTGGCGAAGAACGAACCATAGTAACCAACATTGCCGGCACCACCCGAGATGCCATCAACACGCGTTACAACAAATTTGGCCACGACTTTTACCTGGTTGATACGGCCGGCTTGCGCAAAAAAGCCAAAGTGAAAGAAGATGTGGAGTTTTACTCGGTACTCCGCTCGGTGCGCACCATTGAAGAGGCTGACGTGTGCTTGCTGCTGATTGATGCCACCCGTGGGGTAGAAGCGCAGGATGTAAGCATTTTCAACCTGATACTGCGCAACAAAAAAGGCGTGGTCATCCTGGTAAACAAATGGGACGTGATGGAAAAAGACACCAACTCGGTGAAAAAGGTTACCGAAGAAATTCACGAGCGCATTGCCCCCTTTACCGATGTACCCATCGTGTTTATGTCGGCCATGACCAAGCAACGTATCTTTAAAGCATTGGAAACAGCCGTGGAGGTTTACCAAAACAAATCGCAAAAAGTGAAAACTTCGGTACTGAACGAAGTGTTGCTGGAAGCCATTGAGCGTTACCCTCCACCCTCGATTAAAGGGAAGTTCGTAAAAATAAAGTATGCCA
>JBKEAN010000155.1:0-24524 GCA_047972415.1 Mangrovibacterium sp.
GCATAAAATTGCGGGATTAACGGTCAATATCAGGGATTACCAAATCGAGCGAACCGCTGATGGCAATGAGGTCGGCAATTTTCCCGCCTTTCGCCAATTCATTCATCACAAACAGGTTGCTGAAGTTTGGCGAGCGAAATTTTACCCGGTAGGGCTTTTTATCGCCATCGCTCACAATATAGACCGCAAACTCTCCGCGGGCTGTTTCAAGCCGCTGGAAATACTCTCCGGCCGGTAACTTAATGATCGGTTTCATTTTAGCGGTATAGCCGTCGTTCGGAATGTTGTCCACCAGTTGTTCAAGGATGTTCATCGACTCCCAAAGCTCGTCCATACGCACTTTGTAGCGGGCAAAGGTGTCGCCTTCTGTATAAAGAATTTCCTTGAACTGAACCTTATCGTAGGCACTGTACGGCGCGTGTTTGCGCAGGTCGCAGGCAAAGCCGGAGCCACGCCCCGAAGGGCCGGTTACCCCGTAGGCAATCGCCTGTTCGCGGCTCAATCGTCCAATCCCTTTGGTACGTTGTTCAAAAATAACGTTGCCGGTAAGTAAACGATCGTATTCGGGAAGCTTTTTGCGGAAGTAGGCGATAAAGTCTTTAATTCCTTTTTGGAAGTTTGGGTGAATGTCGTGCATCAAACCGCCCGGTGTGTTGAAGCTGTGTAATAAACGCGATCCGAATGATTCTTCAAAAATGTCGAGAATCAGCTCGCGGTCGCGCAGGCCGTAAAAAAAGGTCGTCAACGCGCCCATGTCCATCCCAAACGCACTCCACCACAGTTGGTGCGAGGCAATGCGGTTCAGCTCATCCAAAATGGTTCGTACATATTTTACGCGCTCGGGTACTTCAAGCTGCAAGGCATTTTCAACACACAAACAAACCGCTTCGTTGTTCATGTGTGCCGACAGGTAGTCCAGGCGGTCGGTCAGGTGAATGACTTGCGGGTAGGTGTTCGCCTCGCACATTTTCTCGATGCCGCGGTGAATATAGCCAACGTGCGGAATGAGGTACTTCACCGTTTCGCCCAACAAACACACCTCGAGCCGCAAAACCCCGTGGGTTGACGGGTGCTGCGGCCCCATGTTGATGATGTAATCTTCGCTATCCTTGATGATGACATCCTTGATAATCTCTTCACTCATATAGCTTGCATTAGCGTTCAATGATGTTTACTTCATCGCGGAAATCTTTGCGCAGCGGAAAACCGTAAGCGTCCTCAAGGAACAAGCGACGGAGGGCCGGATGATTGGCAAAGCGGATCCCGAACAGGTCAAAAACTTCGCATTCGTGCGGAATGGCTGTTGCCCACACATCGGACACCGAGTCGATAATTGGCTTATCGCGGTCGGTGATATCAGCCTTTACAACCAACAGCTGGCGGCTTTTCACCGACTCGAGGTGGTAAACCACGGTCAGTTTATTTTTCCAGTCCACTGCGGTCAAACTAATCAGGTAGTCGAAATCGGTTTTTAATTGTTTGGCAACGGAGTGGATTTGACCCGCCGGAACCACCATTTCGGTGAGCTGGGTATTTTCGGGGAAGCTGGCTTCCGGAAAACGCTCCTTCAAGCTTAACTGGAGTTCTGCATTTTTCATATCCATTCGTTATAGCAGGTTATCATTTGCCTGGCGGGGTTCGCTCAGTGATTCGGCCTTAATTTTCCGTTGCAGCTGCATCACCCCGTAAAGCAAGGCTTCGGGGCGCGGCGGGCAACCCGGTATATACACATCAACCGGAATCACGTGATCCACGCCGCGAATAACACTGTAGGAATTGTAATAGAAGGGCCCTCCGGAAACTGCGCAAGCGCCCATGGCAATCACATATTTGGGGTCGGCCATCTGGTCGTACAAGCGCTTCAGGATGGGTGCCATTTTGTGTACAATGGTGCCGGCAACCACAATCACATCGGCCTGACGTGGTGTAGCGCGGTAAACTTCAATACCAAAGCGGGCAAAGTCGTGCCGGGATGCCCCGGCAGCCATCATTTCAATCCCGCAACAACTGGTTGCAAAGGTGAGCGGCCAAACCGAGTTCGAACGTCCCCAGTTTAAGAGTTGATCCAAACTGGTCATCAGGATACTACCTCCCGATTTTTTGAAGATTTCCAACGAATCGTTGTCTTCGAAATCTTCGTACTTCATCGATTTAATATCTATACCCATTGCAATGCGCGTTTTTTCCAGGCGTACAAAAGCCCGATACCCAGAATGAAGAAGAAGATGACAATCTCGACAAAAGCCTGCATACCCAGCTTGCCCATCACCGTAGCCCAAGGGAACAGAAAGACGGTTTCGACGTCGAATATGAGGTAAATGATGGCAAACAGGTAATAACCAACGTTAAACTGTATCCAAGCCGGACCTTCTGTCGGGATACCGCATTCGTAGGGTTCAAACTTCGCCGGGTTCAGCGAGCGGGGTGCGGCCAGGGATGAAAAAACAATGGCTCCTCCAACCAGAATAATAGCCACAACAAAGAAAAGAACCAACATTTCGTTACTCATAGCACAAGCATTGGTAATTTCGGATGAAAAAAACTGTGCAAATGTAAATTTTTACAAAAGCCACCGTATTCGTTGCAAGCTTATTTTTCGAAGGGATTGATTTATATCAATTCTGATTATTCAGTCCGGTGTTTTACGCTGCCCAATTCGTCTTCGTTACTTTTTAAGAAATGACCAAGCCAAAAGAAGCCAGCCGCTAATAAAGCTTAAACCACCCAGAGGCGTGATGGCGCCTATCCACCTTTCGCCGGTAAGAGCCAACACATACAGGCTCCCCGAAAATAACAGGATACCGGTGAAGAGGAAGAGGGCTGCCAGCCGAAGCTTTTTTGAAGGCATTTGCAAAGCCAGTACACCAATGAGCAGAAGCCCAAGGGCATGGTAAACATGGTATTCAACCCCGGTTTTGTAAACCTGTAACAGTTCCGGAGAAATTTTCGCTTTTAAAGCATGGGCGCCAAAAGCGCCGAAAATTACCGCCAAGGCCAAAGCCAAAGATGCGGTAAAAAGTATTGTTCGAGCCATTTGATAAGATTTACTTCTTGCTAAAACAGCGAAGGGTCCAAAAAGATCGCACTGAACGGAAAAATACAGAAGAATAGCGACCGGCTCCTTAACAGCGCCGCTCCCAAAAGTACATTGGCGGCTTGCAATCATCAAAACCGGCTTTACGGTATAAGCGTTTCGCACTGTGGTTGTCGTCCCTAACTTCCAGGTTAATTCGGCAATAGCCGTTTCGTTCGCCGTAACGAGCCATTTCGTCGAGTAAAAATTTCCCTATTTCCTTTCCCCGATGAGCCGGATCCACCACAAAATCGTGGATATTAATCAAGGGTTTGGCTTTAAAGGTTGAAAAGTTCTTGTTGCAATTGGCCAGTGCTACAAACTCCCCGTCCAATTCAACTAAAAAACCCAGGTAAGAAGGATACTGCTGCAATCCGGCAATAATTCTTTCGCCCAGCCCAGGCTCCATTGGCGCTTTGTTGCCCATGGGATCCTGCATGTACAGATCGAGCAAATGCAACAAGGCATCCGAGTGTTCCCGTTTATTCAAATCAATCTCAACAAGTTTCAGTTCCATTTTTTTTGAGGGTGAATTTACATTCGAGTCAAGAAAAATCAAATGGGCTACACTTTAAAACGCCAAGGATCGATGTCGTATTTTTTTACGCGGGTACCCAGCATCCGCTCGGTCACCTTCAGCATATCGGCGGCTTTGGCAACATTCCCTCGGGTGGTGGTCAAGGCCTCACGTATCAGCTGTTTTTCAACCTGTTCAACGGTGTACATTAAACCGCCTTTGGCTTGCGTATTCGATGAGTCAGCCGTTTGAAGCGATGGCGGGAGGTTATAAGAATGAATCACATCGTCGGTTGTGAGGATACAAGCCCGCTCAATGCAATTTTCCAGCTCGCGAACGTTGCCGGGCCACAAATAAACCATCAGCATATTCAAGGCTGACGTTGTTATGCGCTTAACATTAGCCCCGTTCCGCTGGTTAAACTTCTCGATAAAATGATCGACCAACAATGGAATATCGTCGCGCCGTTCGCGCAAGGGCGGGATATAAAGCGGGAAAACGTTGATCCGGTAAAACAAGTCTTCACGGAACCCTCCTTTTTCAATCAGCTCTTCCAGATTCCGGTTGGTGGCAGCAACAATCCGCACATCTATTTTTATCGTTTCGGTTCCACCCACCCGCTCAAACTCGCGCTGTTGCAGAATACGAAGGATTTTTACCTGGGTAGAGAGGGGTATGTCACCAATTTCGTCCAGGAAAATAGTTCCGCCGTCGGCTAACTCAAAGCGCCCTTTACGCCGTACATCAGCGCCGGTAAATGCTCCTTTTTCGTGTCCGAACAGCTCACTTTCAATTAGCGAATCGGGTAGGGCCGAGCAGTTTACTTTCACAAAACTGTTTTTTGCACGTTTGCTCGAGTAATGGATCGAGTCTGCAATGAGCTCCTTGCCGATACCACTTTCTCCCCGGATCAATACCGTTGAGCTGGTTTCGGCCACCATATTCACCAGCGAATACACGTCGCGCATTTTACCCGAATTGCCGATAATGTTTACCGGTCGGTGCTCATCTTTGAGCTTGCTTTGTAATTCCTGGTTTTTCTGGCGCAGTACTTCCAGCTCCTCCATGCGTTCCTGCCGCGACACCACCACCCGCGAAATAAGGCTGCCAATAACCGACAACAAAAACAGGTTTTCGTCCTTGGTAATGTAAGGATTGTATTTTCGGATTAAACCAAGGGCTCCGGTCACCTGCCCATCTTCAATCACCGGGACACAAATAAAACTCAGCTCTTCTCCTTCTTTGCTTTTCAATTCTTGCTGGGTTCGGTTCAAAAACAAATTCGATTGCGAGATTTTATCAACCACAATCGGACGGGCCAGTTCTATTACCCGACCAATAATGCCTTCGCCCAAATCGTATTTACCACGGGCCTGTTGCGCTGTACTGTACCCGTAAGCCGCTTCGATGTAGATTTTCGAGTTCTGACGGTTAAAGATCGTCAAAAAGCTCCGCTCGGCATTCAAATGTTTTACCAACAACTCCAAAATGACAGACATATCATTCTTTAGTTCTTTACTTTGAATCAAGCGTTGACTAATTTCCGATAAAAGCGTAAGTTCTATTACGCCATAACACTCATTTCCTGCTTTCCTGCATTTGAATTCCATCGTTTTACCGCGCAAAGTGAATTGAATCCTGCTGCTTTTTGTTACAAAATTTGAAACTTCTACGACATAAACTATATTTTATCAACATTAAGTTGTCATTTTAACAATACCATAACACCATTTTAATCATTTCGACAAACTAACGAATTAAAATTTTTGAGATTAGCGACTTAGATGTCGTCAAAAAACGTAATTTCGCAACAAACAAAACGGAAACGACACGTGAAAATCAATCTGGTTATCATTCCCACTTACAACGAAAAAGAAAATATTGAACGGATGATACGGAAGGTCTTTTCGCTTCCAACACCTTTCGAAATTCTGATTATTGACGACAACTCGCCCGATAAAACGGCAGAAATTGTAAAAGCGCTACAGCCCGAGTTTGATGGTAAACTGCACTTGCTGCAACGCGAAGGCAAATTGGGCCTGGGAACCGCTTACCTAAGCGGGTTTAAATGGGCACTCAACTACGGCGCCGACTACATTTACGAGATGGACTGCGACTTCTCGCACAACCCCGAAGATTTGGTCCGGCTGTTTGCAGCCTGCGAATACCAGGGAGCCGACGTAGCAATCGGCTCGCGCTACATCAAAGGCATCAACGTCATCAATTGGCCGTTGGGCCGTGTCCTTATGTCGTATTGTGCATCGGTTTATGTTCGTTTGGTAACCGGGATGAAAATCATGGACACAACAGCCGGCTTCAAATGTTTTCGCCGCAATGTACTCGAAACCATCGACCTGGACGACATTCGGCTAAAAGGTTACGGGTTTCAGGTTGAAATGAAGTTTACCGCTTGGAAACACCGGTTTCAATTGGTCGAAGTACCGATTATTTTTACCGATCGCCAGGAAGGCAGCTCAAAAATGAGCGGAGGTATTTTCAACGAAGCTCTTTGGGGAATCCTGAAGATGAAAATCCGAAGCTGGTTCAAGCACTACAAAACTCAAAACGTTTAGCAAAAATTTGAACAAAACACCTTCACAATAGGTTGAAAAGGCTACAGCGATGTAGCCTTTTTCGTCCTCAATTCGTAACTTCGAATAAAAACCACACATTATGAAACAAACCATCATCCACAATGCCATCATCATTAACGAAGGCAAACGCTTTCGCGGTGGCGTGATTATCGAAGGGGAGTTTATTTCCAACATCTTCGAAGGCGATTTGCCGGTTATTTTTGGCTCGGCCGCCGGACTGGTTGATGCTCAAGGCAAGTACCTCATTCCGGGGGCAATCGACGATCAGGTGCATTTTCGCGAGCCCGGCCTGACCCACAAAGGCGATATAGCCAGTGAATCGGCCGCAGCACTGGCCGGTGGCATTACCTCGTACATGGAAATGCCAAACACCAACCCGCAAACAACCACTCAGGAAGCATTAGAAAAAAAATACGCCCGCGCTGCCGAAGTTTCGGCCGTGAACTATTCGTTTTACATGGGCGCCACCAACGACAACCTGAACGAAGTGCTGAAAACCGACCCCAGAAAAGTGTGCGGTATTAAAGTATTTATGGGCTCGTCAACCGGAAACATGTTGGTTGACAGTGACGATACCTTGTCCGAAATTTTCAGGAATGCACCCACCCTGGTGGCCACCCATTGCGAAGACGAATCCATTATTAAACAGAATGTCGAAATCTACCGGCAAAAATACGGCGAAGTGGTCCCGATTTCGCGGCACCCGAAAATACGCAGTGCCGAAGCCTGCTTCCGTTCGTCGGCCAAAGCCGTGGAACTGGCAGCCAAATACAACACCCGGCTGCATGTGCTTCATCTTTCATCAGCCGACGAAATGGCGCTTTTTAAGCCAGGCCCGATAAAAGACAAAAAAATTACTGCCGAGGTTTGCGTTCATCACCTTTGGTTTGACGAGCGTGACTATATTGCCTACGGAACCCGCATCAAGTGGAACCCGGCCATTAAATCGGGCGAAGACAAAGAAGCGCTGTGGGAAGCCTTGCTTTCGGATAAGATTGATGTGATTGCCACCGACCATGCCCCGCATACCCTTGACGAAAAATCACATTCGTACTTTAAAGCCCCATCGGGCGGCCCCCTGGTTCAACATTCGCTAACTGCCATGTTCGAATTTGTTTGTAAGGGTAAAATTACAGCCGAAAAAGTGGTTGAAAAAATGTGCCACGCACCGGCCGATTTGTTCCGCATCGATCGCCGTGGGTACATTCGCGAAGGCTATTACGCCGATTTGGTGTTGGTTAACCCCGAGAAAGAGTGGGTGGTTTGTCCCGAAAATATTATTTACAAATGTGGCTGGTCGCCGTTTGAGGGGACTACTTTTCATTCGCAGGTTTCTAAAACCTACATCAACGGGCAACTGGCCTACGATCGTGGACACATTGAAAAGAATATCCGAGGAAAACGACTGGAATTCAACTACTGACAACAGTTGGACTGACGATATTATTCCACGTCAACCCAGATTATGTGCTGGGCATTTCTAACGCACAATTTGGGTTAGCACCTATTCCTAGCCCATTACGCACCTATTGAAAAAGGCATCCTTTGGATGCCTTCGTGCTATAATTGATTTACCAATAAGCCGGAATACAACTACCCCTTCCGGCTTTGTATTTTACAGAGCTGCCCTAAAAGTGGCATCAACCTAAATAAACTTTTCGCGCTTTTGCAGGTTAAAAAGTCCGTACAAAAGGAAAACCAATGCTCCGGTTACCAGAAAAATCCGGTTCTTCAGCGCAATGCTTGCCCAAACAATTTCGTTCATGTTCCGCGGTACACTAAAGGGGTTCAGAAAAACATTCCACATGGTGCGTTCGAGGTTTTTTGATATAACAAAAGCCAGCACACCCAATATGACCATCACCACAGCTGTTCCATTCCCGTTTTTAACGATGGTCGAGAACATGAAAGCCATACAACCCAGGAAGAAAACCGGGTACATGAGCTGGTAAGTCATTTTAAACAAACTAACCGGGGTAAGGAAAATATAACTCAGCCCCGCAAAGCCAAACAGAATGATTGATACCAGCACAAACACCAATACCAGCCGTACCAGCCATACTTTATAACGGTAGTCGGGAATGCCGAAAAGGATTTCGAGGATTCCCGCGTCCACGTCGCTCTGGATACCAAAGGTCATGGGATAAAAAATAAGCAGAATGGCCGGAAACAGGAGCATGTCATAAACAAATTCCTCGTCGGGGTTTTCGCCATTAACCACACCGGTGATGGCTATAAACACATAAAAAGCTAGTGCTGCCAATAAAAACCAGACAAATTTTCCGGCAAATATGATCCGGAAGTTATACCGAATCATACTTGTCAGCAGGTTTATTGTATTGTGTATTGTTCGTTTGTCCATCACTTTAAGTCTTTAATCAAACACAAATAAGCATCTTCGAGCATCGGTTTCACCTGGATCGCCTCGGGCGAAGGAGCCGATTTGGCCAGCACCCGCACACGGATTTTGTCTTCGACCCGCATGTGGTGTACCACCATTTGCTTGTTCGGCATTTTGTCGAACTCGCTGGCCGGCACGTCGTACTGCCAAACCAGGTTATCGGCCAGGTTCACCATGTTAATGGGGGTACCGTGGTATTTTACACGGCCCCTGATGACAACGGCAACCTGGTTACACGAACTGGCAATGTCCTCGATAATATGGGTTGAAAAAATGACAATACGTTCGCGGCTCAGCTCAACCAGCAGGTTGCGGAAACGGATACGTTCGCGCGGGTCGAGGCCGGCAGTAGGTTCGTCAACCACCAGAATACGTGGTAGGTGCAGCAGGATTTGCGCAATACCAATGCGCTGCTTCATACCACCCGAAAACGAGCCTATTTTTTCGGTACGGCGATCGTACATGTGCACCGCTTTCAACACATATTCGAGGCGTTGGTGGCGTTCTTCCACATCCGACAGGCCTTTCAGCAATGCCTGGTACTCCAGGTAATCCCAGGCCGGCATATTTTCGTAGGTACCGAATTCCTGCGGCAAGTAACCAATCAGCCCCTGAAGCTCTTCGCGTTTTTCTTGCGTATCAATTCCGTTTATCCAGATTTTGCCGTAGCTCTGTTCCAGAATGCCGCAAATGGTACGCATCATGGTTGATTTACCAGCACCGTTGGGCCCAAGCAGACCAAACATCCCAGTATTTATTTCGAGCGAAACACCGTTCAGCGCTTTGAACGGAACTTTGCGTTTACCAATCAGCGGGATTTGTTTTACGATGCGGTAAACCGTACGGCGAAGCGAACCAAAACGCCCGGTAATCCGGTCAACATTCACCTTCTCATTGTACAGCCGTTTGGCAGTTACCGAAATAACCAAGCCCAGGTACCAAAGTACCGCAAGGGCAATCACCAACCCGATAAACTTGGTTTTTTGGTAGAGAATAATCAGTTCAACGAGTGGCATAAACCAGTAAATAGCCTGATAACTTCGCAGGGCCAGTGTCTTGTAAAATGCTTTACCGGTTTCGGCGTGGCGGTTGTTCAGGTAAATTGTTACCGGCTTGTAAATTGCCAACACGTAGAAATAAGTGAGCAGCATCATCAGGGCAATCCAGAAAGCTTGCCCCAAAAAGAAGAATGTAAAATAAATGATGAAACCCAACAGCGGCAGTTGCCAGATAAGTTGATCGAATTCGCGGATAGTGCGGAACTCTTTTTCGAGCCCGGCACGGCGGCGAATGTTGAGACCACCAACCCACTCGCGGGCAAAACGTCCCTGACGATCGTAAATTTTTACCAGGTTTTGGATGCGGATTTGTACCTTTTCATTGGGGTCAATTAGTTTGGTACCCGCTTTTTTCAAGCTATTCAGTACAAACCAGGTGATTCCCGGAATCAGCACCACTGCCAGAACCGTGTCGAGCATTTTCATGGTAAAGTCATCCACTTCGAAATAAATGAGCGCCAAAACTCCAGCCATCAGCGCCAGTTGAAACGCTCTCAATTTCCAGTTCAGCGAGTGGAACCAGTCCAGTGCATTTTCCAAACCGGAATACAGTATTGGAATGAAAATCAGGGTCAGCAACGTACTCAGTGTTAAGCCACCAATGACCACAATGGCAAAGGGGGCGCCTATAACGCTCACGTATTCGGCCTGCCCCATCGCCAGCGGCACCATCGCCACAATGGTTGTAATGGCCGTAATCAGGATGGGGCGCACCCGCGACAAACCGGCCGTCATGAGCGCACGCGAGCGGCGGTAACCGCGTTTACGCAAAATGTTGCTATAATCGATGAGGATAATCCCATTGTTGACCACGACCCCAAGCAGGATGAGAAAGCCAATCATGGTGTTGGCGTTGAACAGGCTGTTGCCGGTAATAATGAGCGCAACCAGCGAACCGATGGCTGCCAGCGGAATTGAAAACAGGAGCACAAAGGGCGTAACAACCGACTCGAATACGGATGCCAGTATCATAAAAATGAGCAGGATGGCAGCACCAATAAGAAAGTAAAAATCGTTCAAATCATCTTCTTCGTGAATTACTTCGGCGGCAATACCTGTCGGAAAATTGTAATTGGCAATCAGGTTGTCAATTTCGTACCGGTACGATTCGAGCAGATCTTTCGACTCCTGTGCTTCGCTCACCAGGCTGTAAGTCACTTCAATCTGCTTTTCCTGGTTCACGCGGTTAATGGTCGACATACCGCGCGAATAAACCAGACGGGAAAAATTTTGCAAATCGTGCAAGCCGCCGCTAGCATCCGATACCTGTACTTTCTTCAGATCGTCCATGGTACGGGCGGTTTCTTCGGTTTCTTCTTCCTGCTGGTTAATTACGATTTCGTACTCGTCAACACCCTGGTTAAACATGACCCCGGTTGAGATTTCGCCCGAGAACGAATTCAACTCGCTGGCCACGTTATTCATGGTAATGTTGTACGAAGTCATCAGCAAGGGATCGAAACGCATGTGCACTTCGGGCTGGTTGTCCGAAACATTCAGGCGTACTCGGTTAATAATATCCATGTTTTCGAGGAAGTAGCGCAGATCTTCGGCCACGGTTTTCATCGACTCAAAGTCCTGTCCCTTCAACACAATACGTTCCTGATTGGTGCCAATCCCAAGCATTCGCTGAAAACCGCCCATCATGTTGCCGCCACCGCCACTACCGCCAAAACTGCTTCCGCCCGAACTGGCTTGTTCGTACGATATTTCGGCTGGGTCAACGTCCTTGGTCAGCTCGGTAACCTGTTGTTTTATTTCGGCAAAGCTGCGTCCGTCCACATCTTCAAAATCATCAACCAATTTCAATGTAACATTGGCCGATTCTTCTTCGATACGGCTCACCACATCCAGTTTTTCTTTCACCTCGCCCAACTTTTCTTCAATTTTCTGCACGGTTTCGTCGGTCTTTTGCAGGCTCGAACCGGTTGGCATGGTCACGTAAAGCTGAATTTCGTCGTTTTCAACCTCGGTGAGCGAACTTACACTAACGGTAAGAGACAGAAAAATAGTGATAAAGAAAATGGCGACAACCCCCAGCACAGTTGCTGCCGGGTTGCGCATGCTCGATTTTAACAACAGCAGGTACACTTGTACCATGCGGTTGGTCGTGGTTACTTTCGAAAAAGCAATGCTTTTGCCACCGTTCCGTTTCAGTAAAAAGTGAATGCCCATAGGAACCAGCAGCAAAGCCACCACCAGCGAAACAACCAGAGTTGAAATAATGGAAATGCCCACATTTTTGCCCAGCATCTCAATCATGTAATTCGACGAGAAAACAAAGGGCAAAAATACCGTGATAGTCGTGAGCGTTGATGCTACAATGGAGCGCCAAACTTCGGTTGTTCCCTGGGTTACGGCCGTATCGGGATCGATCCCTTTGCCTGCAAGCCTGTAAATATTTTCGAGCACCACCACACTGTTGTCCAGCAACATGCCCACAGCAAGCGCCATACCAACCAAAGTTAAACTATTCAGTGTAATGCCGTAAGCATAAAAGAGGTTGAAGGCCGTGAAAATTGAAACCGGAATAGACAAGGCGATAAATGCCACAATACGCACATTTTTAAGGAACATCCAAAGCACAAAAACGGCCATCAAACCACCCACCAGGGCCAGGTTGATAATCTGGTCGATGTTGTTTTCCATGGTCTCGGCCGAGTTGCTCTGAACAACCAGTTGTACATCTTTCGTTTCAAGCTTTTGGTTTATTCGCTCAATCAAGTCGATAACCTTATGCGATAGTTTAATCTGGTTGGCCTGTGAGTCGTTAACCAACTGAACGGTAATGGCATCCATGCCGTTAACCCGGCTATAGCTGGTTTGCTCTTTTACACCGAAATGAACCTCGGCAATATCTTTCAATAAAATTGGCCCGTTGGCTACCACCAGGTTTTCAATTTCCTGCACCTGGTCGTATTGGGCAGTCACGTGTACAAAGAACAAGCGATCCTGTTCTTTCAAGTTGCCCACATAGGTGCGCGATTGGGCATTCGACGACAATAGCGAACGGATTTGGGCGGGCGTAATGTTATACGCCTCGCAGGCTCCTTTGTCGGGAATGATTTCGATGGTTTTTTGCTGGCCACCATACACGTTTACTCCCGCAATGCCATCAACGTTTTCCAACTCGCTCACCACTTCCTCGTCCACCACGTTGCGAACCCGGTCAACGCCACCGCTCCCCCTGGCCTGAAGCTCCATAAACTGGTTGTTCATCTGGCTCAGGTCGACCCGGTTTACACTGACGTTGATTCCTTCGGGAAGGCTTGCCTGAATTTCGTTTACTTTTTCCTGAAGTTTCAGATAAGCCATGTTAAAGTCGACGCTTTTCTGGAAGTACACGACAATGCTCCCGCGGCGCGAGTTGATGCTCGACTCCAACGACTCGATCCCTTCGAGGGTGCCAATGGCCCCTTCGAGCGGGATAACCACCTCGTTTTCGAGGTAGTTCGGGTCGACTTCCTGGCCTGCGCTGGCCTGCACATATAAGAATGGCAGCTCGGCATTGGGAAGCAATTCCACCGACAGCTGTTTGTACGACACGTAGCCCAACAGGCTAAGGCCGAGAAACAACATGCTAATCAGGGTTTTTCTATCGATTATAAATCTCATAACTTCTAAACTTCTGCTCTGGGTTTTACAAAGCGATCTTTGATGCTCTCGAACAGGTCGTAAACACAAGGGATAACAACCAGCGAAAGTAAGGTTGACGTAACCATACCACCAATAACCGCCAACGCCATAGGCGAACGCAACGAGGCGCTCTCGCCAATACCGAGGGTAAGCGGAACCAAGGCCAGGATGGTCGTCAAACTGGTCATCATAATGGGACGGATACGCTGCTGGCCAGCCTGTAAAATCGCTTCGTGGCGGGCCAATCCTGCTTTGCGTAACTGCAAAATACGGTCAACCAAAATGATGGAGTTGTTTACCGCAATACCAGCCAGCATGATGATGCCGATAAAAGCCATCATATTGAAGGATTTACCCAGCAGGAAGAAGGCCAAAATAGAACCCACTACCGCAAGTGGGATTGTTAGCAAAATGGTGAACGGGTGCAAAAGCGACTCGAACTGAGAGGCCAACACCATGTAAACCAGCACAATTGAAAGAATGAGGGCAAAACCGAGGCTGTCCATCGATTCCTGGCGTTTCGCTTCTTCGCCGCTGATGGTCACTTTGTAATCCAGCGGCAGCTCAATGGAGGCAATGGCTGAATTCACTTCCTTCACGGCCTGGTCGAGCGGTGTATTTTTATCGAGCTGAGCAGTAATTTTACCAATCCGGTTCTGGTTTTGGCGAATGATTTCTTTTGGCGACTGTCCCATTTTTATTGTTGCCAGTTCGTTGATGTAGTATTCCTGTCCGTTAGCGGTAATCCGCAGGTCGTTCAGGTCGTTCAACGTTTTGTCCGGCAGTTTTAGGGTAATATCCTGTAGCTCGCCCAGGCGCTCAACCTGCCCGGATGTAAGGCCTGTCAACTGGTTTTCGACTTGCGACACGATGGTGGCCACGCTAATGTTTTGCATCCCGGCCCGCATCCGGTCCACAACAATTTCAACCTCGGGCGAACCGTCTTCCATCGACGATTCTACGTTGTAAATTCCCGGAAGGCTGTCCACGCTGCTTTTCACCTCGGCCACCAGTCCTTCAATTACATCCAGTTCGGTACCCTGCACTTCAATCACCAACGGAGGTTCGTCTGTCCCCATAATGCTTTTCAGTGCGGTTTCGTCTTGTTTGTAGCTGATTTCCACATCGGGCAAATCGCCCAGCGTATTGCTGATGGCTTTGATAGCTGTACTGGAAGCCATCTGGCTTTCGGGTTTCAGAATAATTTTTACCGTGGCGGTATTTTCGCCTTCAAAAATTGAAGTAGAGGTGCTGCTGATACCGGTTGAGGGGCCAATCTGGCTGTACACGGTTTGCAGGTTGTCGCCCAACAGTTCGGTTACAATGGTTTCAATGTTGCTTACCGCATCGCTGGTGCGTTGCAGGCGGGTACCTTCGGCCATGCGGATGTCGAGGCTGAATTCGCGGGTTTCGGTTTTCGGCATAAACTCGGTGCCAATTAGCGGAACAAGCATCGCCGACAACCCCATCAGAACCAAGGCGGCCACGATAACCAGCCCGCGATTGTTGAGTAATTTGTCGAGAAAACGGCCGTATCCCTTCACCTGCACCGTTCGCACGTTCACCTGTTTCTGGTTTCGGTAAAACAAGTTGAACAGCATGGGGATAAGCAGGATTGCCACCGCCAGCGACGAAATGAGCGAGAATGCCACCGTCCAGGCCTGATCTTTAAACAACTCGCCCGAAGCCCCGTGCAGGTACACAATGGGTAGGAAAACCACAATGGTTGTTAAGGTTGAAGCCGTAATGGCCCCGCTCACCTGCGCGGTTCCTTCTATGGCAGCCTCCCGAACCGACATGCCTTCGTCGCGGTTGCGGAAAATGTTTTCCATCACCACAATGGCATTGTCCACCAGCATCCCGGCGCCGAGCGCCAGTCCTCCCAATGTCATAATGTTCAGGGTGAGGCCGTTGAAGTACATGAGATTGAAGGTGGCAATAATCGAAATTGGAATGGCAATACTGATAATCAGGGTACTGCCAACGCGGCGAAGGAACACGAACAGCACCAAAATAGCCAGAAATACACCCAGCAAAGCCGAATCCTGCACTTCGCTGATGGCGCTGCTAATAAAATTTCCCTGGTTCGATACCACGGTGAGGTGGTACCCCGGCAGCGCTTTTTCGATGGAACCAATGGCTTTGGTAATGGCCTCGACAGCTTTTACGGTATTGAATTTCGTTTCTTTATAAATTGACAGGCCAAGGCAACGTTGCCCGTTGAGGCGGACGATGTTTTCGGGATCTTTGTTTTGAACCGAAACGTTGGCAACTTCGCGCAGAAAGATAGGTGCATATTCCGATTCGGTATTATCGGCCTGTACTTGTTTATACCCAACAATAACCTTCTCAAAGTCGTCGGCATCGTTCAGCAGGCTCACGCCTTTCACCACATAGCGGGTACCCATTTCCTCAATCGTCCCACCCGAAATACTTTGGTTGAAGTTGTTAATCCGTGTTGAAATATCGCTCAGTGTCAACCCGAAGGCATCGAGCAGGTATTGGTTGGTTTCAATTAACACTTGGGGTTCTTCGGCCCCGCTCACTTCCACTTCGGCCACCCCTTCGAGGCGTACCAGCTCGTTGCGGATGTAGTTTTGGGCTACTTTGCGCAGCTCGTTCATATCGTCCACAGCATCGTGGGTGAGGCCAATTTCCAGCACCGGCGAGGTGTTGGGGTCGTGCTGGGTAATGTTAATGGCGTCGAGGTCGGCATTTTGCGAGAACGAGGTCACGGCTTTCTGCAAATCCAGAAATGCGTCGTCCATATTTTTATTCCACGCATATTCCACCGTAATTTGGGCGCTGCCCACTTTACATACCGACGATACCTGGGTGACATCGCTTTGACGAATAGCCAGCACTTCGAGGTTTTCAACAAACTGTTTTTCAATCTCCTCGGGTGGACGTTCGCCAGCCTCCAGCTCAATGTACAGGCGCGGGTTATTCAAATCGGGAAACAGGTCGATGCCCAGTTTATCGTACGAGATGACACCCAACAGGCAGATACCAAGGATAATCATCAAAATCGTGACCGGGAATTTGACCGAAAATTCGCTTAATTTCTTCACGGTTTATCCCTTTCTATTTGATGATTTTAACTTTCGAGCGGTTACGCAGTGTTTCAAACCCTTTCACCACAAGGCGGTCGTTGGCTTTCAGCCCCGAGGTAATTTCAACCCGGTCTTTATCTTCGTAACCAAAAGTAACTTGCTTTTCTTCGGCGGTACCTTTGCTGACGATATACACGGTTTTTCCGCGACGGTTGGAGATAACAACATTTTTGGCAATCACCACCACACTATCCTTGCGATCCAGGATCACTTCGGACTGGACAAACATACCCGGACGTAATTTCAACTCGGGGTTATCCACTTCAAGCTTGCCAAGGAACGTGCGGGTTTCGGTGCTGATTGCAGGCGAAAGCTCACTTACGCGCCCATGCAGGGTGTCGTCGGGAAGGGTGTAGTTCATGACACGGATGTTCTGTCCTGGTTTAATTTCGTTAATGTATTTTTCGGGAAGGTTTACTTCGAGCAGTAGTTTGTCGTAGCTCATCAGGCTTACCACGGCTGTTCCGCTGGCTACTTTGGTGCCCCGGGTAAACGTGGGCAGTTCGGTAACAATACCTTTGAACGGCGCGCGCACCTGCATTTTTGCCAATTGAATTTGTGCCAGCTCGTTGCTGTTTTTGGCATTTACCAGCGAAACTTCGGCATTGCTCAGTTCGCTCAGGGTAACCCCGCCTTTGTCGTACAGCGATTTTTGTTTTTCGTAGGTTTGCTCCGCAATTTTCAGGTTCAGTTCTTTGGCTTCCAAGCCCAGCCCATTCATGTACTCTTGGTCTTCCAACTGAATAATCACCTGGCCTTTTTCAACCATATCGCCCAGTGCAAACGGACGGCCGGTGCGCGGATTGTTTTTCAGCGTATAGTCGCCGCTGGTTTCGGTGCTCAGTATTGTTGTTTGCGATGCCGTTACGGTTCCGGTCGTGGAAATAGTCTGTTCAATGGAACCCAGTTTAATATCTTCTACCGATACGGGAATGGCCATGTCGGTTTCGGCATTAGTACTTTGGTTGTTGCACGATGCCAGTCCAAGAATGGCAACAAAAGCCAGGGGAGCATAAAACTTTATATTCATGGTACTTATTTTTTCGATGGTTGATGGGTTTATTTTTTAGTTTTTGCCGAGTCAATCAGTTCTTGCGGAACTATTGCTGTACGGGTTTCAAAATCGTACAAGGTTTGAATTTTCAGGTTTAGCAACTCGATTTTGTAATCAATCAGCGATTGGGCATAATTCATTTTTTGAGTCGATAACTGGGTTTGAAACTGGTTGAGGTCCATCCCCGTCAGATCGCCGTTTTTATACCGCTCCTCGTTAATTTCGTAGGTCATTTGCGCATTTTTCTCGCTTTGTTTGGCAATTTCAATCTGGGTGGTCAGGTTTTGAAGGCTGCGATAAACCGAGCGGATGTCGATAACAATCTGCTTTTTCTCCTCGTCCAGGTTCAGTTGCTGGGTTTGAATGATAGCCTCCTGCGCTTTTATCCGTGCTTTCTTCTCGCCCCAGTCGAACAGTGGAACGTTGAACGCCACCGACACACGCGGGTTTTGAGTTGGGTTGGAATAAATATCGGGTAATTTCGGATTGTCGCCGATAATCCCCACCGACAGGTCCATTTCGCCCTTAAACTCGTTATGGGCCTTGGTGGTAATCAAATCGAACTGCGATGTTTCGACCTGGATTTCGCGTTGACGTATTTCCATGCGCGACTTCAACCCGTAATCGATTGCTTGTTTCAGGTCAACTTCAACCGGGGTGGCATCGGCATTTCCCATCACCGAAATTTCTTCGAAAATGTCCATCCCAATGTATTGTTTAAACAGGTCTTTGGTGTTTTCGAGCGATACGCGTTTGTTTTGAATATCGGACTTTGACGTGGCATAGTTCAACTCGGCCTGGTACAATTCTTCCCGGGCCGACAAGCCTGCATCTACCTTATTTTTAATTATCTCGTAGTTTTTTTCGGTGTTGCTCAATTCGTCCTGGGCAATCGACAGGCTCATTTGTGCCATAAACACGTTGTAAAAATATTGGGTCACCTGCCGTTCCAGGTTGAGGCGCTGCATGGCGTAACTGAGGTTCGAGTTTTCGAGGTCGTACTCCAGGTTCTTAAGTTGAAGTTTTAGCTTGTTATAGGTAAACAGGGGTTGGTTGAAACTCAGGTACAGGTTGTTGCTGAAGGTTTCGTTCTCTGTCCCGCTGGCAGTTGAATTACTTTTTTGCCAGCCAAAGCGGTTGTTCAGCGAGAGGGTACCATCGGTTATCAAAACCGGCTGTGCCACGGTGAATGTTCCGTATGAGGCCAGGTTTTCGTTGGTGTACCAGGTCGATGTATAATCGTCAAAACTGCGGTTTTTGCTGTAATCAACCGGGGTCAGGCTAAGGGTGAATTGTGATTTCAGGGCTACTTTTTGGGCTTTGAGCAGCTGTTGCGAGCGCTCCAAACTGAGCAACGAAGTCAGGATGGCCGGACTGTTTTGCTGGGCAAGCTCCAATGCCTTCTCCAGGGTAAGAATTTGCTGGGCCGAAAGCCCCCCCCCGGACAGTAACAGAAGGCTGAACAGCAAAAGTTTCAATTTCGGATACAGTTTTTTCATTTCGTATGTAGTTTCAATATTTAAATTCTAAATCTCAGCGACTGACTACTGTTTCACCAACTTAATCGCATCAGCAATTACCACGCGGCCTGTGTTTTCATTGGTTAAGTCCACTACGGCCGTATCGGGCGAAAAGTAAAATGCCCCCAAGTGGTTCCAGCCCTCATCGGCCGATTTCATATCCACCAGGGCGGTTTCCTCGCCATCGTCGTGATGAATGGTGAAATGATATTCCCCCGGATTGTCATTACGGCCTGGCCCACGGCGTTGCATCTTGGTTACATAGGCATACACATCGTAAAATCCGGCCTCGGAAACCGGAACGTTCCACACCGCTTTTTGGTCGCCACTGCCCGAGCGGATGTAATACGCCGAACGAATGTATGCGCCGTAAAATGATGAATTGGTGGTTAAAGTCCAATTACGCGGTGGCTGCCAGTTGTTCATCCCCGAATATTTCTCGGTTGTGGCATCTTCCTTGGTTAGCAGCTTTTTTAATAGGCTGGTTTCTTTGTTTTCACTAATAACAAAACCGGGATCCTCGTTATCCAGAATAATTTCGTTGTCTTCGGCAATCCGGACAGGAACCTCCACTACGGTTTCGCCCTCAAAAGGAACGGCCTTTTTGTCTTCTTCAATATCGTCGAGCGGCAACCGGATTTCGGAGGGCAGGTTGCGCGATACCAGCGTGTTGATGGTTCCTCCGCGCGGAGTACCGGCAAGCAGGAAGCTCACTTCCTTAGTCTGATTACCGTCAAGGTGGATTAATTTGGTGATGTTATCGGTGGAGCTGTTTCTCGACCCCGGACCAAAACCGCCACCCGTGCGGAACTCAACCGAAACAATCCCTTCAACTGGTTCGGTATTACTGATTTTGAATTTAACCATCGTTTTCAATTGGTCTTCATCCAATACATTCACCGCCGACACATTACCTACAAGGAACGCCGGCAGCGCTTTGCTGCTAAACCAGCCTTGCATGTACGGAATCAGGTCGATGCCAAAACGTTGGTTCACTTCTTCGTTAAAACCTTCAATCGACGCATTCCCGAATTTTATCCGGTTCAGGTAATCAAACAGAAAATCTTCGAACGCCTCGTCGCCGGCTTTCCGCTTAATAATGCTGAACAGCGAAGTTCCTTTCAGTTGAATGACATTATCGATAATCTGAATTTGCTCGGGGTCGTTCAGCAGCTCTTCCAGGCTGTGGGAAAGCAGGGCCATATTGGCTTTTTCGTTTTCCGAAGTTCCCTGCATATCGCGTATCCAGCCGTTGGTCTGACTATTAAGTTCACTCTTTTTGTATCCCTCGAAAACCCGATCGGTCACGGGCCACTGATCCGAGCCAATGTAGTATGCATAATTATAAAACAACGGAAACATAAAATACGTGTTCGACTTTTCTTCGACCTGCATTTGCCCGCCCGAACGGCTAAAGTTGGGACGCCCGCTTTCGCTGGTAAACGATGCCAGGAAATTTTTCAGCACCTGAACTTTCTTCTCCTCGGGGGTCATTTCCTGTTGCTGGTTGCGTCCGCCAAATCCCCAGCGCCCTTCAAAGCGTCCATTAAAATCGGCCTCGTCAACCAACACACCTTTTTCGGCATACAGCACCATCTCGGGTTGCATTTGCTCGCGGGTGCCGCTCAGTATCCGGTCGTAACTGTAGTACTGAACAGGTACTTCAACCAACGAGATGCGCTCGAACGGGTAATACATGTCCAGCGAGCGTTCAAAATCCTGCAACGATTCGAGCACCAGCGAAGGAATGGTGTCTTTAATGTCTTCGAAAAAACCCGAGAAGTAATCGTGCCCCTTTTTCGTGTAAATATTGAAGTCGAGACCGTCGATGTTCTTCTCAATTTTATCGTAATCGCCTATCACCAACGAAATTTGCGAGTTGGCATTGTCCGATTCGAATCGGAAACTCTCGCCGTCCTGCTCTGCCTTGCCCTGCGAAATAACGGTCAAACCGGGTCTGGTGGTTACCTCAAGCTTGTAGCGGCTAAACTGGCGCGCCAGCCATTGGCTGTTAGTGGTACCATAACCGGCACCGGGCACAGGGTACCATGCATTTTCACGGGTCAGCAACACGTAATCGTCGTTTAAAAAGGCGTAGCGTTTGTCAATTTGGTACATAAAATTTTGGAAGGCTTCCTCTCTAGTTTCGTCGTCAATATCCAGAAATGCAGCCGCTTCGTTGATGGTTCCGGCATAGCTGAATTCAATATTGGCCCCTTCGCCAGCATCCAGATGATAGCCTTTCAACTCAACAATCCCCAGCGTTTGTTCAAAATCTTGCCCTTGCCCGTTCACCTTTACTTCGGTTATTTTTAGTCCGGGGTTCAGGCTGAAGATGACTTTCCCGATCGGTTCGCTGCCAGCATTTCTGACCTTCAACAAAGCCGTTACCGAAATTTTATCGCCCTCGTGTTTTAATTTGATGTCGTAGTCGGCAACACGTACCGCCCTGGTTCCCAGGTAGCTTTCATTCAGTGCCTGCATCTCCCGGCGCAGGCTGCGTTCGGTCATAAATTGGTTCACATGGCTAAAACCCAAGTAAAGCCCGGCGAGCAAACAGCCAGTCCCCAAAATAGCCGCCATGTAGCGAACCCCGTCCGAATGCGGGAGGCGTTTCAGCAACAAAATAGTATATAAAATAAACGAAAGGCCAAAAAAGAAATACATGCCGCGGTGAACCAGCAGAGTGTGCATATTGCCAAAGCCCACAAAATCGGAGTAAGTGAGCGGAATATTGAAAGCCATATAATCGAACAGGTAGTAAAACTTAGCCTGCAAATAAAACAGTGAAATGGCAACATAACCGAGCAAAACCACAAAGGTTACCGCTTGGTTTTTAATGAGCGACATGAGCAAAAACGACAACCCCATGATGAACACCAGCGTTGGTACACTGATGAGCAGAAAATACCACAGGTAGGCCACATAATTGACCTCGGTGTGTTTTGCAATGAGATTGAAAATAAGCGCAATGCCCAATATAATAAGGTTGAGAACGATGAATACGCCCAGGTTTCCGATGGTTTTCCCGATTACATATTCGCCGTTGGTCATCGGGCGCATGTAAATTACTTCGGTGGTATCCAGTTTTTTGTCGCGCTTCAGGAAGTCGCTGGCCAGAAAAATGGCGATAATGGCTTGCACCACATTCAGCAACAACAAGTTTACGTACGGGATGGTGGATGGCAACCCTTTCAGTGCCCACATGCCCGAGCCTCCGCCAGCCTGAATAAGCGTACCGATGTTGAAAAATAGGAGGACAACCATAGCCAAAATGGCAAAAATGCGGAAGAACCAGCTTCGCAACAGCGTTGTTGTTTCATACTTCGCAATAGCACGAATGTTATGCAGAGAGATCATAGGTCCTTTATTTGTTGTCGTTAATTATCTATATCAGCTTATTGTTGGGCTTTTATCTTTTCACTTTTCCGTTTCTTTCGGTGGCCTTTACACCGTACTCCACTGGTTCAGTTTGTTTTCCATGTAATACACGTAGGCATGTTCCAGGTTGGGGTCGATGTTGTGCCCGTAGTAGCCGTTTATCTGGTCGGCAACTACCTGTATTTCCCAGCCTTCAGCCGTTGGAACGGTTGAAATTACCGGGTATTTTTCGTTAATCTCCATGTACTCGCTTTCGGTGGCCTTAATCTGCCACACTTTTCCGTTGGCCTGGCTAACAATGTCGTCGGGCGAGCCGGCGTAAGCCAGTTCGCCTTTATTGAGCAAAGCCATGCTTTTGCAGGTACTCGAAATATCGCCAACAATGTGGGTCGAAAGGATGATGATAACATCCTGGGTTGAAATGGTCGACAACAGGTTGCGAAAACGGATGCGCTCTTCGGGGTCGAGTCCGGTGGTTGGTTCATCCACAATAATCAGCCGGGGGCTGTTAATAAGGGCTTGTGCAATGCCAAGGCGACGTTTCATCCCACCCGAAAGGCGGTTGGCTTGGCGGTCGCGGGCTTCAAACAAACCAACTTCTTCCAACATGCGATCGACCGACTGTGCCCGAAGCTTTTTGTCTTTAATACCAGCCAGGCGGGCTGCATAATCCAAAAATTCATACGTTTTCAGTTTCGAAAAAAAACGAAAATCCTGTGGAAGATAGCCCAGCATTTTACGGATTTCCTTCCGGTTTTTCACCAGGTCGTAGCCATCAATGGTCACTCTGCCGCTGCTGGATTTCATCAGGGTTACCAGGATACGCATCAGGCTCGATTTTCCGGCGCCATTGGGGCCGAGCAAACCAAACATGCCATCGTTAATATTCAGGTTGATGTTATTAATTGCCCGGTTGCCGTTCGGGTAAATTTTACTTAATCCTTCAATAGCGATTTTCATTCCTATAAAAATTTCATTTTCAATCCAAGCCTTGCCACGTACTCATGGAATAGCCATTTATTCATTTTTGGTTTACATGAGCTTGAACTCTTATGACTGTTTCATGGGCTCAATTGAGTTTTTAGCTTTTCCTGTTTCGAGGTGGTTGACCTGTTTTTTCTCAGACTAGCAATTTGCGCAATCGTTTAATCACAAAATGACCGAATTTAACAGATTGTGTTTGTTTTCGCGCTCAAATTCGGCAAATTATCGGTTTCGGACGTCGAATAGTACGAAAAAACAATAAAAGCTGCTCGGGGGCGAGCAGCTTTTTGCTGTTTAATTAGCTGTAAAAAGGGGAAAAAGAAAAGTCACTTCACGTTTTCGCCATCCATACGTACTTCGGTTTTTATTTCTATTTCTTTTTGTTTTGGCTGTTTTCGCACAATTTCAATTTTTTCGGTACCATTTTTCATTGTTTTCTTTTTGTACGAAATAATGTCGGGCGAATCCAGCCGGATAAGGTTGTCGCTGTTTTTCATCCGCTCGCGCCCAAAGCTCATCATCGGTGCCCGGGGAGGCATTGCCGCTTCTGCACCGCTCATAAACATCGCGCCAGGGAGCCCTTCACCTTTCCGGGCGAACATCATGCAACGGCTGGAGTCGTCCTCTGCAAATTCAAATTCACGAATATCTTTCTGCCCCCCGGAACCTCGGAAAACGTGCATTTCATGCCGTGCCCCTTTGCCGTCGGGGCGGCCTTCTAACCAGAAGTGGTGCATTCGGCTCATCATTGCCGAATCGGGCATTTCGCCTGCCCATCCAAAACCGGGTTCGCCGCGAAAGAAAAACGTGTTGTCGTCGCCAACAATCACCGTGTCCAGTTCGGTTTTCACACCATCTTCAATTGTTACAACCTTTACATGTTTTTTTGTTGGTTTGGCTTCACCGCCTTTATCATCGTTGTTCTGGGCAAAGCTTTGTGCGGTACCCAAAGCAAGTGCGGTTGCAAGTGTAATTTTCAATAGTGCTTTCATTTGTTCCAATTTTATGATTTCAAAAAATTCGTTTTTAATTTTTTAGGTTGAAACAAATATAGGAGGCCGTACACCCGGTTTGCGTTAAAGCTCACTTAAAATGAGTTAAAGAAAAGTTAAAGTAGAAATTCCAGCTATTGAAAGGTTTATATTTGAACATTGAAGAACTGATTTACGAATTGTATACGAATGAGCAGACGA
>JBKEAN010000156.1:0-7032 GCA_047972415.1 Mangrovibacterium sp.
CGCCGGTTCCTTCAGCATATTCTTTGTGCCGTTTGCCATTTTGCAATTTACCACCGGCAGCCCGGCCGGGAACCCAAAGTCCACACCGGCGTCCACCACCTTCAGTTTTATCCCATTTTGTCGGCAAAACACGTTGATGGCCGCACCGCCGCCGCAAAAATTCATCACCATTTGCCAGGTCACTTCCTTGGGATAAGGGCTCACACCGGCATCGGCCAAACCGTGGTCGGCGGCAAAAACCAGCATCGCAGGGTTCTTCAGCTCGGGCGACAAGCTATTTTGAATGGTCCCGATTTGATGGGCGATACGTTCCAACTGTCCCAGCGCGCCGGTTGGCTTGGTTTTCAGATCGATTTTTTGTTGAAGTTGATTGTTGATGGACATAACCTGTTTTTTTATAATCTTATGATTTTCGTATTTCCAGCGTTAACGAATTATTGTGGCTTTCCCAATCCGTAGCCGAAATTTGCTTGTGAATCGTCACAAACAACAGCACCAATCCGGGTTTCTGGGGAACAAAGGTAAATAGGCCGTCCCCACCTGCGTGGATGTTGTTTTCCCTTACATTCTCCACGTCATACAAATCGGCCACTTGTTTTTTTTGGTAATGGTCGTCATCGTATTCCACAACAATCCTGGCACTTGGCACCTCCTTGCCATCCTGCAATACCTTAAATTGGTAGGCTTGACCCACCGTCATCGCATTTGGTGATGACAGGGGAATAATCTCAACACCCTTATTTAAGGGCTTTGGCGTGTAGTTGGCCAGCCCCTTGCAAACATAAGTGTCGGCACAACTATAGTATTGCAGTGTAATCTTTTTCCCTTCAACGTTTAAGGTGTCTTTCGAGAAGTATTTTTTGCCTTCTGCGTTTTCCACACCCCGGTATTTGGGACCTTTTCTCCATGCCGCATTGATTCGGAACGTTCCCTCCCCGCTTATTGCCGGTTCCAAATAAACCGCAGCGCTGGTTTTTGCGTTGGCTGTAATTGTTGTTTGATTCCCAGTGGGATCGATTAGGTAGAAATAGGGGGAATTCATCGCAAAATCGGCCTGAAACGGCTGTTCTGTAAATGACGATTCAACCTGAAAGCGATTGTGAAGGATAATGAATTGATTGGGTTTGAGAAAAGGGACGTGCGAACTGCATACCGCCGCAAGAAGAATCAATATGACTGTGTTCCTTAAGGACTTCATTTGGTATTTGTTTGTAAGATAAAAAACACGCTTTGCTTGCTTTATTTTATTTTCACCGGAATGCCGGACACCAGCAGGTAAACAGTGTCAGCCGCTTTGGCGATGTACTGGTTCATCCAGCCTTGCAGGTCGGCAAACTTGCGCGCCACCTCGCTATCGGGATGGATACCCATGCCCAGCTCGTTGCTCACTACAATCAGTTCCATCTCTTGGCCGATCAATCGTTCCCACTCCGCTTTGGCTTCCGCCAGCGCCGGATCAAGTTGATAATTGTTGTCGTGAAAAAAGTTGGTGAGCCAGAGGGTCACACAATCCATCAGCACCACTTTACCACTGAAATCGTGCTTCGAAAGCTGCTTTTCTTCTTCCACATTTTCCCAGCGCTGGTCGCGGTCGGTTTGGTGGCGGCGTACCCGGGCCGCAAAATCGTCGTCCCAAATACGGGCTGTTGCCAGGTAAACCGGCCGCTCGCTTTGGCGCTCGGCCAGCTGCTGGGCAAAGCTGCTTTTACCACTACGGGTACCTCCGGTAACGAGGGTAATTGTTGCCATTTCAATTCTGAATTTTCGTAGTATGTACCTTGTACTTATGAGCTACCTTAGTATGCTAATCGAGAAACACGACTCCCGACGGATTTGCACCAACGGTTTTCGTCCCTTTCAGACTATGTGCCGACGAGTATATTTTCATCTCACCCTTGCTTGCACCTCCGGTACTTACCAGCACGTAAACGTCGCCGTTTTCGGGGTTTACTTCTACCGCATTGATACCCGTGACCCCACTAATTAGCGGAGTGCTTTCGAACGCCTTAGTGGATGTGTTGAATACCTGAACCCCTCCAGCCAAATTCCAATTGGTGTCGTATGCAGCCGCAACGACGTAAACTTTCGACCCGTCTTTGCTAAGCGCCAGAGTTGTTGCCGATGAGGTACTTACATCGCTCAGGGCGTAACGGGTAAGCGCATCGGTAGTGGTGTTAATGACGCCCAAGCCGGTTTCGGTCGTTGGGCTTGAGTAGGAGCTGATGAGCGCTACATACACATTATTGTTTGCATCTTTTACCATACTGCTCGACACGGCCCCGGTTTCGATGTAGGTGATGGCTTTTGTGCTCAGGTTCATGACGGCAATCTTGTTGACATAATTCAGCGCCGCGTATAGTTTGCCATTGGCAACCACGATTCCTTCGGGGCCACCGGCCAAACTAATTTTTTCAGAAGTACCGGTAAGCATGTTGTACTTCAGAATATAGGTATTGGGCATGGCCGACCAGTCGGGACTTTCGCCCCAGCACGATACATACAGGTAGTCGCCGCTACTAGCGAAGTAACGCGGACGAGCCACATTGGTCGTAATTGTATCAGTACCGACCCATAAGGGGTTGTAAACCAAAATACGGTCGGGGGTGTTGCCGGCTACAAACAGCTTGTCATCTTCAACAAAAACCGACTGAGGAGCCGAAGTCATTCCAGCGCCTTCATTTTGTAACTGATCGTAGTACTCGGTAATCTGGTCGGTTTCGTAGTCGAACTTGGTAATTGAAGCGGCATCGTTTGAGAAGAAACCGGCATTCACGACATAGGCACCTTCAACCAGTTCACTCGGGTAAAGATCGTCATCATCGTTAGTCGAACACGATGTAAAAAGGCTAGCCATTGCCAAAAAAACGGGCAGAAGCTTCATCATTTTTTTCATAACTGTTATTTAATTATTGTTTAAGAATTTCAAATCGGTTGACAGGCTAAACTGAAAACTTCGGCCAGGCATCGCATAATTCAGCCAGTTTTGGTAATTGGTATCAAACAGGTTACGAATGCAAAGACGCAAATCAAAAGCGTGCTTGCAAATTGTCAGTTTTCGGTTCAAGCCTGCATTTACCAGAAAATAGGAGTCGAGCATGTTCCCTTCGGGGTTAAAAATATTTCCCGAATAATCGACCTGGCGCTCACCCGTAAACGAGGCATCGGCATAAATTCCCCAGCCTCGGTAGCTGCCCAACACAAATACATTACCTGAATGATCAGGTGTATATATCAGTCGTTTACCGACGAGCGACAACAGCGAATCTTCTTTGATTTCGGTTGGATTAAAACTGTAATTGATGCGCAGGTTCAGGTTGAAATCATTCAAAAACAGATCATTGTTTCCCTGTATTTCAATACCCTTGCTCACTACCCTCGAACGGTTCTCGGGAACCCAATCGCCATTCGCACGTGTTGGCCGCCATTCAATCCAGTCTTTCACATCCATATAAAAAGCATTCAGTTTCCAATCGCTTTGGAGCCAGTGCGAGCAATATTGGTATTGCAGTCCCATTTCGTAGTTCATGCCGCGCTCCGGATTCAAATCGGGATTACCCTGATCACCCCAAAAGCGGTCGTTGAAAGTTGGGATACGGTAGCTGCTCGCCACATTTGCCGTTGCTTTCAGAACAGAAAACTCGGTGTTCAGCAACCGGCATTCTGCACCAAGCGATGGTGTAAAAGGTGACGTGAAGTTGCTTACGAATTGCTGGCGCAGGTTCAGGGTAAATTTCATCCTCGTGAACGGACTGTAAAAACCCGACGCAAAAAGGTCACCTCTCTGTTCATAATCAATCCTATCGCTTGAGTATGAATAAACACTTGGCTTAATAAATTCGTACTTCCCACCAAACTTATACCCCAGGGTTTTGCGCAAATCCTGTCGCGCTTCGACTTCGGCCACCACCCGATCGGTTCCGATTTTTTGTGTTGTCCGTCCGGCGTCAACCTGCACATCGTGTACAAAGCCCAGGCCTGCTTTATATTCAAGTGTATGCCGGCGGTTCTGATATTCAGACCAAAAGCGGATATGTTTGTTTTCCAGATCTTCAACAACCAGGTTGTCGGCAATACTCGAACTCATTTCAGGCTGTTTTTCGTGCCAGTCATGTTCGAGCCACAGAGCCGTTTTCAGCGCTTCATCCGTATTGAAGCGATAGTTAAATTCCTGTAACAAACCTTTGTTTTCGATAGCTGCGCCGCGCTGCGTGTAAGTTTTCTTGTTGGGTGCGTAGTTAAAATCGAAGTCGTTTTGGCGGGTAAAATAGTACAGTCGGGTAACCGACTCGAATTTGCCATTTCCGAGATATATCCGGGTACCGTAAAGCTGTTCGCCGAACGATGCCAACGAAGCAGTTGCTTGAATCCGTTGGCCGTTAGTCCAGTTCGATTGCAGTCCCAGATAAAGGGCACCTCCGATCGACCCTGAACCGTTCACCGCCGACGATGATCCGTATTGCAGGTCAACACTATCGAATAAGTACATCGGAACACTGGTCATATTGGCATGTCCAAGCGTCAACGAGTTAATGTTGATGCCGCCAAAATTAACGGAGGTATGATCGGGTGCTGTTCCACGCAAGCGAATGGTTGCCAAACCGCCGGCATCCGATTTCAGGTAGATTGGGGTGAAGCGCGAAAGCAGATCATTGATGCTCCCGGCTTGCATAATTTGCACTTGAACCGGTGAAATAGACTCCACTTTAGCGCCGGCCTGGTATTTTTTGTAAGGTGCATAAGTAGCCACCTCGTGTAAGAGGACCGAATCGGCAAACTGCTCCGTTTGGGCTAAAAGTGTCCCGAAAGCAAATGCCCAAATACCGGCGGTCAGAAAAAACCTTCTCATTTTCTTTAAAAGAATATGAGCTTAGGATAAAATTGTGGAAAATACGTGCTAACACTATTTCACCAGCTTTATTCCCGAAGCTATTGTTAATACTCGAAAAAAAATTGGCAGGTCTTCTGGCTCACCTCTCTTCCTGATGCCTTCCCATCCGCCGTACGGCGGACAGTGGCTGGGGTTTCAGAAAGATTACAGAGGTTTACAGCTGCGGGTACAGCTCCCGGTTTTAACGGGATTCCCTTTTTAATCCGGATCCGGCAATTGCCGGATCGCAGGAACCAAATGTGTGTCAAAAGTAAAAATAATTTTAATCAGACCCGTGCAAAAACATTTTTTTGAAAAAATATATCCTTGGGATAGTTATTGATAGTTCAAAATAATGCCTACTAAAAAATGTCGAAGTACGAAGTTCCTCCGTACTGTTTTGCTACACCGCACGAATCATCGCTGTTTCATCATCTTCTTGCTAACCAGAAAAATAACCGGCTTACCGGAATAGGGGTTAATGCGGGTAATAACCGGCGTTTTATAGACTGTTTCAATGGTCTCAAAAGTTAACACTTCATCGGGTGCTCCCTGCATGAAAATTTGCCCATTGCGAAACAGAATGAGCTGGTTGCAGTATTCCGATGCCAGGTTGAGATCGTGGATCACCATCAATACAGTCAGTCCCAGTTCCTCATTCAACTGCTGTATCAGGTTCAGGATGCGTACCTGGTGGGTAATGTCGAGGTGCGAGGTTGGCTCATCAAGCAGCAACAACTCGGGTTCTTGCGTGAGCGCCCGGGCAATAGCAGCACGTTGTTGTTCGCCGCCACTCAACTCGGTCATCAACTTGTCTTTATATTGAAGTACATCTGTCAGCGCCATGTAGCGGTCTGCAATTTCGTAGTCCGCTTTGGTCTCGAAAAACTGAAAGCGTGAGTGGTACGGAATTCGACCCATCAGCACATAATCTTCCACCGTCATTTGTCCGGCATCAACTGTTTGGGTAACAATGGCTATGTTTTGCGCACGCTTTTGCAGCGAGAGGTTTTTCAAGTTTTCACCTTGCAAACGAACTTCGCCCGCCAGGCTCGACAGGTTTCCGGAGATACCGCGGAACAAGGTGGTTTTGCCCGAGCCGTTTGGCCCGATAATGCCGGCAAAAGTACCCCGCTCCAGGCTAAAGCTGATGTCGTTCAACTTAAACGACGGATAACCGCAGGAATACTGTTTTATTTCGAAGAAGTTTGCACTCATACCAAGGTTTTTTTGCGGCTCATCATCAGAATAAACACGATCCCTCCAATGATGCCGGTAATGACGCCGATGGGCAGTTCGTTGGGTGCGATAATGGTGCGGGCCACCACATCCGAAATCATCAAAAACGAACCACCCAACAGGAACGAACTAACCAGCAAGATGCGGTAATCGGTGCCAAAAAGCAGGCGTAGAAAATGCGGGATGATTAAGCCAACAAAGCCAATAACACCGGCAACCGACACGCAGATCCCTGCCAGGAGAGAGGCCAGTAAAAACAGCACCCGAACTGCCACGTTGGTATTGATCCCCAGGTGCAGGGCTTTCTCTTCACCTAAACGCAAGGCATTGAGCGATTGTACAAACAGGTACGAAAGTACCAGCACAACGAGGCTGGCAATAAGGGTGAACCAAATGAGAAAGCTATCAGGTTCGTCGAGCGAGCCCATGATCCAGAAAATGATGCCGTGCAGGTTTTCGGCCGTACTCACCGACATGAGGAACATCATGGCCGACGAAGCTACAAAGCTGACCATTACCCCGGTCAGTAACATGCGCTGTATGTTGATGGAGCCGCTCCGCGAGCTGATGGTGTAAACCAGAAAAATGATGAGAAAAGCACCCAGAAAGCCCGAAAGCGGCAGCATGTACGAGCCAATACTGAGGTGGAGGCCGAGAACAATCGTTAGCGCCACACCCAGTGATGCACCGCCCGAAATACCAAGTGTAAATGGCTCAACCAGTGGGTTTCGGTAGATGCCTTGTAAAATCACGCCGGCCAAACTCAGCGAGCCACCAACCGCCAAGCCGAGAATAACCCGCGGCAAACGCACTTGTTTTATCAACATGGCTTCGATGCTATTGGGTTCGCCTCCTGCGAAAAGTAGTTTTATGGCATCCGCCAGTCCTATTTTCATTTCGCCCGAGCTGAGCGAAACCGCCATCGA
>JBKEAN010000157.1:0-3433 GCA_047972415.1 Mangrovibacterium sp.
CAAAAAAACCTTTTTTGTCGCTATCTTTTCTGCTTATAAATTAAAAACCAACTAATTATGCTCGAACAATTAGAAACCTTCGAAGGCAATGTCCTTGCCATTGAAATTATTGACAGTTTTACTGAAACGGACGAGAAGCTTTGCCAAAAATTCTTCAACGAAAAGCTGGCAAAGGGTTACGACAAAGTGAATGTGTTGGTAAAAATGGATGAACTGAAAATTAGTCACACGAATGTTAAAGCCTTTATGGAAGACTCGATTTGGGCGCTGCGGAATTACAAAAAACTTGGGCATATGGCCATTGTTGCGCACTCCAATGTGCTAAAGGCGTTGGTTCCGATTGATAACTTATTTTTTCAACGGGCCAAAGAAGGGCGTTTGGAGCGCTATTTCGACGTTTCGCAGCTTGACGAGGCCTACGACTTCGTTCGCGGAAAATAAAGCCGCTATTCATCCGTATTTTCCAAATAAAAATCCGGACACGCTCGCATCCGGATTTTTACTTTCATCGCCAAAGCCTGAATACTTAAAAAACAGCCTCAACAATTTTGCGGGCATTATCGGATACGCCATAGGTATAAAGGTGCAAACTGGGCGCATTGTGCGCAATTAAGTCGCGCGATTGCTCAATGGCCCATTCGGTTCCCACAATTTTGGCATCGTCATTATTCTTGCATTTGGCTAATTCAACCGACAAGTCTTTCGGCAAATCAATGTGAAAAATCTTCGGCAATACTGTCAATTGATTCTTCAGGTTGATGGGTTTAACTCCCGGAATAATGGGTACGGTAATGCCGGCAGCGCGGCACTTGTCCACAAAATCGTAATACACCCGGTTGTCAAAAAACATTTGGGTGACAATGTAATCAGCTCCCATGTCCACTTTTTGCTTCAGGTACACCAGGTCGGTATCAAAATTTGGCGATTCGAAGTGTTTTTCGGGGTAGCCGGCCACGCCGATACAAAAGTCGAGCGGGGTTGAGTTTTTCAAATCCGGGTCGAGGTATTTGCCCTTACGAAGCCCGACGATTTGTTCAACCAGCTCGTTGGCATTGGCATTTCCGTGTTGTTCGGGTATAAACACCTGTTCATTTTTGTTCCCGTCACCGCGCAAAGCCAGCACGTTGCTGATTCCCATAAAGTTCAAATCAATCAGCACATGTTCGGTTTCGCTTTTGGTAAAACCGCCGCACAAAATGTGCGGAACTACAGGAATGCCGTATTTGTGCTGAATGGCAGCCGCGATAGCCACCGTTCCCGGGCGTTTACGAACCACCTGTTTTTTGATTGTTCCGTCGGGCATCTCCTTGTAAATCATTTCATCGCGGTGCGTTGTAATGTTAATGTACTTCGGATTGTAGTCGATTAAACTCTCGATGGTCCGGTAAATCGTTGTCGCATCATTTCCTTTCAGCGGCGGCAGCAACTCAAACGAGAATACTGTTTTATCACTTTGATTAATGCAGTCTGTAACTTTCATGTTCTACCTTGAATTTTTTCCTGTCCGGGTTTATTTAAAACTGTTCTAACGCATATCGGGTACAAACATAACGAGCATTCACAAAACAAATGCTGCGCGCTTCTCTTTTGTTGTGTTGTTCATTATCATTTAAACTTTTGGGTTGCCAATCTGATGTCTGACTTTATAATTTCAAGGCAGTTATCTGAGATTTACCTTGAAAATCTAAAGTTTAACTTTAGGATTTCAAGGTAAAAACAACAATTGAAGGCTTCAATCGATGTGAAACCCTCAAAAATATGGCATTTATAAGCCTTTGTAATTGAGGTTGACTGGCAGGAATTGCTCCACCAAATCAACCGATACGCCTTTGCGGCGGGCATAGTCTTCAACCTGATCTTTGCTAATTTTTTCGAGGCTGAAGTAGCGCGACCCGGGATGTGCAAAATACTGCCCGCACACCGCCGCAGTTGGGTACATGGCATAGTGTTCAGTTAGTTTGATACCGATTTTTTCGGCACCCAACAAGTTGAACAGGTTTTCCTTTTCGTGGTGCTCGGGGCAAGCCGGGTAGCCAAGCGCCGGACGAATTCCCTGGTAACGAACCTTCAGGATGTCGTCCCAACTCAGGTCTTCATCAGGTGCATAGGCCCAATAGTCTTTCCGCAGCTTCTGGTGGAGCAATTCAGCAAAAGCTTCGGCCAGCCGATCGGCCAGTGCTTCGAGCATAATGGCTTTATAGTCGTCATGATCGGCACGGTACCCGGCCATCCACTTTTCAATGCCGATGCCGGCTGTTACGGCAAAGCCACCGCAATAGTCGGTTTTGCCACTTTCCTTCGGCGCTACAAAATCGGCCAAACAAAAGTTCGGAATGCCGTCTTTTTTCTTCTCCTGCTGGCGTAAGTGGTAGAAACGACCCAACTCGTTCGAGCAGTTTTCGTCGTTGTACAGCACAATGTCGTCGCCATCGGCCTGGGCCGGCCACAACGCATAAATACCGTTGGCTTGCAACATTTTTTTGTCAATAATCTCATCAAGCATCAGCTGGGCATCTTCATACACCTTGCGCGCTTGTTCGCCCTGCAGCTCATCGTCCAGTATTTCGGGGAAGCGGCCTTTCAACTCCCACACAAAGAAGAAGAAATTCCAATCAATCCACTTGCGGAGTTCGGCAATCGGGAAATCAATCAATTCGAACACGCCGGTTTGCTTCGGTTTATAGATTTCACCGGCATTCCAATCAGGTGTAAATTTATTGGCACGAGCTTCGTCCAAAGTCAAGTATTCCTTCTGTTTTTTCTGCCCGTGAAACTCACGGATTTGCGCATATTCATCGTTTATGCCCTGTATGTATTCCTGGTTGTTAGCCAGCAAACTAGCCACCACGTTTACTGTGCGGCTGGCGTCTTTGACATACACCACCGGTTTTGTGTATTGCGGTGCAATTTTTACGGCTGTATGTATCTTGGAAGTAGTGGCGCCGCCAATCAGCAGTGGCAGGTGAAAGCCCTGTCGCTCCATTTCTGCAGCTACGCTCACCATAATTTCGAGCGAAGGCGTAATCAGGCCGCTGAGGCCAATCATATCCACCTTTTCCCGGATGGCCGTTTCGAGAATCTTTTCGGTAGGCACCATCACCCCCAGGTCAATCACTTCGTAGTTGTTGCAAGCCAGCACCACACCCACAATGTTTTTGCCAATGTCGTGCACATCGCCTTTCACGGTTGCCATCAAGATTTTCTTCTGGCTGCTTTGCTGGTCTTTGAATTTGGCTTTGTCGGCCTCGATGTACGGCAGAAGGTGGGCCACCGCTTTTTTCATTACGCGGGCCGATTTAATCACCTGCGGCAGGAACAATTTTCCCGAACCGAACAAGTCGCACACCACGATCAGACCGTCCATCAGCGGACAGTCGATGATGTACAATCTCGAGCTGTATTGCGGAATGGCTTCATCCACATCCTGCTCCAC
>JBKEAN010000158.1:0-4411 GCA_047972415.1 Mangrovibacterium sp.
CTGTGCTGCTTATAACCTCAAACGGTTTTTCAAGATGCAAATGGCATGAAAAAGCCCCAAAGTGGTTTTACTTTAAAACTGAATTGGCAAAAATCAAATTAGGACAAGTATAAGGAGCCATAGTGTTGGATAATACTCGGGAAATAGAATTAGTGCCACAAAAATGGAGATAGCGAATTCTGATTACACTCCCAAAAGGTATGAAAAACTGATAATATTAAAAGCCCGACAGGCTCCTAGTTAACTCTTATTTATTTCAAAAAATGGAGTGAAAATTGAAAATAAAACCACCTTTATTGAATAAATAGTCGTTTATATTGAAAAATAACACCTATCAATCCAAAATATACATTGCACTACCGGAACAAAAAGTGTTTGTTTTGGCGTACAAGTTTGTTGTTTGCCGAATAAACCTGCCCAAAACGAAAAAAGCCCCGCACCTGGGGCTTTTTATACGGGTACTGTGTAAACTATTTTAGTAGCTGGGGAGCCAAACCTTCATTTTATTGGCGCCACGGTTGTCCCAAAGGTAATAGGGGATGGCCGTAAAGCTGCCGTTGGTGGCACTGGTGGCTTCAATTACTTCAATCCCGCCCAGCAAGTCGGGCTTAAAGAAATTATTGAACTGTGTTTCGGGGCTTACTGCCAGCTTATCCACATCGGGGTTGTCCATCCCTTCAACACAATACACCATAGGGCCGCGCTCCAGGGCCACCAAGCCTTTGTTGGTTTGTACCTGCTCGTTCGAGGCCACTTTGTGTACCTCCATAGGGAAGCTTAAGGCCACCACGTCGCCCGGTTTCCAATTGCGCGACAACATGGCATAACCGTTTTCGGTGGTATAGTTGGTTTGTTGGCCATTAATGGTAATGGGTATGGGGGTATCGGCCGCATTGGTGTAACAATACAGGTTGGAGGGCACGGGTTGGTTTCGCGCCCAGCCCGGTATGCGCACACAGAGGGTAAAATTGCTTTCGGTGGCGGGCGAAACGCTTATGCGCACCTCGCCACTCCAGGGGTAGTTGGTGGTTTGGCTTAGCACCACCGGGTTCCCTTCAACCTGTACCTCAGTTTTACTTTGAATGAAGAGGTTAACGAAGAGCCGGCCGGCCGTGTGGGCGTAAATGTAGCCCGGCACCGAGGGCATGAAGCGGCACAGGTTGGTGGGGCAGCACGAACAGTCGAACCAGGGCTGACGGGTGAGTGTACCGGCGCGGTTAAAGCCGTAGTGCATGTCGCAGGCGAGCGGGTTGGGGTAAAAAAAGCTTTTACCGTCGGTACCCACGCCGGCCAACACGCCATTGTAGAGGCTGCGCTCCAGCACATCCATGTATTTGGCGTGGCCATGTAACAAAAACATGCGGTAGTTCCAGTAAACGTTGGCAATAGCGGCGCAGGTTTCGTTATAAGCGGTAAGGTTTGGCAGCTCATAGTTATCGCCAAAGGCTTCGCCGTCGTGGCGCGAGCCAATACCGCCGGTGAGGTACATTTTCTTGTCCACCATGTTGTTCCAAATGGCATCAATGGCTTGGGTATAGGCCGTGTTGTTGTAAAGGGCGGCAATATCGGTCATCCCCGCGTACATGTAGGCCGCCCTCACGGCGTGGCCCACCGCCTCGGTTTGTTGCGTTACCGGCATATGGTCCTGGGTGTAGGGGCCATGCAGTTCGCGCAGGGTACTATCGCCGCGCACGTCCAAAAAATGGCGCGCCAACTTCAGATAATCATCGTTGCCTGTAATAAAATAGAGTTTAATGAGGCCTGTTTCTACAATCTGGTGGCCCGGAACGCGGTTGGGGTGCTCGGTATTGAACACACGCACCAGCAAATCGGCATTGCGGGTGGCAATATCGAGCAGGTTTTTCTTTCCCGTGGCCAGGTAGTGCGCCGCAGCGGCTTCAAACAAGTGTCCACTGTTATACAACTCGTGGCTACACTCCAGGTTTTCCCACCTGGCGCCGGGCGGGCACCAGGTAGCGGGCGCGCGGGTGGTATCAATGGTTTTATAAGTGGTTAGGTAGCCGTCGGGTTCCTGTCCAATGGCAATCAGGGCAATAACCGAGTCCACATAATGGTCCAGCCGGGGGTCGGGGGTGGTCGTCATGGAATACGAGGCGCCCTCAATAATTTTATACACATCGGTATCGTCAAAAGGCATTTCGCCCTTTACCGCACCGGGCAGCCTACCGCCGGCAATGAGGAAATTATCCATTCGCCCCATCTCCTCGCACTTGGCAAACGAGGCCGGAATGGTAACCGTTCGGTTCAACTCAATTTTGGGCGCCCAAAACTGGTCGTCCACCTGCACCATGTTGAAAGGCACCTCCTGAATGGGGTAGCTGGCGGCGCTTTGTTTCTGTTCGGCCGGTTTGGGTTGACAAGCCACCAAGGCCCAGGCGGCAAGCACCCAGCAAATTTGTTTGTTCATGTTCTGGCTTTGTTTTAGGTTGAAGGAAATGCAGGCGCAACACTGTCGGCTTGCGCCCCTTTTCCGGTTAGTTTGAATAAATTACTTGAGAGGTTCAATCCCCCCGAAGCTCGGTTTTACTTCAATGATTTCGTTATTGGGGCCAAACTCCAGCTTATCGATACACACCTCGCGATGAAAGCCCCCCGCGCGGCCCATAGCCATCCCCCTGGGGTAAGTAAAGCGGTGATAAACCAGGTACCACTGGTCGGTTCCCGGAACCTGTATGGCCGAGTTGTGGCCCGTGGCTACAATGCCCGTCACCGTGTCGCGCCGGATGACAATGTTGTTTTCGGGGAAGCTCAACTTGCCCATAGGCGAGTCGCTGGTGGCGTAACGCACCTTATAATTGGGGCTGCGGGTGTCGTCCTCGGACCACATGAAGTAATACGTGCCGTTGCGGAAGATAATATAAGCACCCTCGCGGTACGTATCGTCAATGTTGAACTGTTTCAAGGTTTTTAGGTTCAGCGTAGTCATATCCGGGTTCAGCTCGGCGCCGGCCATGTAGCCATTGCCCCAATACAAGTAGCTTTTACCGGTTGCGGGGTCGGTAAACACGTCGGGGTCAATCTCCTGTCCGCGATCAACGCCCAGGGTTTTAAAGTCAATCAGCGGTTTACCGCTATCGGTAAACGGGCCCGTGGGCTTATCGGCCACAGCCACGCCAATTTTCTGCGCTGCACAGAAGTAGTAGAAGTACTTGTACTCGCCGTTTATCTTCTTCTCCACCATACAGGGCGCCCAGGCGTTGCGGTTGGCCCAGCTAAGGTCTTTGTTCAGGTCGAGAATGACACCCTCGTCGGTCCAATCAACCAGGTTGTCCGACGAAAAGGCTTTGAAGTACGTACCCGACCAGTTCCAGAAGCCATCGCTGGTGGGGTAGATGTAATACTTGCCGGTTTTCTCCGAAAAAAGTATTTCGGGGTCGGCATAGTAGCCTTCCAACACCGGGTTATGGTCTTCGGAAGCGCTCACCTGGTAAACAGCCTCGCCCTTCCCCTGTAGCATGAAGGTATAAGCCACGGGACCCTTGCTAAAATCCTGCGGCCCCGCCGGGCTCACGGAAAAGTAGTCGAAACAAACGAACTGCGGGTCGAAAGAACTGAGGTTTACGCCGCGTTTCACGGGCAGGTGGATGGTTTTAGTGGCGCCGTTGATGTCAATATTCAACTTTTTGAGTTCGGTAGAGGTTGCTTCCACCATTAAATCGTCGAGCGAGGCGTAAGTTTCCATCAGGCGCTTCAGCTCATTGCCGGTAATGGGCAGCACCGTGCCGTGACGCGGGTGAAAATTCATCGACACCTCGTGATCAATGACTTCAAACTGCTCCAAATCGGAACTTTTGGTAAACTGGTAGCGCCCGGCGGTATAAACATCGTACATCAGGATGTAATCGTTGGAATGGTTTAGCTTAAAAATGCCGCTACCCTCCACGCGGTCCTTCTCGCAGTCAACCCTTTTGTCGCTCACCAACTGATAGCCCTCGGTCAACTTGTCCGAAATGGCCAGCTTAATACCCGGATCACCGTCTTCGGCCTTATGAAAGAGGTAGAACTTGCCCTTAAAGGGAATAATATCGCCGTCAATACAGGCCTTGGTGCCACTATCGGCTGGGGGAAAGTACAATTGTTTGGGCGCCCCATCCAAAGCGGTAAAGTCCTTGTTGGCATAGGCGTAATAGATAATATCGGGCGTTCCGTCGCCGCTGCGCATGGAAAAGTAGATTAGGTACTTGCCCGTTGCCTGGTCGTAAATGCTTTGCGGAGCCCAAACCCGGTCAACCGCAGCAAACTCATCGGGAAAAGTTTCGGGAATATTGACTACCGAGCTTTGCCAGTTCACCAAGTCGGTCGATTTCATCAGAATCATGGCATAGTTATTCCAACCCTGCTCTGGCACATACAAGTCGGTGGCCACCATGTAGAAGGTTTTATTGTCGGC
>JBKEAN010000159.1:0-10881 GCA_047972415.1 Mangrovibacterium sp.
CTGGAACAAAACGGAACAAAAAAATGTATGACCTATATTAAACTACAAACTGTGTTTCAGGAAGATGTAAGCATTGATGATAAAATGCAAAAATACGAATGAAAAATGTGAATTTTTCGTTTGCGGTTTAGCGAATAAAAACTGTATATTTGCAGCGCTTTTAGCAAATGGCTCCGTAGCTTAATGGATAGAGCATCTGACTACGGATCAGAAGGTTGCAGGTTCGAGTCTTGCCGGGGTCACCTTACGGGACAAATTCAAAACACTTGAGTTTGTTCCGTTTTTATTACTTTCTATTTTGTTGTCTATTAAGGGGTCATTCCCGCTCATCGCCCGTAGCCCCTCGTAAATCTCGGTCATCGAGTCGCAGCGGCTAAAGATGCCAAACAGAACCGTGATCAAATGCGTTTTTGCCTTAAAGGCTTTATAATAATAGTCGGTATTGTGCTTCTTGGCCAGCCCCGTTAAATTAATCCCTTCAAGTAAATTTATGACCTGTTTGAAGATCGGCTGTCCGACAAATTTTATTTCTGTATTTTTACCCATGTTGTTTATTGTTCGCAAAACAAATCTACAACATGGGGCCAAACCTTCGGGGACTAACCCCATCTTTTCTTTTGTTCCCCGTTCAGTAGTGATTTCTAATCATATTTGTTGTGAAATTCGAGGGTTAATTGTTCCGCTTTGGCGGGAAAGGCCTGTGCCGGTCATTCGCCTGACTAACCAGCACAATAAGGATAGCAACACGGCGGAAGGCCCCGCCTGAATACCGCATGTTGCCAGGCAATCTGCGCGTTATCTTCGGTACCGATAGACCGCAACAAAAACCCGAGGGTATTGCTTAACAGCTGCCTAAAACTCCAGCTTATTGCCGTGTCAAAAAATTTAAGGTGCCATGTTCTCCTGTCCATATGCTACAATTCTAATCGCTTTGTAAACTTAAAGGAGCAACAGCACTTAACGTTTATCGGGTATTCAGAACGCAACTCCGATGCAATAAGAAATCGCTTACCGCATGTTTCGTTATTAATTACCCTATGATCAAGGAAGGGAGTTTAGGTCACTTTGGTATTTCTGTTTGGTTTGCTAAACAACTCTTTTGTCTCTCGTTAAGGATGACCGTTTTCCCGTATCATCCGACTAAGTGACTGTGGGGTGATGTTCAAATAGGAAGCAATGATATCTTTTGACAATTTGAATTCGATGCCCGGATGGGTCTCCAACAAATGCAAATACCTTTCCCAAGCTGTCCAATCGGCCAGCTGCCGGGCACGTTGGGTAAAGTAGTAAACGTATTGCAGGGAAATGCAGCGGGAAAAAACTTCAGCTTCCGGATAGGATTTGAAAATCTCACGTAACTGCCGGTACGAAATGGATAGCAAACGGCTGTCGGACATCACTTCAATATTCACTTCTGAAGCGTTGCGTTGAAAGAAGCTTACCGGGTCACAAACGATTCCCTGCTCCGTCCAAATAATCGAGGTGACTTCCCGTCCCGTTCTTTCACCGATATAAAAACAACGAACAGTTCCCTGCTCTGCAAAGTACATATAATCAGCTATGTGACCGGCATTCAATAGCAGGTACCGGTGCCGGTGAACTGTTACAGTGAGCTCACTGTCAATCGCACTTGTCAGTTCTTCGACATAATTTCTGTCGGTTAGCTTTTTAGGCAGTGGCCGTAACTTGAAAATGACATCATATAATCTGTAAGCCCTCACAATCAAACAAATAACAGATTCGGACTCATTTTATTTCCTCTAGTGCAGCAATGCTGATATCAACAAAGACAGTTTGGTTTATTGCGTTCAACTGAATCCCAAAACGAGATTTACCTGCCCTTCGAACCAGAATGCCTTCATGTCCGGCCAGCAATCCCTCTATCACCCTCACACGTGCTCCCCTGTAAAACCTGGATTCTACTGTAACTTCCTGCTCCAGGCTCAGCATTCGTCGAATGCCTTCAATCTCCGGTTCTGCTATTGTTGCCGGCTTACCGCTCCATGACACGTAGGTCGCAACTTTAGGCAGGCATTTAATATGGTAGAGTTCATGAGCTCGCGTATAAACGAAAATGTAGTTCGGGAAAAGGGGTACCTGTACCATCTTTCTTTGACGGTTTCGCCATTCCCTGACCAACTGTTTTATTGGCAAAAACACTTCATATCCACGGTTTGTCAGATCCTTATGAACGATCTTTTCCGCTCGGGGACACAAAAAGAAGACATACCATTTCTTTTTAGTATCCGCACTCCGAACAACTGTCGGGATAAGGTAATTTTCCCGACAAGATTTTAAAGGCGAGATTGATGGTTGCCGGAATTTAAAAACAGCAACTCAGGAGTTTACTCTCGTGCAACAAAAATACGATAAGTTGCTATAATGACTCATTACTGTCCCTCAATTTATTTTAAGTGGACAGTAATGAAATTACGTTTATAGTCAGACAAGTACACGCCAAGACGGTCGTTAACCGCAAGCAGTGTTTTACCATCATTTTTTGATTTTTTTAAGTGGTTCGTCCGTTACCCTTTGTAAACATCGTTTCTGTTTTATTTTATTTATTTATTTTAATGTGCTGAAATATAATAACATAAATAACTCTTACGCACTGAGTTACTACTTGTTTTTAGTGTATTAAAGTAGAATTAGTTAGGTTTTTTAGTATCAAATACTTTGAGGAGGGATTAAAATGGTAAGAAATAGCATTTCACTTAATTCCTCATCGAATACCTGAGCTTATTGGTTTATGGATTTCGGCTAAAATTATTAGACACTAACGACTTCCAGTATATGTTCTCACGTAATTTGAACCGCATTAATACATCTTTACCTGAATGAAATCGTATTTCAACAACACTTTTATCCAGAAAAAACTAATCGGCATCAAATACATCAAGAGGAATAAGGTCTCTCAAAAGCTTTAGCTCCACCCCAAAATGCTTCGAAATTTGTCCCGTTTTTGCTTCTCTTTAATTCAGAATACATTCATGCGACTCTCTTACTTCGAAATTGAATGGATGTTAAGATCTTTTCAAAAGACTTCAGTTGTCGGTAAACAAGTTATGTCGCTATTTTCGTTTCTTTGATAAAATTTCAAAATAACCTTATACCGATGGATTCAAGAGAAACGATAGCCGGTCAAAAAGAAAAAATTAGCAAACATATTGCGCCGGAAGAGCTGGCTCAAGGCGAAATCCTGTTTTACAATGGCGAGTGCCAGATTTTGTCGCAATCGTCGGCCTGTTTTGAACTGCTGGTTTACGATTCGTCGTTGCCCGAACCTGCCGAATTTTCGATTCTTCTCGAAGAAGATGGCCATATTGTACTTGAAACCCAATCGGGAATTAAAGAGTGGAACCGGTATTCGTACGCTTGCCTGCTTGAGGTGGAAAAAGAATTGCAACTACTTGACCCAAAAACTAATGATGAACATAAAAAATATACGCGCGAAGGGATGATTAAGCGGGTTCTTTCCGAACGGAAGCAAAAAGCACTAAAAGCCGAATACCGCATAAAGTGGGCCGATAACATTTACGGCGACCATATCTTAACCAACGAGCGGGGCATTAAATACCGCATATTTTTACGCGATTTCGAAAACCAAACCGGTTACAGCGACAGCGCCGATGCCCAAATTAACAAACTGGGCACCACCAAACATATTATGTATGCATTTTCCAAACTAAATGAAAATGTGCGGTTGAAAGAAACAATGTCCAAAGAATTTCCATTTGTGGAAATTTATTGCGACCCGCTGAACGAGTACAAAATAAGTTGGTATTATCCCCACGAATTATCAACTCCGGAAAAACTGCTGATTAGCAAATATTTTGGCAATAACCGATATATCGAAGAAGAACAATTACTGGATTTTCTCCGATTTTTCGACGAGGCTGACGGTTTGACTTCCATTAAAATACGGCCCGAAGTGCGGCAAAAAGTAGAAGCGGCCTACGAACAACAATTGTTAGGCGATATTGCAGCAAAAAACACCGTCGATTTCAGAGAAATAAATGCCGAACTTTATCCTTACCAGAAAGAAGGCGTTGAGTTTTGCTTGTATAAAAAGAATGCCATAATTGCCGACGAGATGGGACTTGGTAAAACCATACAGGCCATTTCCATAGCTATTCTGAAAAAGAAACTTTTCGGGTTCAGGCATGCGCTGGTGGTTTGTCCGGCTTCGTTAAAAGAGCAGTGGAAAAAGGAAATTGAAAAGTTCAGCAACGAAAAAGCCGTGGTTGTTCAAGGATTTCCCGATGAAAGGGAAAAGATTTACCGGGAGTCCACAGCGTTTTTCCTGATTGTGAATTACGAAACCGTTTTGCGCGATCATCAGGCTTTAAACAAAGCCGGTATCGATTTCCTGATTTTGGACGAAGCGCAAAAGGTGAAAAATTTCGAAACCAAAACCTCAGCTGCAATAAATCGCGTAAAAACCCAGCATACACTGGTAATTACGGGTACGCCTATCGAAAACAAACTCATCGATATTTTTTCCATCGTTTCCATCCTCGACCCCCATTTTCTGGGTCCGCTTTGGGAGTTTTCGTACCAGCATTGCCTGTTCGACCCTGAAAAGCCCAATAAAATAAATGGTTACTACGACCTGAAGAGCCTGAACCTGAAGCTTAATGAGATACTGATACGCCGCGAAAAACGGAACGTACTCGACCAACTGCCCAATGTGCAGCAAATTAACGTTCCGGTTGAACTTTCGCCCATGCAGGCCGAATACCACGCCTCGTATGCCAATGGAATTGCACGAATTATCAGCAAAAAATTTCTCACTCCCTACGATTTGCAAATGTTGCAGATACTGCTTACCAATATGCGTATGGTATGCGATTCGACCTACCTGATTGATGAAGAAACCAACGAATCACCCAAACTTGCCGAACTCGAAAATATTTTGCTGGAGCAGCTCGACCTGAAAAACTCGAAACGAAAAGTGATTATTTTTTCCGAGTGGGTGAAAGTACACAAGCTCATCGGCCGGCTGCTGCGCAACAACAACATTGGTTTTGCCGAGCTGAACGGAAAAGTACCGGTAAAAGCGCGTGGCGAGCTAATCCGCAAATTCGAGACCAACGAAAATTGCAACGTTTTCCTTTCGACCGAAGCAGGTGGAGCGGGACTTAATCTACAAGTAGCCGACACGCTCATTAATTTTGAGTTACCTTGGAACCCCGCCAAAAAGAACCAGCGCATTGGCCGTATCGACCGCCTGGGGCAAAAAAGTAACAAACTTACCATCTTCAATTTTATTACACGCAACTCGATAGAACAACAAATTGCCGCCGGGCTGCTGGTAAAACAAAACCTCTTTGATGGAGTGTTGGGAACCAACGCCAACACCAATTTTGTCGATTTCTCAACCAAAGGGCGTCCGCAATTTATTCAGCAGTTGGAAGAATTTATTTCGAACGAAGAAACAGCACCTGTATCTTTTGAAGATGAGAAACAAAAAACGGCAGAAACTATCGGTAGCCATTCGCCTGAAAAGGAATATGAATTAGACCTTTCGGACGACATCGATGAAACTACCAAACTGAATCCCGAAACCTATAAAGACGAACAGACTACGATAGCACATACGCCAAAAACCAAAGAAATAGAGCAAGTTATGAACAACGGCTTGCAGTTTCTTGCCGGGTTGTACAAAATGAGCACGGGCAAAGACATTGGTATCGAAAACAACAAAATAGAAGTAAACAAAGAGACCGGTGAGGTAACCATGAAGTTCAAACTGTTCTGAAGATTATTTCAAAATTGCCAGTATTCCCGCTTGTCGGATGAAGTGATTCCTCCACTGCAAACAGACATTTATAGTTATCTAAAGCTCTTCCAAAAGCTTCAGTTCTGCTATAAAATGGCTCGAATTTTGTATCGCAGGGGTCACCTTACGGGACAAACTCAAGTTGTTTAAATTTGTACCGTTTTTATTTCCTTTTAATTCATCATCCATCAAACGAATACAGTCCAACGCTTCATCTACTCCTTTAGTTCGAAATTGAGATCCATCAAATGTTAATTGTTCGAGGAAGACCGAACTAATGAATTTTTTTTTCTGGGCAGTATTGCCATTCTGGCATAAGGCGCATTATATTTCATTGATGTAAAATATTTCAATTGAAAGATTATAGTTCGTCAGGCCTTTATAACAATGAGGCCATGATCTTGGATATAAAATAATTTGCACATCAATAGCTAAAATACTTTTGCCAAGTCCACAGATTCGATAGCGAATGATCGGGTTGAACTACTGTCTCTTGTTATGATTACAAATTCGTTAAATCAATCGAACAAATTGGAAAATCTCGTATCTTTAGAAGCAAAAGTCGCTCTTTGTTAAATTAAGCAAAAAGAAGAAACACACAGAAGTTCGCTCGTTTCTAAATCGTTACCTATTAGCAAAGATCACCTTTGCAACTTATTTGTTTTCAAACACAAAAAGAAAATTACATATCTTGGTGCAGTAGCGTTCGCTGTCTCTGCTCCTTTCTCTGACCGTCGTTCGTCCGGTGGACGAAGACGCTCTTCGAAATCCGCAACGACAACTTGCAAGTGACTGGTGCCGGTATTAACCTGTAATTGCTTTTTCGTCTGGGCATTATTACTACTATAAAATCTCAATCTAATAATTCGGGGTGTTACGCTTATGTGTTTCCTTGAACTGACATAAAGGCTAAACAGCGACAACAGTTACATAAAACAACCAAAAGTTTAACAAAGATTGGTTGAATTTTAATTTGTCATAAACCTTAAGCAAAAAGAATTGTTAGAATAGCCTAACTTAGCACTTTTATTGTCTTAAGCGATTCGAACTCAGGTTCAAAACAGGAAACGACAGAAATAGTTAGAACAGATGATTACAGCACTCATTTTGAATTCGACGCTGCTGATCTCCTTGGCTGTGTTATTCAGTTTCTTATCCAGGGGAGGTAATTCCAAGCAGTATTCGCGGCAATTGTTATACGGAGCCGTATTCGGCACCATTGCTGTTATTGGAATGCGTATCCCGTTAACTTTTCAGGGAGGGATATTTTATGACGGGCGTTCCATTATCTTGTCGATGGCCGGTTTATTTGGCGGCTACCTCTCCGGGCTCATCTCGCTGCTCATCTCATTGATATATCGATTATATATTGGCGGCGAAGGCGTTTGGGCAGGTTCTTCCTCCATCGTCCTATCGGTCCTTTGGGGTATGTTATTCCGAAAGCTCACTCAAAATAAGCCGGAAAACATCAGTATCCTGCAACTGTTTTTATTAGGAATTCTGTGCACGGCCGGAGTGCTTTTGAGTCAACTGCTTTTACCAGAATCTAAAATCTGGGAAATATTCAACCTAACCTGGACAACTGTTGTTCTGGTATTCCCAACAGCGGGATTAATCATGGGAATTTTGTTTCGGAACGAAGCAAAAAGACATTTGACAGAAGAACAACTCTCGGAAAATGAAGCCCGTTTCCGGACAACCCTGCTTAGTATCGGCGACGGAATAATCACACTCGACACTGACGGGGTAATTGTGTTTATGAACCCAATGGCTTACCAACTAACAGAAACTACCGGAACATCCGTTTTGGGCCGGCCAATGAACGAGGTTTTTTCGTTGGTTGATGAAGAAACCCGACAACCCGTTCATGTAAAATTTAGCCAGCTCATACAAAACAAAATCAGCCACACGCTAACAAAGCCGCTTCTACTTAAAACTGCTGGTGGCCGCGAAATCCCGATTATGGGAAATGCCGCAGCAATTAAAGATAGCAAAGGTGATGTGAGCGGAATTGTTTTGGTAATTAAAGATTATAGCGAAGAACGAAGCCTGCGAAACCAATTAATTGAGAGTGAACGCCTGTTTTACAACCTGACGAACCGGTCGCCGGTCGGAATCTTCCGTACTTCTGCCGACGGATATACCAACTATGTTAATCCGAAATGGTGCGAAATAAGCGGGGTTAACGAACAGCAAGCTTACGGTTTTGGCTGGCTCAACGCCATTCACCCCGACGATTGCGAACGCGTTTCCAGGGACTGGGAACAAGCCCGCAAAGGCCGTGGCATTTCAACCTGTGAGTACCGGTTTATAAACACACAAAACCAGGTAAGGTGGGTACTTGGCGTTGCAGTCCCCGAATTTACAAATCAGAGCCAGTTACAGGGCTACATCGGAACCATTATTGATATTACTGACCGTAAGTCTGCCGAAGATGCGTTTCAGCAATCACTCGAAAATTTTAAACGAACCATGGGCGATTCTCCAATGGGAATACGCATTGTTGCCAAAAGCGGGGAAACCAGCTATGTAAATTCAGCATTCCTGTCGCTTTACGAATACGAAAACGAGCAGGAATTTGCGGCCAATCCAATCTCTTCCCGCTATACCCTCGAAAGTATCAAAGCCCATGACGCGCGGAAACAACTGCGAAAAAATGGCGAACAGGCCCCACACGAATACAAAATCGACATTCGTACCAAGCGAGAAACGATTCGCCACCTGATGGTCACCCGAAAACTGATTAACTGGGATGGACAAATTCAGGATTTGGTGATTTATCAGGACATTACCGAACGCCAGCAAGCCGAAAACCGTTTGCGGCTGTTCGAGCGGGCCATTCACCAAAGCCCGGCAAGTACAATTATTACAAGTAATGAAGGAAAAATTATTTATACCAACCCTAAATTTACCGAAACATCGGGCTATCAGGCGCACGAAGTAATCGGGAAAACGCCTGCATTTATGAAATCGGGCTATCATCCAGACGATTATTACAAACAATTATGGACTACCATTATGAGTGGTTCGGAATGGCGCGGTGAGTTTTTTAACAAACGAAAAAACGGTGAATTATTTTGGGAACGTGCTGTTATTTCGTCTATTATAAACGAAAAAGGCGAGATAACCAATTTTGTGGAAGTCAAAGAAGATGTAACCGAAAAGAAAAAAATTATTCAGGACCTGCAACAAGCCAAAGAAAAAGCAGAAGAGAGCGATCGGCTAAAATCGGCGTTTTTGGCCAATATGAGCCACGAAATCCTTACCCCGTTAAACGCAATTATCGGATTCACCAACTTATTGTTGAAAAACGAGGGACTGGCCGAAGACCAAAAAAAGGAGTTCTCATCAATTATTAACAACAGCTCCGAAGACCTGCTTCAAATCATCAACGATATTCTTGATATTTCGAAAATTGAGACTGGCCAACTCCACATGTTTCCAACCGAATTCAGTGTACACAAGGTTGTTCAGGAGCTTTATTCCATCGCTTGCCGCCAACAGGAAAAAATGGAAAAAACAGTCATCAACATTCAGTACCAACTTTCCCCAAACGACTATTTTTTACTGACCGACAAAGCTCGTTTTATGCAGGTTTTCAATAACTTAATAAACAACGCCATCAAATTTACGAACGAGGGGAACGTTAAATTTGGCATTTCAGATGTCAGCCCGGGGCAAATCCGTTTTTTTGTTTCCGACACCGGAATTGGCATTGGCCAGCCGCTTCAGGAGCGCATTTTCGACCGCTTCCGGCAAGTCGACGATTCGCTTTCGCACAGTCACGGGGGAACCGGTTTAGGGCTATCTATTTCAAAAAAACTGGTTGAGCAAATGGGTGGCGAAATCAGTCTCGAATCGGCTCCAGGTAAGGGAACAACATTCTGGTTTACCATTCCGCTGGCGAACATGGCCGAGCCCGAAAATACCGAGGTATAAACCCGAAGCGGAACTGAAAATACGCTCAAAAAAAACAAACACAAAGCCTTAACAGGCAAATACACTGCATCCTCTGTCCCCAATGGTTAAGAAATGTTTGTAAAAAAACGGGGAATTTTGAATTCGGGTTTAGGATAAACTACTATTTTGCAGCCGGAAGAGAAAATTATTTGCCTTGCGGTAAAACAGTTCTTCGTGAACATAACCGCCAAGACATGACAGAATACATCCCATTATGAACCAATATAGCGGTTTACACCGGACGATCATTCAATCGTCCAACGATTCTTTTGTGGAGATCGACAGGGAAGGAATGATTTGCTGCGCCAATAAGGTATTTTGTGCCCTGAGCGGCTATTCCAAATCGGAACTTGCAGCCTTGCGTTTCTTTGATTTGGAATGTTCCGGAAGCGACATGCCCGGGAGCAAACTGCTCCAGCAAGCAAAACAGCTGGGCAACCTGAGTTTACGCACCACCTTTCGCAAAAAAAACGGCGGACTGTTTCAGGTTGAAGTCCATCTGAACTATCTGTCCGGACAAAGCGATTTGTTTGTTGCAGTGCTTCGGCAAATCGGCAAAACAAATCCAAACGGTCTAAATCCAGATAATTGTGCCAATACCGCCATCCACAAATCAAACCCATTCCAAATCATTGAACAACATCAACTATGCGAACTGGCTAACAAAACAAGTTTGCACCTACTCGATTTTTCGAAAAACCAACCAATTGAAAAAATTTTACAGGAATACCTTCGTCAAATAGAGAACCTCACTGACAGCCAATTGAGCTATTGGTGCCGGTACCAGCCAAGCAACCAACAAGTTTCCACCTGTAACTGGTCGGCAAAGGCAAAAAACTCGATTAATCAGCATCAGCTAGACGAAAAGAAGTTAATAGCAAGCTGCTTTCCCGATGTGGTTCAATGTTTTGAGAGACGCCAGGCTAGTATTTCGAATAAGGACAACAGGGCAACAGCACCAAACGGACAGCCCGAAAACTTCAGCCACATGGTTGTACCAATTATGGTTGACCAGCAGGTTAATACCTTGGTTGGGTTGATTAAAACCAATGGGGAATTTCATCCGGGCGATCTGGAAATAGTACAGTTTATTACCAAGTTGACCCACGAGGTTATTAGCCGGAAACAGAGCGAAGAAA
>JBKEAN010000160.1:0-17024 GCA_047972415.1 Mangrovibacterium sp.
ACACGCAGTAACGAAGAGCCGCAAGGAACAGCCGGTAAATCAGATGTGGTGAGCTTATCGTTGCAAAACGACCCTATTTTCCCGCTGTATGTCGAAACCGGAAGTTTAGGCTTCAAAGACCCCGAATCAATTTGGAATACCTTTGTGAAATATGGCTTCCAGTTTTGGCACCCCTATTCGCTGACACGCGAAGCATTCAAGAAAAAAACGATCAATGTGATTTCGGCTGCGACAAACCTGGAGTACAAAATCATGAAAGATCTTTCATTTAAAACCTCGCTCAGTGCCAATATCGAAGACTCGAATTACAGTTTTTACTGGAACGAAGGGCAAAAATGGGGCTACTCGGGCTGGGTGGCTGCAACGGCAAGCTACACGACTTATGCCAATTTTAACTGGGTGTGGGAAAATACGCTGAACTATGCCAAAACTTTCAACGATGTGCACGACATCAGCTTGCTGGCTGGTTACACGGTTCAGGAACAACGAATTGATTACTCCAGTTTGAATGGAACTGGTTTTCCAAACGATTTGGTTCACACGATTAATGCAGCCAGCACCATTTCGAGTGGAAGCACTTCGGCACAGGACTGGGCTTTGATTTCGTACCTGGCGCGTGCCAACTATTCGTACAAAGGAAAATATTTGCTCACAGCTGCCATCCGTACCGACGGTTCGTCGCGCTTCGGGGCCAACAACCGTTGGGGTTATTTCCCGTCGGGCTCAATTGCATGGCGTTTGTCCGAGGAAGAGTTTCTGAAGAATACAGCTTGGATTGATAACCTGAAATTGCGTTTGAGTTATGGGGTTACCGGGAACAACCAGATTCCGAACTACGGGGCCATTGGTACGCTGGCGTACAACAGTTATGTGAGCAGTGGCACGGTGATGCAGGGGATTTATACCCAGAACTATGCCGACAAAAACCTGAAATGGGAAAAAACTGGGCAAACTAACCTGGGTATTGACCTGAGTATTTTGGATCAGAAAGTGAATTTTACGGCCGATGTGTATTACTCAAAAACCCGCGACCTGCTTTTAAATGTGCCTATCCCGATTATTACCGGTTTTTCGTCAACCCTGACCAATATCGGTGAACTCGAAAATAAGGGAGTTGAAATTAACCTGAGTACCCGCAACATCGACAGAAAAGTGAAATGGACGACCGATTTCAATATTTTTGCCAACCGGAACAAAGTATTGAAGTTGGGCGAAAACGATGCACCTATCGACCTTAATGTGAGTAGTATGACCTCGCGTACAGCTGTTGGCAAACCTATTGGGATGTACTATGGTTATGTGATTGACGGGGTAATTATGTCGCAGGCTGAGCTGGAAAGCGGCGATTACCCGGTTTGGGCCGGTAGCGAAGCGGGAGACCCGCGTGTTCGCGACGTGAACGGTGATGATAAAATAAACTCGGAAGACCGCACCTACCTTGGGAATTACGAACCCGATTTTTCGTGGGGGATGACTAATACCGTATCGTACAAAGGCCTTGAGTTATCGGTGATGTTGCGCGGCTCACAAGGCGGCGAAATCATGAACCACAATGCCCGTTTTCTGAAATCGAATGAAGGTGGTGGTAACCGAAACCAGTATGCAACGGTAAGTAATTTCTGGCGGTCGGATGCCGATCCGGGCGACGGAAATATTCCGAAACCCCGTGCGCTGTCGGTTGGCGTTCGCGGACAGGGCTCAAGCTATTGGGTGGAAGATGGTTCGTTCTGGCGCATCCAAAACATCCGTTTGGGTTACAATTTGCCGCAGTCGATTACAAACCGGATGAAACTGGCTGGAGTGAAATTCTATGTCAATCTCGAAAATGTTCATGTATTCTCCGATTATCTTGGTTACGACCCTGAAGGAAGTACCTACCAGTCGGGCGTTTTGGTAGGTTGGGACTACGGCGCTTATCCGAACCCCTTTACGGCAACCGCAGGTATCAACCTGAGTTTCTAATTAAAACCGATGTAATCATTAAAATTGAAGAAAATGAAAAAAATAGCTTATATACTCATCTTAAGCAGTGTAATGCTCTTCGGTTGCGGCGAGGATTTTCTGAACCGAACCCCGATTTCGAACCCGAACGAGGGAGATTTTTATCAGTCGGAAGGCGATATAGAAACCGCACTGTGGTCGGCCTACAACTCCCTGTACACCCTTTATGGTCCGGAAAGCATGCCTTCGTTTTTCGGCGAACTCATGTCGGATAATGCCTACAGCGACAATTCTGCCGGTCGGGTTCAGGATTATGAAGGATTTGAGAACCACACCATGAGCGACGATAATGAGCTGGTGTTGAACTACTGGAACAATTATTACAAAGCGCTTTATATTGTCAATAATATCATCGTTAGCGCCGAGGCGACCAGCTTCGATTCGCGTGACGCGCTGATTGGTGAAGCAAAATTCCTGCGGGCATTGTACTATTTCGACATGGTTCGCGCGTGGGGCGATGTGCCGTTGGTGACTACACCGCTCGCAATTGATGCAGCCTATGCCAAAGGCCGTGCCTCCGCTGCTGACGTTTACAACCAGATTATTGATGACTTGAATTTTGCAGTAACGGAACTGCCTGCCAAAACGGCTCAGCGCTTTGTTGGCGCTGCCACCAGTGATGCGGCCAACGCACTGCTTGGGAAAGTTTACCTCACTATGGGCAACAAAACTGCTGCAGCTACGGCTTTGCAGAAAGTGTACGGAAAATTCAGCCTCGTTTCGTACGCCGACTTGTGGGATTTGACCAAGAAGAATGGTGCCGAATCTATTTTCGAAATTCAATACAAGGGTGGTATTTCCAATCCGTACAGCACCTATTGGGCCATGTTTACACCAGTTGATAACCGCGTGGTAACCGCTTGGGGTGCCGGGTTTAACCAGGTAACCGACGATTTGTGGGAGGCTTATGAAACAAACGATTCCCGTCGCGACCTATCCATTCAGAATGGCTATTATGCAAGCGATGGTAGCTTTGTTGATGTAAAATTTACCATCAAATGGCGTGATTTGGATGCGCCGACAACAGGCTTGCGCGAAGCCGCCGACAATAACTTCATTATTCTTCGTTATGCTGATGTGCTGCTCATGTTGGCCGAAGCCACCGGAGATGTGCAATATTTGAATGAGGTTCGCGATCGGGTTGATCTCCCCCATTATGGCGCTGCGGGGTACCCGTCGGCTTATAATACGGTCGCGTTGGCGGTTGAGCACGAACAACAGGTTGAGTTGGCTATGGAATTTCATCGCTGGTTCGATCTGATTCGTACGGGAAGGGCAATCACCGTGATCGAGAATTGTACCAAAAACATTACCATGACCCAGGAGGAACTTTTGTTGCCAATTCCATTGGAAGTGATTACGCAAAATCCGGGTGTTATTACTCAGAATGAAGCCTATAAATAGCATAAGTTTTGGTATAGCTAACGATAGCTAGTAGTAGTTTTGTGACTGCCAGTCTGGAAGCATTCGGATTGGCAGTTTTTTTTACCTGCGAAAATAGTCCCGGCTTGAAACAGCGACTTTAGTCGCCTTTTTTATACTTTTAAAACCATCGGTTGAAGCGAAATAACGCTATCTTGGTTTCAACCTGAAATCTTAATCTTTCAACCCAACCTGAAGTGAAAACAACAATCAACCAACTTTTTCTGCTCGCACTTTTGGCGTTTCTTCCTTTTGCTGGGCTTTCGCAAACTGCCGACTCGGAGAAACATTACGCTAAAGTGATTAAATCACACATTTATAAAGACTACCGAGGCATGTTTCGCGAGGCCAAAGGCTCGTTGAAATACCCTTTCCTGACACCTGGAAGTCAGCAGTACGACAACGTGCTGTGGGACTGGGACTCGTGGCTCAGTAACATTGCCTTGCGACAAATTATCCGCGATGCCGGTTCTGTTAAAGATTCAGCTGATGCCATCCAATACGAACAAGGCTGTGTGCTCAACTTTCTGCATTACGGCGATTGGGATGGTTATTTGCCCATTGTGATTTGGGAAGATTCGAATCCAAGGCAGTTGAACGGACGAGACATTTACCATTCGAATATGCACAAGCCGGTGCTAGCACAACATGCGGCTTTTCTGGTGAAACAGCAAAAAAACGATGCCGAATGGCTGCGCGAAAAGTTTTATCATTTGCAGGCCTTTGTCAACGGCTACAAGGCCCATCATCGAGACAAGGGCACCGGCTTGTACTACTGGCAAACCGATGTGGCTATCGGTGTTGACAATGATCCCTGTACCTTTTTTCGTCCCAACGGAAGTTCTGCCTCTATTTATTTGAACTGCCTGATGTATAAAGAATTATTAGCGATGGTTTATCTGGCCGATTGCTTGAAAATTCCGGAAGTAGGGAAGGAGTTTGCACAAGATGCAGCCAACCTGAAGGCAGCGGTTCAGGAACATTGCTGGGATGAGCGCGACGGCTTTTTCTACAATGTTGACCTGAACCTCCGGGCAGTGACCAACGCAACCGACAATTCGCTGGGAAAGGAATTTGTTATCCATGCCGGTTATCCGCGCGATTACGATTGCCTGATTCAGCGTATTGAAGTGTGGTCGGGCTTTCTGCCTTTGTGGGCCGGACTGGCCAGTGCAGAGCAGGCAGAACGGGTAGTGCGGGAGCATTTTTCCAATCCGAAAACCTTCAACTCTCCCTCGGGGGTTCGCACCTTGTCGAAGATGGAAAAGATGTACAGCCTGCGGGCAAGTGCCAACCCCTCGAACTGGCGTGGCCCTGTTTGGGGAGTTTCAAACTATATGGTTTTTAAAGGCATGGTAAACTATGGTTTTACAGCCGAAGCTACCGAGCTGGCAACCAAAACTGTAGCCTTATTTGGGCGTGACTTTGAGCAAACCGGCGCCCTTCACGAATATTACGAGCCCGAAACCGGCGAGCCACTTCTGAATAAAGGATTCCAAAACTGGAATTACTTGGTGGCCAACATGCTGGCTTGGTTGGAAGGTCGCCCGGTTGTTCAAGAGTTTTGAATCTGACATCTGTTAACCTGGATTGAAGTGAGCTGAATAGGACTTATTTGTTTGAATCAAAATTTTCACAAAACGTTTTCAAATAGTAACTAATTTTACTAATATTAAAGCCCATAAGTTCAATTGAATACAAAATGTAAACGTTAACATTAAGCTTCTAAATATTAGGAGATTAATGTTCCTGCTTGCCGAGCAAGAATCGTCAGTGTTATAGGCTTAAGCTGGGAGAATACATCCGTCCGACTGAATTTAGCGTAGAACCGGGGCGCAACCGGGTTGAGAAAACCAATAAAACGAACCACATTCATGAAGATAATTTGTCCGCTGTTGCTTGTTGTTTTGCTCGCCTTCTCCTGTTCGTCACCCAAAATTAACATTCGGGTGAGCGAAAGCTCGGTCAATGGTTTTTCCACCGAATTAGCCTTGGTGGATGCCAAATCGATCCGGTTTAGCTGGAAGTTAACTTCCGATTTTGGCGGAACAAGCCAGTCGGCATGGCAAATCGTTGTTGGCAACGATCCCGAAGGTGCGGAAAACGGCATTTTGTGGAACTCGGGGAAAGTAGAATCGGCACAATCCCAACTGGTTTTCTATGCCGGGCCTCAACTGAAAAGTGCCACCCGCTATTACTGGCGTGTAAAAGTTTGGGACGAGCAGGGTAACGAGTCAGCGTGGAGTAATGTGTCCGCTTTTCAAACGGGCTTGAGCGAACCGGCTGATTGGGCTGGAGCTGAATGGATTGGCTTCGAGCAATTGCCTGCCAACAAGCGATTGGTTTGTGGGGTGACCGGTTACGGCGACCTCTCGAAAGACAAGGTGGAGCAGCGTGCCGTGGTTCCGATGTTTCGCAAAGTCTTTCAAGCTAAAGCGAAATTGTTGTCGGCAACCCTTTATATCAGCGGGTTGGGCCAATATGAGGCTTCGCTGAACGGACAAAAGATTGGTGACGATTTCCTGACCCCGGGATGGACAAACTACGATAAAACCGTTTTCTATAATGCTTACGATGTGACCAAACTGATGACGGCCGGCGACAATGCATTGGGAGTGCTGGTTGGCAATGGTTTTCATTACAATAACCGCGAGCGCTACCGCAAGTTGATTATCGCTTATGGTTTTCCACGGTTGATTTGCCGCCTGCAGCTGAATTACGCCGATGGCAGCTCGGAGTCGCTGGTGTCTGACCAAAGCTGGAAGACAGCACCCTCTGCCATAGTCTATTCCGGAATTTACGGCGGAGAGGACTACGATGCCCAATTGGAAGAACCTGGCTGGACTAATACCGGCTTCGATGATTCAGGGTGGAAGCAGGCCCTAAAAGTTGAGGCTCCCGCCGGCTCGTTAAAAGCAGAGATGAATTACCCGGTTCGCGTCATGGAGCAGTTCGAGCCGGTTTCAGTAAAGCAGCTCAACGATAGTTCGTTTGTTTACGATTTCGGACAAAATGCCTCCGGAATTACGGCCATAAAATTGAAAGGCGAAAAAGGCAGGACGGTGAAACTGATTCCCGGTGAGTCCCTGAAAGAAGACGGTTCGGTGAGCCAGCGTGGCTCGGGTAGTCCCTACTATTTTAGCTATACCTTGAAAGGTGATGGTGAGGAAAATTGGCAACCGCGCTTTTCCTATGTGGGCTTTCGCTATGTGCAGCTTGAAAATGCCCGACCCGATTCGGTTCAATCTGCCTTGCCCGCCATGTTGAGCATTCGCTCGCTACATACCCGGAATTCGATGCCTGAAACGGGTACTTTCGATTGCTCTAACCCGCTGTTCAATCAAATTTTCACACTCATCAACTGGGGGACAAAAAGCAACTTGCAGTCAGTGATGACCGACTGTCCAACCCGCGAAAAGCTGGGTTGGATTGAGCAAACCCAGCTGATGGGAACTTCGGTGCATTTCAACTTCAACCTGTATCCCTTGTATCAAAAGCTTTTGTCGGATATGGCTGATGCTCAAACAGATAGTGGCTTGGTGCCGAGTATTGTACCCGAGTACATTAACTTTGAATATTACGATGCCGCTTTCCGCGACTCGCCGGAGTGGGGCAGTGCTTCGCTGATTTTGCCCTGGTACATTTACCGTTGGTATGGCGATGCTGAGCCGATGAAACAGGCCTGGCCGAGAATGCAGGCGTATATGAATTATCTTGAAAGCAAAGCCAACGGAAACCTGCTGTCGCACGGATTGGGCGATTGGTACGACGTTGGCCCGAAAGAGCCTGGTTATGCGCAATTGACTCCGGTACCACTGGTGGCTACGGCAACTTATTTCTACGATGCGCAACTGATGTCACGAATGGCCGATTTGCTTGGTCACGAAAAAGATGCGGTGCGCTACCGGCAGCTGTCCGACTCGATAAAAGTGGCTTTCAACCAAAATTTTTATCAGCCCGAAACAAAAAGTTATGCGAAGGGTAGCCAAACATCGTTAGCAATGCCGCTGAGCCTCGGTCTGCTTGCGCCCGAAAACGAAACGGCTGTACTGAAAAATTTATTGGCTCGGATTGATGCCGATAACGGCGCCATTACAGCGGGTGACGTGGGTTTCCATTTTCTGGTCGATGCGCTGACCAAATTCGGACAGGCTGAACTGCTCTACAAAATGAATACCCGCGACGATGTACCCGGTTATGCGTTTCAATTAAAACAAGGGGCTACTTCGCTAGCCGAGTCATGGCAAGCCTTGCCAAATAAGTCGCTCAACCACCTGATGCTCGGTCACTTGATGGAATGGTTTTTCCAAGGCTTGGGTGGAATCCGCCAGTCCGAGGATTCGGAGGCCTACCGCGAAATCGTTATTCAACCTGAAGTAGTGAATGAACTGAGCTTTGCGAAAACAGCCTTCGATTCGCCTTTTGGTCAAATAGTGAGCAACTGGGAGAAAAAGGACAATCTGTTTATACTTCGCATTGAAGTGCCGGTGAATACCACCGCAAAGGTCATTCTACCGTTCGACGGTGATTTGCATGCACGGACACTGAAATCACCGGTACAGAATCGCGAGTTGATAAAAATCGGTGAAAAAGAAAACGGATGCCCGGTATGTCTTTTACAGTCAGGAAGTTATGAATTTGAAATAAAAATCCAATAATAAACCGCATAAGCGAACAGAAAAGATGACAACGAAACTATTGGGGGGATTGGCAATGGCCTTGAGTGTTTGGGCTTGTACGCCGAAGGAAAAACCACTCGTGACCGTGCCGCCCGAAAAGATGGCACAGCTTTACGACGAAGTGAAAACGCCATTCAAATACGGGCTGGTGATGGTGCCTGACAGCAATTCGCATAAAATGGATTGCCCGACCATTTTTCGCCACGACGACAAATGGGTGATGACCTACATTGTGTTTGACGGTCGCGGCTACGAAACCCATCTGGCTTGGAGCAAGGATTTGATTCACTGGGACGAGCAGGGCTGCATTCTTCAGTTTTCGGATACCACCGATTGGGATGCCAATCAGAAAGCCGGCTATCCTTCGCTCATCGAGTATGATTGGGGTGGTGCGTACGGCATAAACCCGTACGACAGCAACTATTGGATGAGCTACTTTGGAGGCAACTCAACAGGTTATGAGGCGGGGGTTTTATCATTTGGAATGGCTTATACGGAAGAAGATCCGGCCACGCTGCACCAATGGAAGTGCTTGCCCGAACCGGTAATGGCTCCCACCGACCCGGATGCTGACTGGTATGACAACATAACGATGTATAAAAACTATGTACTCGAAGACAAAGATCAACTGACTGGCCACCCTTTTGTTATGTTTTACAATGCGAAGGGCGATAGCATCAGCAAGGTTCGCGGAGCGGAGCGTATTTCCATGGCTTTTTCCGACGATATGAAAAATTGGGAACGCTATTCGGGCAACCCGGTTTTAAACCACCACATCGGCATTACCGGCGACGCGGTGATTCAGAAAATCGGCGATGTTTACGTCATGTTCTTCTTCCGTGCTTATTGGCCCGAGGGCAAAACGGTGGTCTATAACAGCTTTGCCGCTTCGTACGATTTGTTGCACTGGACCGAATGGACCGGCCAGAAACTGATTGAACCCAGTGAAAGCTACGATAACCAATTTGCACACAAATCGTTTGTTATTCAGGTTGATGGCGTAGTGTATCATTATTACAATGCAGTTGATACGCTTGGCAACAGGGGAATTGCCCTGGCAAGCTCGAAGGATTTGGGCAAAAGCGAGCTTACGTTTAACTCAACCACGGTGTCGGAAGTGAAGTAAAAAGAACTATTCCATCGCAGTTCTCTGCCTCGTACCCTTTGCGATATCCTTGATGCTCTTTACGGTTTAAAAAATAGAAAATGAAAAAAAAACAAACTATAAGCGTTTTTCTGCTGGCAATAGCGTTTGTCCTTTTTGGCTGCGAGCCAAAGAGCCAGCTGGCAGAGCGACAAAACTTCGACCAGAACTGGCGCTTCGAGTTGGGCGACGATTCGCTGGCCTTTCAACCGGCCTATAGTGATAGCAATTGGCGGGTGCTGAACCTGCCGCACGATTGGAGTATCAAGGGCGAGTTCAGCGCCGATGCTCCGGCAACTCCCGAAGGTGGTGCGCTGCCAACCGGCGTTGGCTGGTACCGGAAACGATTCACCCTGGAGAAACCAGCGGGCGAAAAGGTTTTTTACATCGATTTTGACGGGGTGATGGCCAACAGCGAAGTGTGGATCAACGGCCATTACCTGGGCAAACGCCCTTTCGGCTACATTGGCTTTCGCTACGAATTGACTCCCTATCTGTATTTTGGTGGCGAAACCAATGTGCTGGCCGTTCGGGTCGATAATTCGGTGCAACCGGCTTCCCGCTGGTACACCGGCTCGGGCATTTACCGCCACGTGTGGTTAGTCGAAAAGTCGTTGGTTCACGTGGCGCAATGGGGGACTTTTGTTACTACGCCAGAAGTGTCGCCAGAAGCCGTTAGGGTAAAACTTGACATTCAGCTTGAAAATAAAACCAATCAGTCAGCTTCTGTTCGTGTCAAATCGATTGTAACCGATGCGCTTGGTCAAACCGTTTCCGAAGCAGTAAATAAAATGGAAGCGGTAGCAGGCCTTTCGTCCCTGACCCAAGATTTCAGATGGGAAAAACCGGCACTTTGGTCGCCCGAATCGCCCAGTCTGTATCAAGTTCAAACTGAAGTATATCAGGGTGGCAAATTGGTCGATTCATACGAAACGCCGCTTGGTTTACGCTGGTTTCAGTTTACACCCGATAAAGGTTTTTTCCTGAACGGCCAGCATTACAAGTTGTACGGCGTGAACCAGCACCACGATTTGGGAGCTTTGGGGGCCGCGGTGAACACACGGGCCATGGAGCGACAGCTGGAGATTCTGAAAGCGATGGGCGTGAATGCCATCCGAATGGCACACAACCCGCCGGTTCCGGAATTATTGCATTTGTGCGACAAAATGGGATTTCTGGTGATGGACGAGGCTTTCGATGAGTGGAAGAAAACCAAAGTCAAAAGAGGTTACCACTTGTACTGGGACGAGTGGCACAAGCGCGACCTCGAGGATATGGTTCGGCGCGACCGGAACCATCCGTCGGTGTTCGTGTGGAGCGTGGGCAACGAAATCAGGGAGCAATTCGACAGCACCGGGATGACGATTACCCGTGAGTTGGTTAATCTTGTGAAAGCGCTCGACACCACGCGCCCGGTAACCTCGGCCTTGACCGAAACGGATCCCGAAAAAAACAACATCTACAAGTCGGACGCTCTCGATTTGCTGAGCTTCAATTATAAACACCTCGATTATCTGAAGTTCCCGGAGCGTTTTCCGGGGCAGTGCATGTTGGCATCCGAAAACATGTCGGCGCTTTCAACCCGCGGACAGTATGATTTTCCATCAGACTCAGTACGAGTTTGGCCACCTGCTTACAACGAGCCCTTTAACGGAAATGCTGACTTAACGGCCTCTGCTTTCGATAATTGCATCGCTTACTGGGGAGCCACGCACGAAGACACCTGGGCGGTGGTCAAAAACAACGACTTCGTTCCGGGCATGTTCATCTGGTCGGGCTTCGACTACATCGGCGAGCCGCTGCCATACCCGTTTCCGGCGCGCAGCAGTTATCTGGGCATTATCGACCTGTGCGGTTTCCCGAAAGATGTGTACTATATGTACCAATCAGAGTGGACGGATAAAACGGTGCTACATCTGTTTCCTCATTGGAATTGGACGGACGGACAGCTTGTTGACCTTTGGGCCTATTACAACAAGGCCGACGAGGCGGAACTTTGGGTGAATGGCGTTTCGCAAGGGCGCAAATCGAAGGAAACGGACAAGTTTCACGTCATGTGGAGGGTACCCTTCAGCCCGGGAACGATCAAAGCCGTGAGCTACAAAAGCGGGGAAAAAGTGGCGGAACAGGAAATCCACACTGCCGGACCTGCGGCTAAAATTGAGTTGACGGCCGACCGGCGCGAACTTTTGGCTGACGGAAGCGATTTGTCGTTTGTAACTGTAAAAGTCACGGATAAAGACGGGAACATGGTACCCGATGCAGCCAATCTCATCAAATTTAGAGTGGAAGGCGAAGGAAGCATTGCCGGAGTGGACAATGGCTACCAAGCCAGTACCGAACCGTTTAAAGCAAACTACCGGAAAGCCTTCAACGGCATGTGCTTGCTGATTGTGCAAAGCACAGCGAAAAGCGGAACCATTAAAGTAACCGCAAGCAGCGAAGGGCTGGAAACTAGGATGATTGAATTGACGAGCAAATGAAAAACGTTCAAACACACAGGCACATGGAGATAATAGAAAGAAGATAATAGAAAGAAGATAATAGATTTTGGATAAAATAAGGATAGGAAGAGGAAGCCAGAAGGGGCTTCATTAATTCAGCCCGGGGCAAGGTCCCGGGGAAAGAAAATGGGAGAATTAATATCGTCCGAGAGGAAAGTTTAAAAAGAGCGAAAATATTCCTGCCGGACGAAATGGCTCAAAAGCAGAAAAATGAGGGTTGACCAATTTTCAATATTGAATATCCAATGACCAATATCGAAATGTAGCTCTCGAAAACTGAAAACTGAAAACTGTCAACTGAAAAACAGAATCAATGACCATCAGAAACAAACTATTTAAATCGGCTGCCTTAGCCCTGGCGATGCTGGCTTCAACAGGCGTTTTCGCTCAAGGCGAAACCGGTGTCAAAGGAGGTATTCCACCGCTGAAAACAACTCAATTGGCCGAACCTTGGGAGAATCCGCAAGTCAGTGGCATCAACCGCGATGCCTCTCGGGTAACAGCCTATTCTTTTGCCACTGTGGACGATGCGCTGAAAGGCGACCGCGAGCAAAGTGGCCGCTACCAAAGCCTGAATGGCGAATGGGACTTCAAATTGGCCACCAGACCAGCCGACGCACCAAACGATTTTTTCAAGACAAAGGTGAGTGGTTGGGATAAATTGGAAGTGCCTTCCAACTGGGAAATGAAAGGCTACGACAAGCCCATTTACAAAAGTGCCGTTTATCCGTTTCGGCCGGTCAATCCGCCGTATGTACCGCGCGACTACAATCCGGTTGGCTCGTACCAGCGTAGTTTTACGCTACCCGCTTCGTGGCGGAATATGAACATTACGCTTCATTTTGGCGGCGTTAGTTCGGGATTTAAAGTATGGGTGAATGGCCAGTTCCTGGGTTACGGCGAAGACAGTTGCCTGCCATCCGAATTCAATGTGACTCCGTTCTTACAGGAAGAAGAGAATATTGTTTCGGTGCAAGTCATTCGCTGGAGCGACGGCGCTTACCTGGAAGACCAGGATCACTGGCGAATGAGCGGTATCCACCGCGAGGTCTTTCTGATGGCCGAACCGAAACTGCGTATTGCCGATTTCTTTTATCAAACCAAGCTGGACGATGATTACCGCGATGCAACCTTCAGCCTTCGTCCCCGCCTCGAGAACATGACCGGCGACACCGTGCGCGGATACCAGTTTGAAGCCATGCTGTACGATGCTCAAAACCAGGCTATTTTGAAGGAACCGCTGAAAATGGCCGCGCTCGATATATTGAACGAAACCTGGCCTCGCCTGGACAACGTGAAATTTGGCTTACTGGAAACCAGACTGATAAATCCGCTCAAATGGAGCGACGAACAGCCTAATTTATATACGTTGGTATTGGTTCTGAAAGACAGTGCCGGTGCGGTTACTGAAGCGAAATCGTGCAAAGTTGGTTTCCGCCGGGTCGAGTTTGATCCGGTGACGTCGAAGTTGCTGATAAACGGCAAACTAACCTATTTGTACGGCGTGAACCGCCACGACCACGACCCGGTAAAAGGCAAAGCACTCGCGCGCGAAGATATTTTGAAGGATGTGCAGCAAATCAAGCAGTTCAACTTCAACTGCATCCGCACCTCGCACTACCCCAACGATCCTTATTTTTACGATTTGTGCGACCGTTACGGTATTTTGGTGATTGATGAGGCCAATTTCGAAACCCACGGCCTGGGCGGAAAACTGGCGAATGACCCCCAATGGCTCGATGCGCATTTGCAGCGCGTGGTGCGCATGGTTGAGCGCGACAAAAACCACCCCTCGGTGATTATCTGGAGTTTGGGTAACGAAGCGGGTCGCGGGCCGGCAACAGCGATCATGGCGGCTTATTGCCACGATTTTGATGTGACCCGGCCTGTACATTACGAGCCTGCTATGGGCGACCAAAAGGTGAAAGGCTACATTCCGCCGGGTTCGCCCGATTATCCAAGGGACCATTCGCACCGCATTCAAACCCCGCTTGACGAGTCGTACATCAACATGGTCAGCCGCATGTACCCGGCACTTTACACGGCTCCCTTGTTGTTGGGGCAGGACAACGGCGACCGTCGCCCGATTTTCTGGTGCGAGTATTCGCACTCCATGGGCAACTCCACCGGAAACATCAAAGAATGGTGGGATCAGATTCGTTCGCTGCCGCGCATGATTGGCGGCTGCATTTGGGATTACAAAGATCAAGGCTTGCTGAAAACAGATGAAAATGGCAGCAAATTTTATGGCTATGGCGGTGACTTTGGCGACACGCTGAACGATAACAATTTTTGTATCAATGGTATTGTAGCTTCTGACCGCCGACCCAAAGCCGCCATGTATGAGTGTAAATGGGTATTTCAACCCATAAGCTCCGAATTACTTGATGAAGAGGAACTCCGATTGAAAGTGACCAACCGGCACTCGGTGTTGAATTTGAATGGCTATGTGCCTGTTCTGACTTTTCTCGAAAACGGAAAGCTGGCTAAAACCGTGACCTTGCCGCTTATTTCGCTCAAAGCCGGAAAAGATACATTGCTTAGTTTGAAGTCATACCTGCCGAAAATGAAGGCGGGAGCAGAATATTTGGCTTCAATTTCATTCAAGCTAAAGGAAAAAACGAACTGGGCGGAGGCTGGTTTTGAAGTGGCGCACGACCAGTTTGCGTTAACCGGCTTAAATACCGAACGCGCGTTGGTTAAGCTAAGTGCTGCGCAACTGGATGACACTGGCGAGTTTTATATGCTGAATGGGAAAAACTTCACACTTAAAATTGACAAGGCAAACGGAGCACTGAGTAGCTATCAGTGGAACGGCGAGGAACAGTTGCTGGCTCCTTTATTGCCCCACTTTACCCGCCCGCTCACCGATAACGACGAGCGTGGCTGGAAACCGCAAAAGAAACTGAAAGTTTGGTACGATGCGCAACCAAAGCTGACGGGTGTGTCAACCAACAATGGAGCGAATGGTTTGGTGCAAATTCGCAGTGCCTACGAACTGGTACCCGACAGGGCTAGCTGTACGGTGGTTTATACCCTGCGCGGCGACGGCGCCTTAAAGATTGAGTTTGAACTGAAGGCCTCTCCAGCCTTACCAAATCTACCCAAAGTGGGTATGCAATGCGGTATTGCCGATGCCTACCGGCAAATCAGTTGGTATGGAAAAGGGCCGCTCGAAAATTACATCGATCGGAACCACGGCTTCGAAGCAGGTATTTACAGTTTGCCGCTTGAAAAATTCATCGAACCCTACGTGATGCCGCAGGAAAACGGGAACCGGACTGATGTCCGCTGGATGTATTTATCGAACGCGACGAAGACCAAAGGCTTGCTGTTTGTTGCCGACAGCCTGTTGAGCATGAGCGCCTGGCCCTGGACGGAAGCGAACATCAACGCAGCCAAGCATACCAACGAATTGACGGAATCTGGCTTCCTGACTTTAAATATCGACCTGAAACAAATGGGGGTTGGCGGAAACGATACCTGGTCGGATGTGGCTCAGCCCGAACCGCAATACCAAATCAAATCGGGTGATTACCGATATGCATTCTATGTATTGCCCATGAATGCAGGGAAGAAAGATGTGAGTGTGGAAGTTGATAAGCTGAAATTTTAGTTGAGCGTCAAGTCTCAAGCTTCAAGCTACAAGTGCTGTTCTCTCATCTACTTGAAGCTTGAGTCTAAATTCTTGAAGCTTTTCAAACCAAAAATAATGAAACCAAAGCGACAAAATAGAACGCGTCTAATACTGGCTGGCCTGTTGCTGGTCATCCTTAGCTCGTGCAATCATCGGCCGGAGCCTTCATTTAAAACGTTAGTTCCAACCGAAAAGGATGCCAAACCCTGGGTGTTCTGGTATTGGATGCATGGTGCCGTGAGCAGCGAAGGCATTACAGCCGATTTGGAAGCAATGAAGCAGGTCGGAATCCAAGGTGCCTACATTTTTGCTATACGCGATACGGTTCCGGCTTTATACCCCGATGCGGTGGCGACTATGAGCCCCGAGTGGTGGGCCTTGGTGAAACATGCGGTGAGTGAAGCCAACCGGTTGGATTTGGAAATCGGGTTTAACTCCTGCGACGGATTTACCTGTGCCGGTGGCCCGTGGATTACACCCGAAATGTCGATGCAAAAAGTAGTTTGGGCCGATACGCTGGTCGAAGGCAATCAACGCATTCAACTCAAATTGCCACAAGCCGAAATGGTGAAAAACTATTATGCCGACATTGCGACCTTTGCCTATCCTGCACCCGATGGTGCCGGCCAAAACTCGTGGCTGAAGCCGCCCAAAGTGACTTCGAGCTTTCCAAATGAAGATTTGCAGTATTTGGCTGAAAAAGGAAACCAAAAACAGTTTTCGACCAAAGATCCCGGCTGGATACAGTATGCTTTTGATGTGCCCTTTACCTGTCGCTCTATTCAAATTACGACTGGCTGGAACAATTATCAGTCGAATCGATTGATTGTTGAAACCAGCAACGACGGCGTGAACTTCGCCGTGCATGCACGATTGGTGCCACCGCGCGCTGGTTGGCTCGATTTGGATCAGCCCAACACGCAACTGATTAAGCCGGCAACTGCACGCTATTTTCGTTTCGTTTATGACCCGGCTGGTTCGGAACCGGGAGCCGAAGATTTGGACGATGCCAAGTGGTCGCCGGCACTTCGGATCAAAGGAATCTGCTTGTCATCGGAGGCGAAAATAAACCAGTTGGAAGGTAAAAATGCTTCAACATGGCGGATAGCCGATTGGTCGGACCAGAAAGCTTTGCCGGCAACAGCATGTATTGACCCGACGAAACTTCAGAATATAAGCCAATATGTAGCGGTTGATGGAAAGCTGGATTGGCAGGCGCCTCCCGGTACTTGGGTGATTTTGCGCATGGGACACACCAGCACCGGCCACGAAAATTACATTGGAGGTGGCGGTAAAGGTTTGGAGTGCGATAAGTTCAATCCCGAGGTGGTTCGCTTTCAGTTCGACCAATGGTTTGGCGAAGTGTTTCGCCAGGTGGGTGAGGACTTGGCTTGGAAAACCATTACCCGCTTCCATGTGGACAGTTGGGAATGTGGCAGCCAGAACTGGTCGCCGGTGTTTGCTGCAGAGTTTTTGAAACGCCGCGGCTATGATTTAATGCCTTATCTGCCGGTGATGGCAGGTGTTCCGGTAGGCGATGCGGAGACTTCGGAGCGGGTGTTGAACGATATTCGCGAAACCATTGCCGAGCTGTTTGCCGATAATTTTTATGGCACTTTGCACGACGAATCACAGAA
>JBKEAN010000161.1:0-3890 GCA_047972415.1 Mangrovibacterium sp.
ATCGTAAAAGTGTACACCGAAAACGGCCTGAACGAGAGTCATTTTTCGAACCTGTTCGAAGCCGATGGGATGGAGTTTGACGAGCCTTCGGAACACATGTTCAGTTTTAACAACCCGGTTGGTGCCTGTCCGGCCTGCGAAGGATACGGAAAAGTTATCGGGATTGACGAGGATTTGGTGGTTCCCAACAAAGCATTATCGGTTTACCAGGATGCTGTTGCCTGTTGGAAAGGCGAAACCATGAAAACATTCAAGGACGAATTAATCCAATCGGCCTCGAAGTTTGGTTTTCCGATTCATAAACCTTATTACGAACTTACCGCCGAACAAAAAGAGTTGCTATGGACCGGCAATACGTATTTTGAAGGAATAAACACATTTTTTAAACTGCTCGAAAGCAACAGCTACAAAATACAATACCGGGTAATGCTTGCCCGCTACCGTGGAAAAACCACTTGCCCGGATTGCCGCGGAACCCGGCTGAAAAAATCGGCCGGATACGTAAAAGTTAACGACACAGCTATTCAGGATTTGGTGCTGATGCCGGTAAACGAGCTGCGCGAATTCTTCCGCACCCTGCAACTTAGCGTACACGAACAGCAAATTGCCAAACGAATTTTAATTGAAATTACCAGCCGGCTCGACTTTTTATGCGATGTTGGCCTGGGCTACCTCACATTAAACCGCCTGTCGTCAACACTCTCGGGAGGCGAGTCGCAACGCATAAACCTGGCCACATCATTGGGTTCAAGCTTGGTTGGCTCGCTCTATATCTTGGACGAGCCCAGCATCGGCCTTCACCCCAAGGACACCGAACGCCTGATAAATGTACTGCGCAAATTGCAAAAAATTGGTAATACCGTGTTGGTGGTTGAACACGATGAGGAAATTATCCGGGCATCCGACCAAATTATTGATATTGGCCCGAAAGCCGGAACCCACGGCGGCGAACTTGTTTTTCAGGGAGACCACGCTGCGCTGCTAAAAGCCGAAAACAGCCTGACGGCCGATTACCTCACCGGGCGAAAAGCGATTGAGACACCAAAAAGCCGCCGCAAATGGACCGACTTTATTGAAGTAATCGGTGCTCGCGAAAACAACCTGCAAAACGTCACCGTAAAGTTCCCCTTGAACACGATAACCGCCGTAACGGGGGTGAGCGGTTCGGGAAAATCGACCCTGGTGAGCAAAATATTATACCCCGGAGTTGCCAAAATGTTTGGCACTTATACCGACAAAACCGGGCAACACGATGCCGTAAAAGGCGATTTTAAACGATTGACCGCGGTCGAGTTTGTCGATCAAAACCCAATCGGGAAATCCTCCCGCTCGAACCCGGTAACTTACCTGAAAGCTTACGACGAAATCCGAAAACTGTATTCCGAACTACCTGCTTCGAAGCACCAAGGCTTCAAACCCGCCCATTTCTCGTTTAATGTTGATGGCGGACGTTGCGAAGAGTGCCAGGGCGAGGGTGAAATTAATGTGGAAATGCAGTTTATGGCCGATGTGCACTTGCTCTGCGAAAGCTGCAATGGCAAACGTTTTAAAGATGAAATACTGGAGGTTGAATACCGGGGTAAAACCATCTACGATGTGCTGGAAATGACAGTAACCGATGCCATCGCCTTTTTTGCTGCCGGAAAAACAAACACCGAGAAAAAAATTGCCCAGAAACTTCAACCTTTACACGACGTTGGCCTCGGCTACGTAAAACTGGGACAAAGCTCTTCCACCCTGTCGGGCGGTGAAAGCCAACGCGTAAAACTGGCCGCTTTCCTGGCCAAAGAAAAGGACAGCCCTACCTTGTTTATCTTTGACGAACCAACAACTGGCTTACATTTTCACGACATCAGCATTTTGCTCGTGTCGTTGAATGCGCTCATTGCCCGCGGCCACAGCATCATCATTATCGAGCACAACCTCGACGTGATAAAATCGGCCGACTGGGTCATTGACCTGGGACCGGAAGGTGGCAAGAACGGCGGCCAAGTAGTATTTGAAGGAACGCCCGAAGCGTTGGCAAAAAACCAAAAATCATTCACCGGGTTAGCTATTCGCGAAAAATTGTAATCAAAATAAACCGCAAAATCCTGCTTTTTCAAAAGACCCCCACCAATCAAGTTATAAATACCAACGATTTCGATCCGTTTCCCTAGGCTGGCGACTAAAAAACGGTAACTTTAGGGCCAATTTAAGTTGATATGGAATTGAAGAACAAAGCCGGCACCCTACCGAAGTTAACGGCTTGGTTCTAAACAAAGAAACAAATGAATTTAAAAAACCACAGTTTTCATATCCCGGTCATGGGGCTGGGATATACCGTCGATACCCCCGTCAAGGTGGCCCACTTGGGCATTTCCTCGGTGGTTTCCATCGTCGACGACTTCCTGATCGAAAAGATGCGGGAATTTTACAGTAAAAAATTCGATTTACCATTTAAAGAAATCTCAACAAAGGTTGAAGATTTCAGGGCCAAACGGATTACAGCTTACCTGAACCTGGTGGACAAGCTGGTAACCGAAAAGTACGACGAAATGGTGAACAACTTTCACCAGAAAAGCAGCGAGCTGGAAAAATACTTCGACCTACTGCCCGACACCAAAAGCATTAAAGAGAAATTTACGCAGATGGTTGAAAACACCAGCCTGCCCGATGTGAAAGCCTGGTTGCGCAAAAACCTGAACAAAGGCACCATTGATGTAAACATTATGACCAAGCTGGACAAAGTGAATTACAAAAACGGCGAAGCATTGCCCGGCGAGTTTAACGATGCACATGCTGCACTGCGCGGTTTTGCCAACAGCACCTTGTGTTCGTCGTTGGTTTTGTCGGCCGGAATGAATCCGCGACTGTACAGCTACATCGAAAACTTCGACGACTTTTACCCGGATGCCAATGGCGCGTTCCGCAAGAAAATTACCCTGAAAGTAAGCGATTACCGCTCGGCATTGGTACAAGGCCGGTTTTTGGCTAAAAAAGGAATCTGGATTTCGGAGTACCGGATTGAATCGGGGCTGAATTGTGGCGGGCACGCCTTTGCTACACAGGGATACCTGATTGGGCCCATTCTGGAAGAGTTCGGCGCAAAACGGAAAGAGCTGGAAGCGTCCGTTTTTGAAGTGCTTCAAAAAGGATTGGAAGAGAAAGGGAAAAACCGCCTGGAAAACATCCCCGAAATGAAAATTACCGCGCAAGGCGGTGTAGGTACCAACGAAGAACACGAATTTTTAATGAACGAGTACGGGTTAGACAGCATTGGTTGGGGAAGCCCCTTTATGCTGGTCCCCGAAGCTTGCCACATTGACAAATACAGCCTGGAACTGCTGCGCAACGCCGGCGAAGACGATTTTTACCTGAGCGATGCCTCGCCGCTGGGCGTTCCGTTTAATAATGTACGCCACACCAGCCAGCAAAAAGCAATTGAACACATTCACAAGGAAGACAAATTTGGCTTTCCGTGTACCAAACGCTACCTGGTGTTTAACACCGAGTACACCGAGCAACCAATTTGCACCGCATCGCGCCGTTACCAAACGCAAAAGCTGTCCGAAATTGAAAGCTCGGAATTGAGCCTCGAAAACAAACAACTGACCATTTCGAAACTGACAGAAAAAGAATGTTTGTGCGAAGGCTTGAGCAACTCGACCTACCTGGCCAACGAAATTACGCCCGACAGCCCGCGCACAGGGGTAAGCATTTGCCCGGGGCCAAACCTGGCGTATTTCAACAAAATTGCCAGCCTGAAAGAAATGGTTGACCACATTTACGGCCGCATAAACCTGCTACACGGCGTAAACCGCCCAAATTTGTTCGTAAAGGAATTGCGCATGTACACCGATTACCTGGAGAACCGCCTGGTTGAACTGCGCCAGTCGTACGACGAGAAA
>JBKEAN010000162.1:0-17138 GCA_047972415.1 Mangrovibacterium sp.
GAAATCCGGGTTTAGGTCATTTGGCACGGTTTCAAACTCAATCCAGGCACACTATCAAAACATCCTCAACTACTTCGTTAACCGCAGTACAAATGCTTCAGCGGAATCTTTCAACGCTAAGATTAAAGCGTTTCGGGCTGCTTTTCGTGGAGTCAGAAGTGTAACATTTTTCCTGTTTCGCTTAGCCAATATTTATGCCTAAAAAATCAACCTCCCCAACTTTTCCGCTTGACCCGTGATAATTTTCTTTTTGTGCTTGAAAACAAGCAAGTTGCAAGTTGTTTTCTACAGATAGGTAACGATATAGAAACGAGCGAACTTCTGTGTGTTTCTTCTTTTTGCCTAATTTAACAAAGAGCGACTTTTGCTTCTAAAGATACGAGATTTTCCAATTTGTTCGATTGATTTAACGAATTTGTAATCATAACAAGAGACAGTAGTTTAACCCGATCATTCGCTATCGAATCTGTGGACTTGGCAAAAGTGTTTTAGCGATTAATATGTGAATTATTTTGTGTCTAAGTTCATGGCTTCATTGTTATAAAGGCCTGACGAACTATAATCTTTCAATTGAAATATTTTACATCGATGAAATTTAATGCACCTTATGCCAGAATAGCAATACTGGCCAGAAACGAAAATTCATTAGTTCGGTCTTCCTCGAAAAATTAGCATTTGATGGATCTCAATTTCGAACTAAAGGAGTAGAAGAAGCGTTGGACTGTATTCGTTTGATGGGTGATGAATTAAAAGGCAATATAAACGGGACAAGACTCTAACCATTTGATAGAAGAATTAAGGGTTTTGGGAGAGCTCGTTTGCTCTTGATTTTGTTATGAACCTGAGCCCAAATAGAGGAAATGGTTCGTGCTTTTGACCTCTTAAAATTGGACTGACAGCAATTGCCTGTGCGGACACAAAAGAAAAGAACGTTTTTTACGGATAACTACCCGTTTGTTTTTTACAGGCCTAAAAACTGAAAAGAATACACCACAGGGCCAGTTGCAATCGTTCTGTGATGTATTCTTTCCTACATCCCTTACAATCAGAATTGATGATTGGTCGGCATGAGGATAAAGTTAAACTCATAATCCTGATAGGGTAGCAGGTATTCGGCGCGAGGGAGCGCTCCCCAACTATTGACACAGCCAAGTCCCATTTGTTTTTTGTCGATGCAAATGGTCACAAAGTCACTTTTCTGTACTTCGGGGAAATGGCGTTGGTCTTTCTCAAAGCCATCATCCAGCGACTCAACGGAATAGTTCAGGGCCGATGCCGAGAAAACATCATCGGAATAAAAGCTCAGTCCTTTTCCGCCGGGTGCCAGTTGCGACCACCAGCGAATATCGGATTTGGTTCCGGTTTCCTGCGGACGAATATACGCGTGTACCTGCTCATCAACCGTTTGGCGGTACAAACCAATGAACTCCGAATCTTTACGGTCGCTGTAGTTTTCGCCGGGGCCACGGCCATAATACATGATTTGCTGGTAGTCGGCGGGCATTTCCAATTTCATCCCAAAACGGAATAAGTCGGCGACCTTATCGGCAGATCCGGCCAGCAATTTCTGGCTCACGTGCACCGCTCCTTCATTATTCACCTGGTAGGTGAGTTGCAGTTTTCCACCCACTTCGGGCAAATCGTATTCTGCATTTACTTCGGCCAGCCCGTCAGCAGTTGGCCGGGTATTCAAAGCTGTCAGTTTCAGGCGCGGGTTTCGCCACACGCTGTACTTGCGTTGCAGGTTGGCTCCAAAATCATTATCGGTCGGAGCACGCCAAAAGTTTGGTTTCAACGCCGAGCCTTCCTGCAACAGTTCTTTTCCATTCAATTTGAAACGACACAGAAACCCGGAATGACGGTCAAAATCTAGCTGAAAGCTTTCGCCCTTCACCAACAGGTAATTCACGTCGTTTTCAATAATTACAGGGGTCTTTACCGCTTGGTTTATCAGCTTTTTGTTTGTCAAGGTGAGTGGTTCAAATTGCCAGTCCTTCAGGCTTAGTTGCTGGCGGCTCAGGGTACATCCAGCCGGCAGCGATTGTTCGGCTGTTTTCAGTTTATAGGCCAGGTTTACAAATACCTCGCGGGCTGATAGGTTTTCCGGAACATTCAGTTCTAAATCGATTTTCACCCGTTGCTGTGCATTTACGTCCAGTTTGTTTACGGTGCCGGTTTTCAATATCTTTCCGTCGGCAAGCAATTCCCATTCGAGGGCGAAATTGGACAAGTCGCGGAAGAAGTATTCGTTATAAACTTCAATAAGGCCGTTTTTCAAGTCAACCGGGCTGGTCCAAATCGACTGGTAATAGTAACCCACCTCGTAATAATGTGGGTTTGGTTTGCGGTCGGGACTGATAAGCCCATTATCGAGAAAATTATTATCGGTCGCATCATAAGGGTTGAAGTCGCCACCATAAGCATAAATCAGCTGTCCATCTTTGTTTTTCCAGTGAATCGACTGGTCGACAAAGTCCCAGATAAAACCACCTTGGTATAGCGGATACTTTCGGATTAAATCCCAGTATTCTTTAAACCCGCCCTGCGAGTTTCCCATGCCATGGGCATACTCGCACTGAATGAGCGGTTTCTTTTTTTCCGACTGTCCGTATTTTTCGCTGCCTTCGTAGCCATAGTACATGGGGCAGAAAATGTCGGTATAGTCATTTTGTCCGGCCTGTTCGTATTGCACCGGGCGCGAAGTATCGTAAGCTTTTATCCACGAGTAAACGGCCTCGAAATTGGGACCAAAACCGGCTTCATTCCCCATTGACCAAACGATGACCGACGGATGGTTGAAGTTACGCAACACATTGCGTTCGTTACGTTCCAGGTGGGCCACATCAAACAATGGATTTTTGGCCAGGGTTTTGGCGCCATACCCCATCCCGTGCGATTCGATATTGGCTTCGGCAACCACGTAAATCCCATATTTATCGCATAGTTCGTACCACAGCGAGTTATCGGGGTAGTGACAAGTCCGTACCGCATTCACATTGAATTGCTTCATCATGCGGATGTCCTGTTCCATACGTTCGGGAGAAATTACATAGCCACCATCCGGGTCGAGTTCGTGGCGGTTTACCCCTTTAATCAGAATGGGTTGACCATTGACACAAAGCTGGCTATTTTTCATTTCAACTTTGCGAAAACCAACTGCAACAGGAATCACCTCCAGCACCTGTCCCCCGTTTTTCACGGTGGCTGTCAGCTGGTACAGGTTTGGCGTTTCGGCAGTCCATTTTTCGGGATTGGGCACTTCAAATACAGTACTCAGAGCAGCCGAACCGGCCAATTGCTTTTCGGCCACCGTGACACCGTTTTTATCTTCCAGTTTCAGTTCAACAGTCGCTTTTGCAGTCAGGCTTAATTTGACATTCAATTTTCCGTCCTTGTAATCATTCACCAGGTCGGGCGTTACCTGAATGTTTTGTACATGGGTTTTGGCGCGGGCATACAGGTAGCAGTCGCGGCCAACGCCCGAAAAGCGCCAGAAATCTTGGTCTTCGAGGTAGCTGCCGTCACACCAGCGGAAGCATTGGAAAGCTATCAGGTTTTTGCCTGGTTTCAAAAATTTGGTCAACTCGAATTCGGCCTCCAGTTTGCTGTCCTCGCTGTAGCCTACAAATTTGCCATTGACATACAGGCTGATGTTGGAGGTAACCGAGCCAAAGTGAGCAAAAATTTGCTTGCCGTTCCAATCAGCCGGCAGCTCAATTTCCCTGCGGTAAGAACCCACGTGATTGTTTTCTTCGGGTACGACAGGTGGATTATTTTTGTATTGATGGCGCCATCCATAGCCCATATTCACATACTGAGGATCACCGTAGCCGTTGAGTTCCCACATTCCGGGAACGGACATATCGGCCCAACCTTTGTCGTTCAACCCAAGCTGGTAAAAATCGGTAGGGCGTTGCCAGGCATGGTGCACCCAGTTAAACTTCCATGTACCGTTCAGGCTCATAAAATTGGCCGAACTTTCTTTGGTGCCGGTTTCAGCCTTTGCCTCCGATTCGTATGCAAAAAATGCGCTATGTATTGGCAAGCGATTTAGTTCGTTCACTTTCGGGTTTTGCCAGTAGTCCTGCCCCGAAGCTCCCCAAGCAGTCATGCTTAGCAAGCCAAGCAAAAATGTAAGTTTCTTCATGTTAATTCGAATTAATTGCGGAACATTATTTATTTCTGTTTTCCTTTCAGGTCAATCACTACGATTTAAGCAAGCAAAAAAATTGCGTTCAAATCGGCAGCGTTCTTTCAAACGTCAGCTTTATCGGAAAAAAGAATGGGAGAATGGCCAAAAGGTCTTCTCCCATTCCGAATCAAACTTGATAAATCAATCTATAATTCAGGATTGTAGACCTGTATATCTACATCGTACAAGCGAAACTCGGCCAGGTTGAAATAATTCCTCTTGTCGTAGGTTTCCAGACAGTTATAGCGAAAATAGGTAAACGAATGGCCCGGTCTGAAAATTGCAGAGGTATATTCGGCCCCGCCGGCAGAAGGCAGGCCGGAACTGATTGTTTCGATGGTTTCCCAAGTGGCACCGTCATTACTGATTTGAATTTCAACAATTTTTGGCGCCTGTTGGGATCCGCTCCTGTTTTTCAGCCAAAACTGAAAATCGTCTATCGGTTGGTTCAGGTTAATTTGAATATACTGGGGCATGGGGATTTGCGGCGAGCTCCAGCGGGTGTGGAAAAAGCTGCCATTATTCCCGTCGATCAAATTGGCAATTGGTCCTTCCGAGGGCTCCTGGTTATTGGTGCTCAATTGGCTTGCAGTCAATGCAATCGTCGAAGTGGTAATGGTTTCGGTAATGGTTGCCGGTCCCGAAACGGCACTAAATTGCTGAACTTCGCCACCAACGTTGGCCGCGTTAAAGGTTTGGAACGTGAAATCGTAGTCGCCGAATTTCTGACGGGTGTTGTCAATCAACAACGAGTCCTGGTAAACCGAAGCAACCCGAAATACCTCTTTCCCGCTCAGGTGGTCGTAGTATTTCACTTTCAACAGGTAATAGTTCGAATCGGCTGGAACAGTCCAGTGCAGGACAATTTGGCCAGGAAGAGCTTCGGCCGAGATAGAACTAACCGGGGAAGGATTGCTAGTCAAACCGCCAGTGTCGGACATTGTTTCAAGGTTGTCGTCGCAACTGGCAAGTGCCAGTGCCGCGATAGCTATAGTTAAATATGTTTTCAACAGGTTCATAACTTCTATTTAAAAATTATTAATTCCACCCGGTGTTTTGAGTCAAATTTGGGTTTTTACGTCTTTCGCTGTCGGGTATCGGAAACAGGTACATTTTATCGTCCCAACTCCGTTCTTTTGCAAAGCGTGTGTAAATAAAGCTGTTGTCGCTATTTTTTTCAATTTTCATGCAGCTTATCTGTGCAAACAAGCTACCGTCTTTCCAGCGGCGAACATCCCAGAAGCGGTGACCTTCAAAGGCTAGTTCAACCATACGCTCGTTTTTGTATTTGGCTTCAAACTCATCGGCGCTCAAACCGGCTACCAGGGCGGGCATGGCAACGCCTGTCCGCTGGCGCACAACATTGACCGCTGCAACCGGAGTCATGGTCAGTTCACCATCGGTCGCATCAGCCGAGCCCAGATAGTTGAACGCGGCTTCGGCATAGTTCAGGTAGAATTCGCCCAAGCGGTAGGTTATCCACGAGTGGCGTTTGCTGTTGCTGGTGTTGGGACGCAGGTCAACCGAGGAATCGAGGTACTTTTTCAGGTAGTAGCCGGTTGTTGTTGCTCCTGACAACGGTACTCCGTTGAGGCCGCCAACATAAGTTTGCAAGGCATTGGTGTTATAGGCTGGCCAGCCTGTATCGCCGTTTTTGGCAATGGTCATGGCAAAGCGAGGGTCGCGGCCGTCGTAAGGTTTGTCAGCATTGTAACCACTGCCGTCTTCGTTCCACAACTTGCCGGTTGCTTTCATCTCGTAGGCATCAACCAAAGTTTGGGTCGGGCAATTGCCCGAGTTTCCACCTTCAACCCCAACCGGGAAGTTATTTGCTTCGAGATAGTTCAAATCACCGATACGGCGGGCAAAAATGACTTCAGAAGCATTGTAGTTATCGGTTCCCCATAGGGCTGTGTAAGTTCCCATTGTTTTTCCGTAATACGCACAACTATCGATCACCGTTTTACTGGCTACGGCAGCTTCTTTCCAGTATTCGTTATTATTGCTGGTGCTAAACAGCGGGCTGGCCCGGTACAGTAAGGTACGTGCTTTCAGCGCCAGTACAGCTAGGCGTCCTGCCCGTCCGGTTTCGTTGTACGAGGTGTTGTATAATGCCGGTAGCTCGTTTACAATCTCATCGCACTCCGAAATAATAAAATCGAACACGTCGCTGGCCGAATTTCGGCTAACAGCATTGGCTTCATCGGCCGTTAATACTTCGGTAACCAAGGGAACTGCACCATATTGGCGAACCAGGTTGAAGTAGAAATAGGCCCGCAGGAAACGAACCTCGTATTGGTAGCGGTTATAGCGTTCCATTTGCTCGTTATAATCGAGGTTGAATTTGAAGTCGCTGAAGGTGCGTCCCTGCGAAGCAACCAGGTAAAAGTTGGCAGCCCGGATACCGGCATAACTGTTGTTCCAGATGTCAGCTTTGGGGTTGCTCGGACTCCACGAGCCGTTGTAAAAGTCGTGAATATTCGACGATTTCCACACATAGTCGGCCTCGTCGCTGGCTGCTGCAAGCATCCCGCCACCGTAGGTTCCAAAATCATAGTCGAGGTAGCTGTACACGTTGGTTACAAAAGCGCGGGTACGGTCGAAGTTCGAAAAAATCTGCTCTTCATCGTAACTGACAAACTCGTTGTAGTCCATTTCTTCGCTGCATGAGTAAAACACAGTCAGGCAGCTTAATGCAACTAGTATATTTCTTAGTTTCATAATTGTCACTATTTAATAATTAAAATCCAACAGCCAGACCAACATGAACGGAGCGGGTCATCGGGGTTGTAATGCCCACCGATTCCGGGTCAGAAAGGTCGATATTGTCAATACTCAGCAAATCAACTCCGCGAACATAAATTTTGGCTGATTTCATTTTCATTTTGGTCAGGAACGAAGCCGGCAACTTGTAGTAAAGCTCGCAGTTGCGAAGTTTCAGGAACGAAGCATCGGCCAGCCAAACCGAGTTGGTACGGAAATTATTGTCGTTGCTTTGCGCAGTCAACCGCGGGTATTTTGCAAACGGGGTTTCCGGTGTCCAGCGGTTGTCGAAATAGTTTTGCGAAATGTTGGTGTTATTAATCAAAGGCCAGTACATACTGCTGGTATTCAACACAGCAGTGTAGTTTGCTGCTCCTTGGAAGAGGGCACTCAGGCCAAAACCTTTGTATTCAACTCCAACATTGAATGAGTAGTACACTTCGGGAACGGTGCTGTTGTAGCCCATGGGAATAACGTCGTAATCGTTGATGATGCCGTCGGCGTTTTGGTCTTTGTACTTAATATCGCCCGCTTTTACTTCGCTGAACTGCTGAGCAGGGCTGTTGTTGATATCGGCCTCATCGATGAAGAACCCAACTGCCTGAAGACCAAAAATCTGGGAGACTGAGTTCCCGGTTGAGCGCAGATAGTCGTAAGCGCGCGGTTCTTCCAGTTGTTCTTTTATTTCGTTTTTGGCCAGGGTGAATTTCGCCCCCACATCCAGTTTCAGGTCACCCCACTGTTTAAAGTAGTTGGCACCGGCTTCAAAGCCCCAGCTGTCAACAATACCGGCATTTACGTATGGTGAACTAATACCCAGCACGGCCGAGTTGGCACCACCTTCCGACACCCAAATGTCCTTACGGCGTTCGTAAAACCCGTCAATCGTTGCAGTCAGTCCGCCCAACAAACCGGCGTCAACACCGAGGTTGTATTTGATCGCTTTTTCTCGCGACGATTTCAGACTGGCCAAACGGCCTTCGGCTGTTCCGCCGAACCAGGTGTAGTTATCGCCCAGGTTATAACCACCACCGTCAACAAAACTTTGTTCCCAGTAATCTTCGGCCGGAATCCGGTCGGTGTTAATAATTCCCCATGAAGCACGAAGTTTCAGAAAATCAATCAGACTGACATCTTTAAAAAACTCTTCGTTTGAAAGAACCCAGGCTGCCGACATAGTTGGCGAAAATCCCCAGCGTGCACCCGGTGCCAATTTATTTGAAGCAGAAGATACCAACGCAACATCGGCAATGAAACGGCTATCGTACACATAGTGTCCATACAAAGATACATTTTGCCGGTAGTAGGTGTAGTGCTGTCCATTTTGGTTGAGGTTTTCGAACGAATAAATCAACGAACCAAAAAACTTGCTTTTGTCCCAAGCCGTTTGATAGTCGGCGTTGGCAATAAAATTCATGTGGCGGTTTTGCCAGTCGAGGCTGTTTGAGAAGCCAAGCTCACTATCGGCACCAGCCGAGTAACGGCTTGTTCCTATCGGAACACCGTTTTCCCAAGCTACTACCGCATCGCTGGCATAGGCAAAAGTTTTGTTATGGCCTTCCCAGTAGGCAGCCACGTTATCGTAACCCAAGCGAACCGAGGCACTCAGGCCTTCAACAATCGATTTCAAATCCTGGGTCAGTTTTACATCGGCATACAGTGCGCGGGTGTGTCCTTTGGAATAGCCGCGTGCTTGCGACAGAGCAACCGGGTTACTTCCGCCCCAGGTAGCGTTGCCTCCCCAAATACCATCGGCGGTTTGAATAGGGAAAGCAGCTGCCGGCGTGTTGTATAAACGTCCAAACAGGTTGTCCGAGTTCAATCCGGGACGCGAAAACTCATTCAATACTCCCATCAGGTTAATTTGTACCAAGGTGTTTGGCGTTACGTCAATATCCAGGTTGGTACGGATGTTCCCTTTCGAGAATTTTTCCTGGGTAGAATAGCCGTCGTTCATCTCAGCATTCTTGTAAAAACCTTGGTTTCCTTGCAGGTTGAACATGGTGAAATAGCGCATTTTTTGGCCACCACCACGGAAGTTCACGTTGTAAATATTTGAGTAGCCATTATCGCGGAATACTTCGTTGAACCAATCCACATTGGCATACATGTTCGGGTATTCGCCACTTTGGAAAGCGTTCAGTTCGTTTTGCGAATATCGGACAGCATCGCCATCGTTGGCTAACGCTTCGTTTACCGCATTGGCGTAAGTATAGGCGTTAACCATTTTCGGCAAACGGGTTTGCGCTTTGAAAGCATGGTCGAAGCTCACATTCACATCGTTGGTTTTGTATTTCCCGCGAATGGTTTTAATCGACAATACACCGTTGATACCCCGGTAGCCGTACAAAGCTACAGCGGCAGCATCACGCAGTACCGACACCGATTCAACTTCTTCGGGAACCACGTATTTGATATCGCGCTCCAACCCGTCAACCAAAATAAGGATGTCATTATTTGAAAGCGTTTGCAGCCCCCGAATATAAAACGAGGGCTCTTGCTCCCAGGCCGGACCGCTATTTTGAAGCGAAGTTAATCCTAAAGCATTTCCAAACAGTGAGTTGGAGATGCTAAATGCAGAGCGGGAATTAACCTCGGCAGCCGTTGATTTAGAAATAGCCGCCGTTGACTCGGCAGCGGTTTGACGGATACCGAATCCCAAATCAACCGACTCGGAAGCTAGGTCCAGTTGAATGGTCATGGGTTTATCGGTATCGGCCGCAACGGTTTTCGAACTGTTGTCGGCTGTAAGCACCCGAAGCTGATCGCCCGAAATGACGAAAAGCTGAAACTTACCGGATTTATCGGTGTAGGCTTTCTGCGCCGGATCGCTTACCGAAGTAATCAACGCTCCCGAGACCGGATGCCCTTTACGGTCGGTTACCTGGCCCGACACGCTTAAGTTTTGAGCCCAAGTATTTGCACCCAAAAGTACAAAGAGGGCTAAAACTATCATCTTATATCTTATAAGCATACTGTTCTGTTTAATAATGATTTTTCAAGCTTATTTACCACCCGGGGTTTTGTGTCAGGCCATAGCCTTTGTTTACTTCAACCGGAGGGAATGCGGCGAGATACCATTTGGGGCTGAAGCTTGTCCACCAAGCCCGTCTGGCATTTGTCAGTTCAAATTTGCTGTAAGTGAAAGCGGTTGGACGAGGCCCACGTGTTGCAGGGTCTTTGTCCGACCAGGAATCTATCACCCCGTCGACCCGGTAAATCCGTAAGCCGTGCAATTGTGTTTGAAACAGATCGGCCCGTTTGTTCCGAATTAAATCGAACAAGCGAACATCTTCCAAACCAAGTTCGCAAGCCCGTTCACGAAGGATTTCGTCCATCACCACATCAGCATCAGTAAGGTCTTTGTCCGGATTGCTGGTACCCAGACCGCCGAGGCCAACGCGGGCGCGTACTTCATCTACTTTGGCAATGGCCTCTCCTGTACGTCCGGCTTTCAGCAGCGCTTCTGCATAAATCAAATAAACTTCGGATAGGCGCAAATATGGCCACAAGGTAGGTTGGTTCAGGTTGGCCGACATGTCCAGAATAAATTTGAAGTTGGCATATCCCGTTGCGTATTGCCCGGTTTCCAGTTCTGGGTTTTGACGGGCTTCGCGGCCACCAACCCACAGTTCGGCCAAGCGTCCCTGGTAGCTGGCCCCATCAACCAATACGGTTTCGAACAAACGCGGGTCGCGCTGGGTAAACATGTTGGCCACATCGTTGGCGTCGTCCCAGTCGAAGGGCGTACCATCAGCCATCGGGAACATTTCAATATATTCCTGGGTTGGAGTGAAAGCGCCGTTCATGTTCGACTGAGGGAAGTAATAGTCCCACTGCCAGTTGCCGCCATAGGTGTAGCGCACCCGGGTCGAAATCAACATCTCGGGATTGGCGGCACCACTTCCTCTGGTAAAATAAGCATTACGGAATGCCGTGCGGTAAGCACTCGCTGTTTGTGCAGTTGGTTGAACGAGTCCGTAAATGCCTTTAGAGTTGAGTTCGGAAAAGAAGCTTTCGCAAGCCGTGAGCAATTCGGTCCACAACTCGGGTTTGTAAGCGCCGTACCACACCTGCATTTTGGTAACCGCATCCTGCGGCGATTCGGTGCAATAAGGTTCGCTGTCGTTGAACAGCGGGCTGGCTGCAAACAGCAGCACTTTACATTTTAGAGCCAACGCTGCTGCCCTGGTAAATCGACCGTCCCAGTTCGAGATGTCGGCAGCATCAAGCGACCAGGGCAAATCGGCCGCTGCTTCGTCAAGCAAACCGGTCATAAAGTTCACCGTGCCCTCAACCGTTGAGCGTTCAACCTGATAAGCCGAAGCGTCGTTGCTCACTGCCATGGAATGATCCAGAAGCGGAAGCCCTCCGAAGTGGCGGAACATATCGAAATAGCGTGAAGCGATGATGACTTTGGCTTCAGCCTTCAACCTTGTTTTCTCTGCATCAGTCATGTCGGGTACGCGGTCAACGTTCTCGATAAAAATCCAGCTTTGGCGGATAGCTTGCCATGTTTCTTCTTTTGTATAACTAAAACGCACGTCGTCGCCACTTTCGGTTCCTGCGCTGTAACTCCCCGAGTAATAATGACGGTTTACACCATCCCAGCTCAGGTGGCTGTGCCAACAGTCGGACATAGTTTCGAACATGCCCATGTTCATTTTATTGTCAATGCTGTTCCAATATACTGGCAGTCCGTAATACAATTTTGCATAGTCGTTCCATAAAAAACGACGGGCATATTCAGCATTATTAAAAATCGTGTCCTGGGTAATGTCAACTCCCGGCTGTTTTTCCAAAAAGGAATCGCCCACCGCGAATTCGTCCACGCAGGACGTCAGTGCAGCAGCTCCCAACAGAAGGATAGAACAAATTATTTTAATCTTTTTCATATTCATTAGCTTCATGGGGTTTCAATTAAAAGCCAACCTTCAAACCAAGGTTGAAAACACGGGTAAGCGGGTATTGCGGACGAGAGCTTGTTCTTGACTCGGGGTCGCCAAACTTGAACTGAGAGAATGTCAGTAAATTATAACCGTTTACATAAACCCTGCAGTTATCCACGCCAGCCCGTTTCAGGAAGTGAAAGTCCATTTTATAGCCAATTTCAACGTTTTTTAAACGAACGTAATTGGAATTAACAAGGAAAAGGTCGGAACTTTGGTAGTTGTTGGTTTTATGTGCCAGCGTGGCACGCGGTAACTTGGCTGTTTCGGATGCTTCCGGTGTCCAGCGTTGCTCGTACTGGTACAACAACAAGCCTTTACTGTTGGTATCGCCAAGCGGTTCGCGGAAGGTTTCCTGCAACAAACGACTGGTATTGAAAGCACCTGTCCATTGGGTGCTGAAGTCGAAATTTTTCCATTCGAAGCCCAACTGTAGACCCACTATATATTCCGGAACATCGGTGTACCCGGCTTTAGCTACGTCGTCCGAGTCGATAATCCCGTCCTTGTTCAGGTCCACATAAACCACGTCGCCTGGCTCCAAGCCACCGGCATGTTCGGCAATGTCAATGCCATATTCAGCTTTGTAGCGTTCGTTGGCTGTGTCGTCATAAAATCCCCAGAACTTGCGGATAATATTCGAATTGAGTGGCCGGCCGGTTTGGCGCATATAATCTTCGTTGGGTTTTACTTCGCCCTTTTCAATCCATTTGTTATGGGCATACGAAAAGTTTCCGTTGGCCCAGTAGCGGAAGTTTTCACCAATGTTGTCGTTCCATTTCATCGAAAACTCGTAACCTTTATTGTCAATCACTCCGAGGTTGATAACCGGCAGGGTAATCCCAACGATGCCCGGCACCGACTCGGACTGCAACAAAATGTCTTCGCGGTGTTCTTTAAACACATCTACTGACAATTTCAAACGATCCTGCAAAAAGGCAAAATCAACCCCATAGTTTTGTTTATAGGCTTTCTCCCAGGTAACAATCGGGTTTGATTTGGCTGCTTCGTAAGCACCTGGTTGGTTTGAACCTACATTGGTGCCAAAGTTGTAACCATCGCCGCCCAGTACATACGAGTCGGGAATATACAGGAAGCGGTTGTTGCCATATTTATCATTTCCAACCACTCCGTATGAAACGCGCAGTTTCATGTAGTTGACAATGTGTTTCATATCGGCCATGAAGTTTTCTTCGGTAACCACCCAGCCCAGCGAACCGGCTGGAAAGAAGCCGTAACGTTTGCCTGGGGCAAAGTTTTCGGAGCCGTTGTACCCTACATTAAATTCGGCCATGTAGCGGGTTTTGTAATCGTAGGTAACGCGGCCAACCAAGCCTACATAACCCGAAGGAATATCGGTGTACGTTGCCGGGTAATAGGTTTTCGATTGGGTATAAAGGGCCAGCGCACCAACAGTGTGGTTACCAAATTTACGGTCGTAGTTCAGGCTGGTTTCGGCATACCAATTGCGTCCTTGCGAATAACTTTCGGCATATCCTAGTTCACCATCGTCGCCACTCTTACGATATTCGATCATTCCATTGGTTTCAACCGGTGTATAGGTTGCGATGGACGAGGCACGCGCTTTTAACTGGGTGTAGCTGCTATTGTATGAGCCTTTCAGTCTGAATGACAGCCCTTCGGTGATAATATCAAGTTTTTGACGCAAGGAAATATCTATATTCAGGTCGTTCACATTCCGGCGGTTGTAACCTTTACCGTAGTAGGGCGATAAGCCGTCGATACCAGGACTGGGAACGTAGTCGGAATTCGTTACCACACGCTTTCCATCAATAATACCGGCACCACCGAAAGGTGTTGCCCAATACAATTGGCGGAATAATTGGTTTTGATCTTCGTTCGAAATCGGGGTAGTACGGGTTGATGTATTTCCTCCAAGGTTTACTGACAACAGGGTCGATTTAGTCAGGTCGAAATCGAGGTTAGCCCGATAGTTATACCGTTTATAATCGAAGTTGAAGTTATACCCGACGTTGAAGGTTTTAAAGAGACCTTCCTGGGTATAGGCACCCACTGATACGAAATAACGAACTTTTTCGATCCCACCCGAAATGCTCACGTTGTGTTGCGATTGTAGTGCTCCATCTTTCAGCAGGTAATCCATCCAGTCCATATCCGGGTAAAGAATCGGGTTAGAGTGGGTGCGAAACGCCTCCAATACCTCCGGCTGAAATTTCAACGCGCCTGACGCTACGCCGTCATTGGCTTGGGCTTCATTGTAAAAGCTGGCGTATTGGTAGCTGTTGGCAAACTCAAGCAGTTTGGTCGGCACCTGTACCCCCGCCGATGTGGAAAAGTTGATCTTAGCTTGACCTTCAACCCCGCGTTTGGTGGTAATCAGGATAACCCCGTTAGCACCGCGTACCCCGAAAACAGCCGTAGCCGAAGCATCTTTCAATACGGTGATACTTTCAATTTCGTTCGGGTCGATGGAGTTGTACTCACGTTCCACCCCGTCAACCTGTACCAACGGATTAGTCCCGTTTGAAGTAGCCATACCGCGAATATAAATATCAGCGGCATCGGCTCCCGGCTCGCCTGAATACTGTACCGACGATAAACCAGTAACGGCACCCTGCAAGGCGTTAGCAACCGAACCGGTTGGCGTTTTCAGCAGGTCGTCGCCGGTAACCGAAGAAATTGCACCGGTGATGGTCACTTTCTTTTGGGTTCCGTAGGCAACAGCAACCACTTCTTCAATGCCAATGGTTGATTCGGCCAGAGTCACGTTGATGACGGTTTGAGTTCCGATTACAATTTCCTGTGTCGTGTAGCCAACAAACGAAACGACCAACGTTCCGCCATTGTCGGGTGCCGGAAGGTTGTAATTGCCGTCGATGTCGGTTACTGCGCCGATAGTAGTGCCTTTTATGCTCACTGTAGCACCGGGAACACCTGATTTTGTTTGGTCAACAACTTGTCCGCGAACTGTTCGTTTTTGTTGGTTTTGAGCATAAACAGTTTCTGTCGCCTCCCACTTGGCCGAGTTCGCTTGGACATTGTTGCTACCAGGTTTCCCGCCAACTGCCCAGGACGACATAGCACTTGCCCCCATGAACCATAGACTTAAAAAAGTCATGCGGAGCAAGGATTTTCCATTGCTCCCCTTTGGGAAGCTACTCCTTGTGCATCGTTTTTTCATAGATAGGAATGATTTATTTATCGTTAATTTTTAGTGTTTGTATCTGTGTGAAGCCACTCGTTAAAGCAAACTTCACACAGAATAGCCCTAGCGGTAAACACGAACGTAATCAACTTCATATCGAAATGGATGATCCGAGTCAACCGGCAGACCACCATTTGAGCCTATTGCCAAGTTTAAAAGAAAATAAAAGTTTTGAGGGCCAACAAACGGGTTTCGTTTGTCGTGGTTCACGGTTTGTGTTAAATCAATTTCGTTTAACAACTCACCGTCGATATACAAACGAATGAAATCATTGTCCCATTTCATTGCCCATACATGGAATTTAGAACTCCATTGGGAATCACGATTTGTAAAATCCACGAGCTTTTTCTTTGAGCCATCCCAAGCTGCGTGGTATCGTTCAGAGGTTCCCCAGGCGACGTTGGCCAAAATGTAGGGTACGTCGTTTACCTGGTAAAATTCCATTATATCAATTTCTCCATTGTCGGGCCATTCGCCCTCGGTACCCAAAAGCCAAATAGCAGGCCAGGAGCCGCTCCGGGTATCAATTCGTGCCCGCACTTCGTAATATCCGCCAGTAGCCCACTCCTGAAGTCCCCGGGTAATTAAACATGCTGAAGTATATTCGGCTGCTTGGCGGTTATTCCGCCAATCGCTCGCTGTCGGGTTGTAATTAGGATTTGGTACTTGTTGTTTGCGCCCTTCAATAATAAGCAAGCCGTTTTCGCAATGGGCATTGTCGGCTTGGTACCATTGCAGTTCCTGGTTGCGGACAAAACCGTATTCATAGTTCCAATTTGCTGGGTTTGGCCTACCATCAATGTCAAATTCATCATTCCAAATCAGCGTGAGGCCATCTTTTTGTTGAGGTACCGGCTGCCTAATATTGGTCAGGGCGAGGTTTTTGCTGCCAATCGCTTTTTCAGAAAAAACTGTACACATCGTCAGTACAGAAGCGCAGAGTATAAGATTTCGTTTCCGAAAAAAAAATCGGTTTGAATAGGTTTGCATCGCTTCACAAGTTTAGTTAAATCGTACTTGCTCCTGTAAGAACAGAGCATGGAACAAAGATTACTATTTCAGGAGTAGGCAAGTTGTACAAATTCGACTTATACTGACAGATATTTAAAACAATTGTGATTTATTTGAAAAATCGTATTACAAATTCGACGGTCAATCCCGAAGCAAATTTTCTACTATTTCCGTTGAATACACATAAAATCCCAATTAATTAAGCATTTAGACCTTACTTCAGTTTAAAAGAATATAATTTCGGGTGAAGAGATTGCTCTTTTGTTTTTTGTCGGAACAAATAATTGAAGTATTTTTCAGTTGGCAAAAAATTGAAATTTATGTGCTTAAGCAATAAAGCTCATCTTTACGTTCTGATGCTATTTTCGCTGATTTCATTTTTGGCTTCGGGGCAAAATGAAATTCATTTTTCGCATTTGGGAATGCAGGATGGGTTCAGCAACAGTCGAGCCAATACCGTCATTCAGGATCGGAACGGTTTTATTTGGGTGGGTACTTGGAATGGGTTGAACCGTTACGACGGGTACAACTGTATAAGCTATCAACCCGGTTATCACGACTCGGCATCGGTCGCAAACCGCGAGATTACCGCGCTGATGGAAGATACGAAAGGTCAAATATGGATTGGCACTTCGTTCGGGCTGAGCCAGTTAAGTCCGCAAACGGGTCAGTTCAAAACTTTTGTATTTCATAACCGGATACTTTCGCTTTTCGAAGCAAAGGATGGCTTCATTTGGGTTGGGACCTGGGGAGGTGGGCTTCACCTGCTGAACCCGGAAGATGGGACTAGGAGCCTGTCGGGCTTTTAATATTATCAGTTTTTCATACCTTTTGGGAGTGTAATCAGAATTCGCTATCTCCATTTTTGTGGCACTAATTCTATTTCCCGAGTATTATCCAACACTATGGCTCCTTATACTTGTCCTAATTTGATTTTTGCCAATTCAGTTTTAAAGTAAAACCACTTTGGGGCTTTTTCATGCCATTTGCATCTTGAAAAACCGTTTGAGGTTATAAGCAGCACAGACCAATGACC
>JBKEAN010000163.1:0-13464 GCA_047972415.1 Mangrovibacterium sp.
GGTCATTGGTCTGTGCTGCTTATAACCTCAAACGGTTTTTCAAGATGCAAATGGCATGAAAAAGCCCCAAAGTGGTTTTACTTTAAAACTGAATTGGCAAAAATCAAATTAGGACAAGTATAAGGAGCCATAGTGTTGGATAATACTCGGGAAATAGAATTAGTGCCACAAAAATGGAGATAGCGAATTCTGATTACACTCCCAAAAGGTATGAAAAACTGATAATATTAAAAGCCCGACAGGCTCCTAGTAAAAATGAATTATGAGAAAATTTACCATTTTGTTATTAACCCTTGTTTTGTCGGGAGCCTTCGCTTTTGCACAAAACAGTAAAAAGCCAAATATTTTGGTCATTTTTGGCGACGATATTGGCTATTGGAACCTCAGTTACAACAACCACGGTATGATGGGCTTTAAAACGCCCAACATCGACCGGTTGGCAAAATCGGGAACAACCTTTACCGATTATTATGCTGAACAATCGTGTACTGCTGGCCGCGCTACTTTTATTACCGGACAAATGTCGGTACGTACCGGGCTCACCAAGGTGGGGCTTCCCGGATCTGATTTGGGCCTTCAACCCGAAGATCCCACACTAGCCGAAATGCTAAAACCACTAGGCTACGCTTCGGGGCAATTTGGTAAAAACCATTTGGGCGATAAAGATGAATTTCTGCCTACAAACCACGGATTTGATGAATTTTACGGCAACCTGTACCACCTGAATGCCGAAGAAACTCCGGAGAACCCGGATTATCCGAAAGACCCCGCATTTCGTAAAAAATTCGGGCCTCGTGGCGTAATTAAAAGTACTGCCGATGGTAAAATTGAAGATACTGGTCCGTTGACCATGAAGCGTATGGAAACAGTTGACCGGGAGTTTTTGGATGCTGCCAAAGATTTCATCAAACGCCAAAACAGCGCAGGAAAACCTTTCTTTTGCTGGTTTAATTCTACCCGTATGCATTATTTTACCCATGTGGCCGATAAATACAAAGGCAAGTCGGGTTTGAATTTTTATGCCGACGGGATGCTGCAACACGACAGCGATGTTGGCCAATTGTTGGACTTGCTGAAAGAATTGGGAATTGATGAAAATACCATTGTAGTTTACAGTACCGATAATGGTCCGCACTTTAACATGTGGCCCGATGGCGGTATTACCCCGTTCCGTGGCGAGAAAAACACCAACTGGGAAGGTGGCTACCGTGTACCCGCCATTATTAGCTGGCCTGGTAAAATTATGGCTGATAACGTGGTAAACGAAATTGCCACCGGAATGGATTGGGTTCCTACCTTGATGGCTGCTGCCGGCAACCCGAATATTAAGGAAGATTTGCTGAAAGGTTATCAGGCTGATGGAAAAACATTTAAAGTGCATTTGGATGGTTATAATATGCTTCCATTTCTTACCGGAAATGAAAAAATTAGCGTTAACCAATACGGACAATCCAACTGGCCTCGCCACGAATTCTTTTATTGGAGCGATGATGGTGACCTGGTTGCCATGCGCTACGACCGCTGGAAATTGGTGTTTAAAGAACAAACAGACCACGGTATGCGCGTATGGTTGCAGCCTTTTGTTAATCTGAGGGCTCCGTTGATTTTTGATTTGCGTATGGATCCATTCGAAAAAGCTCAGCTTAACTCCAATAATTACTGGGAGTGGATGGAACGTCACGGCCAGTTCCTGGTACCCGGAGGGCAATCTTATGCCGTTCAGATGATATCTACTTTTAAGGATTATCCGCCTAGGCAGCGACCGGCTTCTTTTAACCTTGATGGTATTATGGAGTCGTTTACAAAAGGTGCAGAGGGTAAATAACTTTTTGAAGTAAGAGCTAGGACGGCATTTTTTTAAATACTGTCTTAGCTCTTTAAAACCGAATTTTTATGAAAACGAATGAGGCTATTCAGCATTTGAAATCACAAATGCAAAAGTCCATTATAGGGCAGGAAAGATTAATTGAACGACTAATTTTGGTATTGTTGGCCAATGGCAATATGTTGCTCGAAGGGCTTCCGGGACTGGCAAAAACCCGGGCTATAAAAACGCTTGCTGGCGAATTGAATTGCGGTTTAAGCCGGATCCAGTTTACGCCCGATTTATTGCCATCCGACATTACCGGTACCGAAATATACCAACCCGAATCCAGCGAAAAGTTTATTTTTCAGAAAGGGCCGGTTTTTAGCAACCTTATTCTGGCCGACGAAATTAACCGCTCGCCCGCCAAGGTACAATCGGCCTTGCTCGAAGCGATGGAAGAACGCCAGGTTTCGGTAGCTGGCAAAACCTACAAAATGGAACCGCTGTTTATGGTGCTGGCCACCCAAAACCCGGTGGAACAGGAAGGTACCTACCCCTTGCCCGAAGCCCAAATGGACCGTTTTCTGATGCACGTGGTTATTGATTATCCCGACGACAATGCCGAACTGGAAATTATGCGCCTAAACCGAAATGAACAATCGCACGGGAAAACGGATGAAGAACACAAGCTCGACGAATCCATAATTTTTGAAGCACGCAACGAAATTGCCCAAATACATATCTCGGAACCAATGGAACGTTATATTGTCGATCTAATTTCGGCAACCCGTAATCCGGAAAAGTACAGCGAGCAATTGGGTAATTGGATTGATTTCGGCGCCAGTCCGCGAGGTTCTATTGCCATTGACAGGGCTGCCCGCACCCATGCCTGGATGCAGGGCAACACCGAAGTGACACCAGAAAATATTCGGGCAGTAGTGCACGACTGCCTACGCCACCGCCTAATCCTCAGCTACGAAGCCAATGCCGAAGGCATCACACCCGACCATGTGCTCAGCGAAATTTTAAAGCAGGTAGCGGTTTTGGTGTGAAGTGAATACGACAATCATAAAATTGCACTTTTTGCTGAGCAATATTCAATAGAATTGTAAAATGCGTTGTGCGTTTCAAAATTCAATCATCAAAATACCTATAAAATAGAACAGTCTTACATCGAAAAAACCAACAACCTAATCATCGTGGCCAATTCAAACCAAATTGATATAAACATCTTTGCAAGCCTCAATTCGCTGCTGGAGTTGGAACACTTTGCCACCAGCTTTAACTACCGCCCCAAACGACAGCGGGTAAACAGCACTTTGTCGGGCAAACACACCTCGCGTATGCGTGGGCGCGGCCTCGATTTTGAAGAAGTACGCCTCTATGTAAAGGGCGACGACATCCGGAACATTGATTGGAAAGTAACTGCCCGTACCCAAAAAACACATACCCGCGTTTACACCGAAGAAAAGGAAAAGCCGGTGCTGGTGATTGTTGACCAGTCGAAAGCCATGTTTTTTGGCAGCGTGTTGCGCACCAAATCGGTGGTGGCTGCCGAGCTGGCAGCTATTGTTGCCTTTAAAGTGGTAAAAGAAGGCGACCGCGTGGGCGGTATTGTTTATGCCGACAATGGCATTGATGTTATTGCCCCCAAGCGAGACCGCAAAACCATTCTTCATTTTCTCGAAAAAATTGCCCAACGAAACCAGGAATTACAATCTTCAACGCCGGTTGTTTTCGAAAATGCACTGGCCGAAACTGTTCAGCGGGTAAAAAACATTGCCACGCACGATTTTATGGTGGTGCTTATCAGCGATTTTCACCGCTATTCACCCCGGGTAATCAAATCAATCCACCAAATTGCTGCACACAACGATGTGATGCTCATTAAGGTATTCGATCCGCTGGAGCAGTCGCTGCCCGGCACCAAATTTATTGCCGGAAACCGCACCCATCAAATTGCCATCGACGGCAGTAATAAAACCATCCGCAGTAACTACACCAAGGGTTTCGACAGCGATTTTTACCTGTTTCAGGAAGAAATGAAAAAAAGGGGCATTCCCGTGTTTACGGTGGATACCGTTAATCCCATCGACCAGCAATTAAAAGATCTCTTCAAAATAAATCGCAAGGTAAAAGCATGAATACGCAGGCTGCCATACAAGATACGATTGCTGTACAGCAACTTCCACCCGATTTGGGTGCACTGTACGAACCCGCTGCCGTTCGCTTTTCGTTCGATGCCCCCGGCTGGAAGGTTCTGGGTATTTTGCTGTTGCTAGGCTTGCTGCTTGTCGTGTTTTTTGCCATCAGAAGGTATATCAGAAATGCCAACCGGCGCCGGGCACTGGCGCAGCTAAAGCAAACCGCTTCGCCCTTGTCCGTTTTTGTTATTCTGAAACAACTGGCCATGCAAACTTACGGAAGGGAAAAAACGGCTACGTTATATGGCAACGAATGGCTGGCTTTTTTAGACCGCACGGGCAAGGATGTCCATTTTTTGGAACTCGAAAATGAAGTGGGCAAACTGGCCTACAAAAACGAGGAAATCAGCAATGATACAGAATTGAAAATCAGGCAAAATGCCATAAAATGGATAAATACCTATGCCCGATAATTTTGAAATAGCCTATTGGGGAGTGTTTCTCCTGCTGCCGTTGCCAGTTTTGGTTTATGTGCTGTTTCCTGCCCTTAAAATACGCAGTGCCTCGTTGTTTTTGCCCACTTACAAGAAATCCATCGACTACACGGGGCAGAGGCCGCAAAAATCGGCACTTATTCAACGTAAAAACCGCATTGTTTGGGCAATTCAGTACTTTGCCTGGTGTTTGCTGGTGGTGGCGCTCAGCAGTCCGCAACTGGTTGGAAAACCCGAAATGAAGGTGAAAACTGCCCGAAATTTCCTGATTGTAGCCGACATTTCGTTTAGCATGGCCCTGAACGACTGGCAAACTGATGTCCAAAAAGTGCGGCGCTGGGATGGTGTGAAAAGTGTGATGCACGATTTCATAAAAAAACGCAAAGGCGACCGCATGGGATTGGTTTTCTTTGGGTCGAATGCCTACATTCAGGCTCCGTTTACACCCGATTTGCCGGTGGTTGACCAGCTTTTGGAAGAAGCCGACGTAGGCATGGCCGGGCAAATGACCAATATCGGAAAAGCCATTGCCAAAGGAATCGGCATGTTTGATAACGACACCATAAAAACCAAAGTGATGTTATTGCTTACCGACGGAATTGATGCCGGTACCGACATAACGCCCTACGATGCTGCCGACCTGGCACAAAAAGATACGATAAAAATTTACACCATTGGTATTGGTAATCCAGGAACGGCCGGTAGCGACCTGGATGAAACCACCCTAAAAGAAATTGCAGCGATGACCGATGGGCAATATTTTCGTGCGCAGGACCAGCAGCAACTCGCGCAAATTTATACCGAACTCGACAAGCTTGAGCCCATTGAGTGGGAAGAAGAACAGAACCGCCCGGTTACGTTGCTGTACAAATACCCACTTATGTCAGGGCTGGGAATTTTGTTGTTGCTTTTTACGCTTCAGGTGTTGGCAAGTGTATTCAAAAGCCTGAAAAACAGAAAGGAGGCACGCGATGTTTAACGACTTGTTTCCCATTGTTTGGAGCGATTTCCACTTTCTAAGGCCGGTGTTTTTATGGCTGCTTTTACCCGTTTCGGTTTTGTTGATATTCAGTTTATTAAGTCTTCGCCAAAATATAAAGTGGAAAAAAATAATAGCCCCGCACCTGCGCCCCTATGTTATATCGAAAGGCGATATGCGTATAAAAATAACCATGCACCTGATGATGTTTGCCGGTTTTGTTTTTGGCATTCTGGCACTGGCCGGGCCAAGCTGGAAACAAATTGAAATACCGGGGCAGCAACTGGAAACGCCTATGGTTGTGGTACTCGATCTGTCGCCAAGTATGCTGGCCGCCGACATTCAGCCCAATCGGCTGGAGCGGGCAAAATTCAAAATAAAGGACTTGATAAAACACAACCCTCGGGCGCGCATGGCCTTGGTGGGTTTTGGCGCAACCGCCCACACCATCGTCCCGCTCACCCGCGATTACGAAATCGTTAGCAGCCACATCGAAACCATTTCGCCGCATACCATGCCTTTCCAGGGGGCCAACCTAAAAGCTGCGCTGGCTTTGGCCGATACGCTTACAAACGTAACCGAAGCGCCCGGCACAATTGTGTTGCTTTCGGATGATTTTTATGATGACGAACGATTGGTTATCAGCAATTTCATAAAAACAAGTAAAAATAAACTGATTGTTCTGCCCATAAACACCCAAAGTGGTGCCGATATGAAAAATGGCGAACGCTCGTATTTAGATGAAAATGTAATGACGAGTTTGGCTGAATTTGAAGGAGTTAGCATTCAACCTTTAACCCTCGACGACAGCGATGTGGAGCTGATTGCCCAACAAATAAGTCGGAACCTGAAATTTACCACTAAAGCCGAAGAAAAAGAGGACGACTGGCGCGATGCCGGGCTACTGTTCCTTCTTCCTGCACTTGCCATTTTCCTGTTTTGGTTCCGGAAAGGCTGGGTGGTTTACAGCCTCGTTTTTATGGTAACTTTTACATCGTGCAACGGCCGTTCAAACTTTACCGATTTGTGGTACACCGCCGATTACCAGGGGCAAAAACTCAGCGACAACAGCAATTTTGAAGCCGCTGCCTCCACTTACAGTTCCGAAATGCGCAAAGGTATAGCCTGGTACAAAACCGGAAATTTTGAAAATGCCATTGAGGCTTTTGCCAAAGACACCACGGCGCAGGGGGCTTACAACCTGGGGCTTGCCTACTACAAAAATGGCGATTTTGAAGCTGCCGGCGCTGCTTTTGAAAAAGCCATTGAAAAGGACCCCGCTTTTGAAGCAGCAAAAAGAAGCAAGAATGAGCTCCTTCAGCTCTTGCCCGGCGTTGACGACATGGCGTTGGAAAATGCTGAAGAAGCAGCACCCGAAGCGAATGCCCAAAACAAGCAGAACAAAGGCGAAGATTTTAGTGGTGGCGGCCAGGAAGCGACCAAGGAAGACATGAAAAAGCAGCGCCTGGAAGAAGAGTCGGAAAGCAGTAAACATATGGGAAAAGAACTGGATGAATTGCCCGATGAAATTGACAACCTGAGCATTCAGCGAAATAACGACATTATGATGCGAAAAGTGGACGACGACCCCGCATTATTTTTACAACGAAAGTTTGCTTTTCAGGCTAAAAAGAACCACATAAAACCGGCTGCCGATGCAAAAAAATGGTAACATAAGGCAAATGCTGTTGCTTGGTGGGCTTGTGCTTTTGCTAACCGTTAAAGCGCAGGCACAACAGCTGTGGGCCGATGTGGAACTGAGCAAAACCAGCGTTTTTATGGGCGAACCGGTTGAAGTCAGCATTTCGGTTTATACCGAAACCTGGTTTACCAGCGGCGTTGACCTTGGAAATATTAACGTACAGGGAGCCTTTTCAGCCTATTTCAGGCCGGTAAGCATTTCGGTACAACGAAACGGGAAAAACTTCCCAGGCGTAAAACTTATTTACCATGTTTTTCCGTACAGCGAAAAAGATGTCACTTTTCCGGCGCTTTCCATCCAGGTTGAAACACCTCCGGTAGGCGGCTACAAAGGCGAAAAACGCACGGTTAAAACTTCGGCCAAAACCATCAGGGTGAAGCCCATTCCTCCCGATTTTGAAAAAACAGGCTGGCTGGTGGCTTCGGGGCTTTCGGTAAGCGAAAACTGGTCGGGCGACCGCAACAATGTAAAAGTGGGCGATGTGCTACGGCGTACCATCACCCGAAAAGCGGAGGGCACTGTGGCCGAACTAATTCCGCCAACGGTTTGGGACACCGTGGTAAACGTGAGCACTTATCCCGGACAAAACAGCATTGACAATTTTAAAAGTAAAACCGCCATCAGCTCGCAACGTACCGAAAGTGTTCAGTATTTATTTGAAAAAGAGGGAACAGTCGTTCTGCCCGAAAAGGTTTATACTTGGTACAATCCAGTAAGTAAAAAATTGTACAAACGCACCCTTCCCAAAGTTCAGCTTCAGGTAGCACCCAACCCCGATTTGGGGATGCTGGCCTCGGTACGCGACTCGTTGCAAAACGAACAAGTTGCCGTTGCTGATTCCACTGATAATGACAAGCCTCTAACAATTCTGGGCATGTCGTTGCAGCAATTTATAGTTGCCCTTGTTTTATTGGTTACCGTTTTTACCCTCCTTTTCAGGTTGGGAAAACGACTGTTTAGCTACCTCGAAAAAAGACGTAGTGACTACCTCAAATCGGAAGCTTATTTCTTCAGGAAACTGTTAGAAGCCATTCGAAAAGGAAATAAAGAAGAGCTTGTAACCCGCTTTTACCGTTGGGTTGACGAACTGAGGCTGGATGAGCCAACTTTAGGGGGATTAAACACGGCTACCCAAAAATCGACTTTCCACAGCGATAAAAACCCAAACGAAGTTTTGATCCAATTAACAAAATCGCAGGCCCGGCAATTGAGGGAAGGCTATTTGAAACGTTCAATCCTGAAAAAGAGTAATACCTGGATTACTCCATAATATCACCTGTAGTTTGCTGTCGGTTCTTTTTTTAAACGGAACAATGAGCGAATATCGCTTTGAAATAATTCGATATAAAACGAACAAAAGTTTTTTTAAAAAATAGACTGTTTTCTCATTTTTCATAACGAATACGGTGGTGTTTATTCCCTGTTTTTTTGAGTAAAGAAAACCATGAATTAATAGGTTTTAAGCGAAAAAAGCTGATTGAAAAGCTGGAGCGATTTGTTATTGCTCTTGGCTGTAATGGATTGACAATTAGTGTATTTTCAGATATTATTTTCTCTTGTTCCTAAATTAAGGTTATAGGACAGAATCGGGTTTTGGAGCTTTGTCGATTTTAACTTTTTTTGATATTTCGTCCACCTGTCATCAACGATTTTCATGAGCTAACAAGACTGAATTTTTGATGTGAAATTTAGCAGTAACCCCAAAAAAATGACGTCCACACCGCCGCCCAAAAACCATTTTTGCCATTTTTCGACCCTCAATTTGGCCTTTTTTGATTTATCATATCCCCCCTTTGATTCATCATATCCCTTTTTTGCTATCCCAAAATAGATATTCGTCCATTATTGGCGGGCTCTTCGCGTTTGCCTATTGACCCGAAACTACTCGTTGCCGTAAATTGCTTATGCGATTCGATACGATTGATCTGACTAACAACTTTTTTTTTCGGTTGCCAGAACAGACTCGGTGGAGAAAAAATTAGGGATAAACAGGACGAAATGAACAAGACGCTTATGAGACATCTACTCTTTCATGCTTCGGTTCCGAGGCCTGTGTTTCCTATATCTTTTTTGTGAAAAATAGTCGCTCCAGAAAGCAGATGCGCTTGGTACGACAGTATTTGATAATTGAAAAACAAAAATAATAACTATGAAAAAAATGGTACTTATCAGCTTCATTCAGATTTGCTTGCTGGTAGTTATTTTGATGGTTACAAGTGCAATGCATACTGAAGCACAGCATGTTGTTCGCTACAACGACTATTTGTCGCGCCAGACGGTTGAAACATCTAACTTCGATAAGCTTGTTCATGACCTTCAACCTACAGTTTACGTTGTTGATGGCGAACTTGTGGCAAAAGGTATTGGAGCTCCGTTGGTGGTTAGCACCAGTCCGGAGAATTTCAATCTGCTTTATGCCCAAAATGAAGCCTATAGCACTGTTGAGTTGCTTACCATTAGGCTTGATAAAGCAGAAGATACGAATAATTCTCTCCGATTGATTGATTTAAAAGGGTTTAGTAATCTGAAGTACCTGAATGTATTATTTACCTACGATGCTTGTAACGACAATTCGGACAGCTGTTGCGGCGCAATTGTCAAGAAGATGTTCCCCGATTACGAGGGTTCTAATCTAAAAGTTATTTACAGGCTTTCAATTCCCCAATAACATACCCACTAAACTGATTCGATATGAATACACTTTACCTGGCGTTTAGAAATTTGAATTTCCGGATTGGAATCATTGCTGCAATGATTTTGTTTGGCGTTCCGCAACTGGCCATGGCGCAGGTTCGCGTTCCTTTTACACAGCGAACTTCGCAATACACGCCTACTAAAACAATTTACAATATCAAGGGCGACTTTATGATGATTGGGAACACCAATTTGACTCTTGTAAATTATGGTGCTAATACCAGCAATAGTGAGAATATGGAATATGTTGATGTTGACAATGATGCGAATACGTTCAATTCATCGTCGGCAACCCTGGCTTTATCAACCGAAAACGGAGCCAATCCCAATTGTTCCAACATTATTTATGCCGGTTTGTACTGGACTGGTCGTGCCCACGATGGAACCAGCGCCAATACCTTTAATGTAACAAAAACAGTTGCAGTTCCAAGCCCGGTGAATAATAACTATACCGTTTCAAATGGTGGAACAATAACAAATACACTTTATACAATGAGTGTTTCCCGGCAGGGAAATAATGATTTATATTACGTCCGTTATACGTTTAATCTCGGCGGTACCAATTATTATTTTGAATTCCGAAATGCTTCGCCTTATGTTTATCATGGAACTAATACGGGAAGTTTAACTGCTGCAACGAACGTGTCTACTTCTAACAATACAAATACCCGAACGGCAACGTTTGACCCCATATCGATTTACAGTGCCACAGGTGGGCTTACAATTACGGTGAATAGCTTGGTGCGAGACAGCAGGACTAATCGTAACGAAGGCCAATATCAAAGTTCATCATCAGCAAGCGGTAATGTGTCGGGTACTGTGTATACAAACACCTCGGTTACTAAAACTTTCGATAAAAGTGTGGTTCAGTTGAAACATGCTTCTGAAACCAGCTATACAACGGTTTCGGCTTCGGATGCCAACTTTACACAGAGTATTTATTATCCAGGTTCTACTGATGGTTATATGTATTCGGCTTATGCTGAAGTGACCGATTACGTGAAAGCACATGGAATTGGTGCCTATACAGTTGCCGATATTGCCTTGCGCGAAGGTGATGGCGGAGGTACCGGCTATTATGGCGGCTGGGGTCTTGTGGTTGTTTACGAAAACTCGAAAATGAAATGGCGTGATGTCACCATTTTTGATGGGCACGCGTATGTTTATGATGAATCAGGATCTGATGTAATGACATACAAAGAGTTGAGTGTTAGTGGATTTAAATCAGCTCAGACAGGACATGTTAAATTGAAATATGGCGTAATGGCAGGTGAAGGCGATATGTACCTAGGCTCGGGGGCGCATGTTGACAATTTCAGTATAGACAGGTATACGGCTGGTGACAACTGGGTTGCGTTATCAAGTAGTGACGGTTCCAATACCTCAGAGAACTTCTTTAACAGTAGGATAAGTACCGGCAACAATCCTCGAAATCCCAACCTGGTAAATACAACGGGGTTGGATATAAAAATGGATACCATACCCAACGCTGGGAATTCAATAATTACGAATAATCAAACTTCAACACGGTTTCGCTATGGTACAAACCAGGATACCTATATAATTTTTTGCATTGGTATGGCCGTTGATGCTTATATTCCCGAACCGGAGGGTGAAGTATCAATAACTGGGGGGATCAGTGGAGGTTCAGGTTCGATGACTGTTTTACCGGGTGGCGAAATTGAGTATTCACTCAAAATCCGGAACCTTGGTTCCGAAGTTATCAACAACGCATCGATAACTATTCCGATACCTTACACTTGTAGTTTTGTAAGTTGCTCAGGGGTTAAAAACCCGGGTACAGCGCCATCGGCACCAGAGTACCTTGCCAGCACGGGAGCCAATGGTTCAATTGTTTGGCAAATGGGTGATTTAATTTTGCCAACAGATCCTAACCAAGTTTTGGCCACACTTACATACAGGCTAAAGGTAACAACCGACTGCTTTATTTTGTCGAACCCGAATTGTTCGCCGGTAGTTTCAATGAGTGGTAGTTTAAGTGGCGTTGGTGCTACATCCGGAACTTCGTTTTCCTGCTTAAGTATCATTCAGGGGCATGAGACTGACGGTCAATGTGTTGGCGAGCCAATAACCGAACCGTTAACTGTAACAATTGACAGGGATGCTTACGTTGCTGCGAATTGCAATGGCGGAGTTGGTTACGAAACACAAGCCTTTACGTATTGTAACCTAAGTGGTACAACGGTTCCGTTTACCGATGTAAATGGTCACTTCCCGGGAGGTTCGCGTTTTTACAGTGCTGTTCCAACCGGTACAAACACGCCGACTGAATATACGGTAAGTACGGGTTTTCCCGGATCAATAGGTACAACGACGTACTATGCTGTTCCTCCCGGAAATACTGCTTGTTATTGGCGGTTTACAATTGCCGTTACTGCAATTACATCGCGACCAACTGCTTCGCCGGTGTCGTACTGTTTGGGCGATGTTGCGGTTGCGTTAACAGCAACTCCTACAAACCCAAGCTATCCGCTTTATTATTATAACTCGTCGACCGATGTTACCCCGAAAACCAGCATCACGCCTTCAACAGCTTCAGTTGGGACCGTAACTTATTACGTAGCAGAAGGTCTTTCAAACCAATGTATCAGTCCCAACAGAACCCCGATTGTTGTAACGGTAAACAGTCTGCCAACAGTCGCTATTGCATCAACTAAAAATGTGACATGCCCGGGTGGGAGTGATGGCGAGATAGTTGTTTCTGCAACAGGTTCAGGAATGCTGCAATACAGTAAAGACGGTGGTACGACCTATCAAGCTTCAAATACCTTTAGTGGTTTGAGTGCCGGGGACTATACGGTTACAGTTAAAAATGATGCAGGCTGTACGGCTTCGACAAATGTTACAATAGCTGATGGTACAGACACCGAACCACCTGTTCTTTCCGGTTGTCCAACAAGCGATACCAAGTTGAGCGGTTGTGATGAATCGGCTATTACTGTAGCGAACACCGGTTTTGTTTATTCAGCAAGCCCGGTTACCATTCCATACACAAGCTTGTCAAGTCTTGGAGTTACAGCAACAGACAATTGTAGCTCTGATAATGACTTCACAGCTAAATATCAAGATTCAAAATCAGGTACCTGCCCTATTGTTGTTACCCGGGTGTTTACGGTGACAGACTTGAGTGGAAAATCGAACTCGTGCAGCCAGACCATCACCATCAGTCAGCCCGATTTTACGGCCAACATGCCGACTCCGGGAGTTTCAACGGTGAACTGTCTGGTTGATGCACAGGTACAGCCTGTTCCACCGGTGATTAAGGATTTCTGCGGTAACGACATCACCGCCACGCTGAAGACCACTCCTGCCAATATCCTTTGTGCTGGTGATATGGTTTGGGTATTTACTTATACCGATTGTGAAGGCAACGCCCACGACTGGGTATACACCTACACCATCGAACGGGAAGACTTTACTATGCCAGCCAATGCAGGAACGACAGTAGCCTGCGTAGCCGACATTGAGGCACCAACTGTTCCGGAAGTAAAAGACAACTGCGGAAATGTGCTGACGGCTTCCGCTCCGGTTATCAGCGAAGCTCCTGTTTGCGAGGGGACAGTAACTTATACCTATACCTTCACGGACTGTGAAAAAAATACCCACGACTGGGTATACACCTA
>JBKEAN010000164.1:0-2145 GCA_047972415.1 Mangrovibacterium sp.
GGTCATTGGTCTGTGCTGCTTATAACCTCAAACGGTTTTTCAAGATGCAAATGGCATGAAAAAGCCCCAAAGTGGTTTTACTTTAAAACTGAATTGGCAAAAATCAAATTAGGACAAGTATAAGGAGCCATAGTGTTGGATAATACTCGGGAAATAGAATTAGTGCCACAAAAATGGAGATAGCGAATTCTGATTACACTCCCAAAAGGTATGAAAAACTGATAATATTAAAAGCCCGACAGGCTCCTAGGTATTTGTTAATTTTTAAATCCAGATTAGATTTAAAATCATATTGGTTAAACTTTGTTCCACTATGCCGGTAGAAACCATCCTGTGACTTTTCAGAAACGCTAACAAAATATTTAACATTTTCTGTTCCTCCATCGATTGACACGTTCCCATAGGTTTGTTGAGACCAGGGTTTTAAAGTTTCTGCGTACCAGTCAGTATTAGGATATTTCCAAGGGTCGGAACCATCACTGTATTTTTGAATATCTTCAGAAGAATAGCGTTCCGGGCGCCCCGCGTAATAATCAACCTCATTAAGCAAAGTAGCATACTCTGCTGCATCTGCCATCCCTGGTACCTTAGTCGGTCTTGCGAAACCGTGGTTGTACGAAACGGAAACACTTGGTTTTCCTACAGTTCCTCGTTTTGTTGTGATAAGGATAACCCCATTTGCAGCCTGCGCTCCGTAAATAGCAGCGGAAGCATCTTTCATCACAGAAATACTTTCAATGGTACTGGGGTCAATACGGTCAAGCGAACGACCGGGAACACCGTCAACTACAACCAGTGGATCGGAGTTACCAAAAGTGTTTACTCCACGGATTCTCAACGTTGCGCCGTCATAGCCAGGTTCGCCGCCATTTGAAATAGCAACAACTCCCGGCATGCGTCCAGCCAGTCCTTGACTAACATTGGTTACAGGGGTTTTAATTAAATCATCACCTGTTACATTGGTTACTGAACCCGAAAGTGTAGCTTTTTTCTGAACACCGTATCCTATGGCAACTACTTCATCTAGTCCAATAGAGACTTCTTCCATTTGCACATTGATGAAAGTTTTTCCCCCAACAGGGAACTCCTGCGTTTTCATTCCCACAAATGAAAAGACTAAAATGTCGGAAGTTTGAACATTCGGAAATGTGAAGAAGCCTTTGTCGTTCGTTATTACACCCGCCGTACTGCCTTTTATCACAACTGTAACTCCCGGAAGCGGGTTGCCGGAAGTGTCTGTTACAGTTCCCGAAACCGAAATGCTTTGGCCTGTTTCGGAAGCACTGTATTCTTCGCCCGTTTTTTTCAACACGATATAGCGGTCAATTAGTTTGTATTCCAGACCGGTGCCTTTCAGCAAGCCATCCATGAGTTCGTTGATGTTGCCGTTTTCTAGTTTAACGGCCTTGGTTTTTACGCCCAGCACATCGGGGTTGTTGTAGTAGAAATAGTAATCGGATTGTTCTTCAATTTGCTTCAACGCATCGGTCAATAAGCCATTGGCAATGCTCAGGTTTAGTTTACTGTTTTGAGAAAAACCGGTGGCCTGAACCGATAGCGTGAGAAGAACGACAAAGAAGGTAGTTAGCTTCATAATACGCATAATCTTTTTTAGCAACCAGGGGTCGCTGTAAAACATTCGATGATTTTTCATAAATTTGGATTGATTTAAAAATGAAACATTTAAGTTTTGTTGGCAGGCGGTAAAATGTTCGCAGCATTTTATCGCCCTGTTTTTTTGCTACATAGGCCTTATTTTTTAGATATGTTAATCTCGTCTTTTTCTTGTGCTTTGCTAATATATTCGGTACGGATTGGCGCCAAAAACTCGAAAGCTTGCATAATTTGCTGCACTGGTTTATTTCGTAAAACGGTACCGCTAATCCGGTAATCAGCCAGGGTGGGGTCGTCAATCCGGATGCTTACATTATACCAACGTTCCAGTTTGCGGGCCACTTCGCCCAGCGGCTCTCCTTTAAATTCGAGGCGGCCATCCTTCCAGTTGGTGTAAAGCTTGGTATTTATCCTGGCCACGGTCATTTGCCGGCTTTCGGTATCAAGCGATGCCTGTTCGCCTGGTTTCAAAACACCGATTTCGGTTCCGTTTAACTGGTTTAACTTTACTTTGCCTTCTTCCAAAACCAC
>JBKEAN010000165.1:0-26548 GCA_047972415.1 Mangrovibacterium sp.
CACTTTGTCGCCCTGCTCCAGTTCTTTGTCCTCGGTTAGTTTTGGGGTTGAAGGCGTTTCGGCCCCGGCCGGGTTTGCTTTCTTTTCTTTTCGCTGTTGCTGTTTTTGTTTCAGCTTGTCAATTTTGCGCTGTATCCACTCGTCCTGCTCCTCATCGGGTTCACTTAGTTCTTCTTTAAATGTTTCGAGCTGTTTGCGAACGAGGCGTGTTTTCTCTTTGTCGGCCTGATTTTCGCGAATTTGCCGAATGGTGTTTTCAACCTGTTTATTCGCATCGGAAAGAATTCTGGAAGCTTCGGCCCGGGCTTCTTCTAAAATTTGCTTGCGCTGCTCGTTCAGTTTTTTCAGGTCGCTTTCGTACCTGCCCGATACATCTTCGAGCGTTTTTTCGACCTGCCGTATTTTTTGCCGCTTCGATTCCCAGTAGCGTTTATCGCGTAAAACATCGCGCAGGTGTTTATCAAAATTGATGTGATCCTTCCCTATTTTATTGGTTGCTTCTTCAAGGATCACTTCGGGCATACCAATTTTTCGGGCTATTTCGAAGGCGAACGAGCTTCCCGGCTTTCCAATTTCCAATTGAAACAGTGGTTCCATGCGGTGAGCATCGTACATCATGGCGCCGTTTACGATCCCCTCGGCCGACGATGCAAAATGCTTCAGGTTGGTATAGTGGGTAGTAATTACGCCAAAAGTTCCGGCCTGGTTCAGTTGATCCAAAATGGCTTCGGCAATGGCGCCTCCCAACATGGGCTCGGTACCCGTTCCAAATTCGTCAATTAAAACCAGTGTCCGGTCGTTCGCATTCTTCAGAAAAAACTTCATATTCATCAGGTGCGAGCTGTAGGTACTCAGGTCATTTTCAATCGACTGCTCATCGCCGATGTCGATAAATATGTTTTCGAAAATGCCGGCACTACTGGTACTTTCAACCGGAATGAGCAAGCCGCATTGCAGCATGTATTGCAACAGTCCGACTGTTTTCAGGCAAACCGATTTTCCACCGGCATTTGGCCCCGAAATCAGCAGCAGGTGTTCTTTTTTATTCAGGTTGATGTTGAGCGGAATCACCTCGCGCTTTTCTTTTTCAAGGTTGAATTTTAACAGAGGGTGAACTGCTTTGCTCCATTCAAGCTGCGGAACCCAGTCGATGGTTGGTTTAATGGCATTCATCCGGTTGGCCAAAACGGCTTTTGCCCGGATAAAATCGATGGTACCCAAAAACTCGTATTGATGCAAAAGTTCGTCGAGGTACGGACGAATGTCGTCGGCAAACTGAACCAGGATACGCACAATCTCGCGCTTCTCAGCATATTCAAGCTCGCGGATTTCGTTGTTCATTTCCACCACTTCGGCCGGTTCAATATACGATGTTTTTCCGGTTGACGATTCGTCGTGCACAATGCCGCTGATGCGCCGTTTCATAGCCGATGCAATTGGGATAACCGGTCGTCCGTCGCGAATGGACACGCTGGCATCGTCTTCAACCAGCCCATCTTTTTGCGCTTGTTTTAATATGGAATGTAAACGTTTGGAAACACTGTTTTGCTTAGCAAACAAGTCGCGGCGAATACGCGCCAGCTCGGGCGATGCATTATCTTTTATGCGGCCATGCTGGTTTAAGATTTGGTCGATGCGGTCTTTTACATACGGAAAAACCTGAAGTTGCTCCTGTAATTTTTTAAGTGTTGGGTAGGTCTCGTCTTTTTGCTGACTCAAAAACCGCACAATAGCCATAATGGTTTCGAGAGAGCGTTTCAGGTTAAACAGTTCGCCCACGTCCATAAAGCGGCCTTCGGTTTTAATCACCGTCAAAGCCGGGCGCATGTCGTAATAATAGCTAAGGGGAAATGAGTCTGACTCTTTCAGTAAACGCGAAAACTCGTCGGTCAACGCCAATTCGAACTGAAGTTGCCCGGATTTGATCATAAACTCAATGCCATCAACCCGATCCTGTCCCAACGAGCTCAGACAAATTGCTTTCAGCAGTTCGCGAATACGGTCAAAGCCAATTTTTACTTCAAAATTGTCAGGGTAAATTTTTGCCATCAGAAATTGTTTGCTGCCGCAAAAGTAACAAGAATGCGGCTTAGGGCAAAAGATTAAATTTTTCGTGGAGCAATTCGAGGAATAACGATGCAACAAAAGGTTTTGGAACAAACGCATTCATGCCACTTTGCAGGCAATGTTGAATGTCTTTTTCTTCGTCACTGGCAGTCATTGCAATAATAATGGCTTTATTTTCAATCTGTTGTTCCTGTTCAAAAAGGCGAATCAACAAGGTGGCTTCACAACCATTCATAACTGGCATTCTGGCATCCATTAAAATAACATCAAACGGGGTTTGTTTGTATAGTTCAAAAGCTTCCAAACCATTGAAGGCGCTGTGAATATCGATATTCTGATGGCGGAGCGACAATGCAACAACGCGATGGTTAATCGGGCTATCGTCAACAATCAAAAGTTTCAACCTGTTATTTTCAGTTTCTTTTAACATGAAGTATCACTTGTTCACATTAATCAACCGGAGGGTTTTCTTCGGGGAACCGATTGGCATATTCAACCCAAAAATTTTTTACCTCCGATTTCATTTCCTTTCTCAACAGTAAAATACCGATTAAGTTTGGAATCGTCATCAAAGCTATCGTAATTCCGGATAATGTCCAAATGATTGTAGTATCGGTAAAAGCAGCAAAGAAAAAGCCCAGGACATATACAATCCGAAAATAAATAACAGACTGGTTTCCAAATAAAAATGTCATTGCCCGGTCGCCGTAGTAACTCCACGAAATGGCTGTAGAAAAAGCAAACAGCAGCAACCCGATAGCAACAATATACTGCCCCGAATTACCCAACCAGCTTTTTGTAAAGGCCACAGTCGTAAGCGGTGCACTGTGTACCAACGAAACCCCATCGAAAGTGACCGCAACAGCATTCGAAACCCGCCCGTTTACAATCGGAATTGTTCCAGAAAAGGCGTTATTATTTTGATTAACAACAACATTTTCGGCTACCGAACGAGCATGAAGAATGGTTAACGGGTTTTGAATTTTCCCATCAACAACCTGCAAATCACCGGTATATTCAGGCAAATTGGTATATCCCAACAAGTAATCGTGCAATAGTTGTTGCTCGCCTAGTTCGGATTCGGTATACAACCGATCCATAACCACCAAATCGGTAACTTGAAAGCGGTTATCAATTTTATCGTGCCAAGCGCCCGACGACAATATCACCAAACCGGTTAGGGTGCAAATAATAATGGTATCGATGAACGGTTCGAGCAAGGCTACCAAACCCTCGGAAACAGGCTCGTGAGCCCGTGCCGCAGCGTGGGCAATGGGGGCCGACCCCTGCCCCGCCTCGTTCGAAAACAGCCCCCGGTTGACACCACGGTTAAAAGCATAAGCGAAACCTGCCCCCAAAAATCCGCCGGTTGCCGCAGTTCCGGTAAATACATTCGTAAAAATTGAAACTACCGATGGAATAATATTTTCGTAATTGTAAACAATAACGGCTACTGACCCGGCAAAATAAACAATCGCCATAAACGGTACTAACTTCGACGTAACTTTGGCAATCCGGTGAATACCGCCAATAATCACAAAAGCCAGCAACAAAGCCAAAACCGCCCCTGTAACAATTTTGTTAATTCCGAAAGTAGCAAACAACGAGTTCGAAATGGAATTGATTTGAGGTAAGCTGCCCGTACCGAATGATGAAAGCACCGTTGCAACAGCAAAAATTGCGGCCAGCCACTTTAGGTTCAGCCGGTTTTTCATGTAATACATCGGGCCACCAGCAATAGTCCCATCGCTGGTTTTTTCGCGGTATTTATGCGACAAGGTCACTTCAACAAATTTTGTCGTCATACCCAGTAAAGCAGTCATCAGCATCCAGAACAAAGCTGCCGGCCCCCCCAAATGAATGGCCAACGCAACTCCTGCAATATTGCCCGTTCCAACGGTTCCCGAAAGTGCAGTTGCCAACGCCTGATAATGCGTTGTATCGCCAACATCGCCTTCGCGGTCAAACTTGCCACGAACAATCCGGACCGAATATTTTAAATAGCGAAACTGCGGAAATCTAAGGTAAATCGTAAAAAATAGCCCGGTTCCTAACAAGAGATAGACAAACCAACTGGCCCCTCCAATGTATCCGTCAATTTGAGCCAGAAATTCGTTAGCTTTTGACATGTGATTTTGAAATTTGAAGCCTAAAAATAGCTTTTTGATTTACACAAACCAGCTTTTATTCATTTTTTTCAAATTTTGATTTCATAAAATAGAAAAAAGATGGTATTTCGGGCAAAATACCAACCAAAACCCTACTAAAACGACATGACTATAAACGTATTAAATTAACATTAATAGCCGCTTTCGTTCTTAGTCCAGCACAAAATAAAAAAACCATTTACAGCATTTGAATTGCATTTTCCCTATTTTTGCCAAACATCAATTAAACAAATACCGAATATGTTACCAAAATTTTTACTTGCAGACAATTCTCAGGAGTCTCCGGATACCATTTATGTGGTTCACACCGAAGAACCAAAGTTTATTGTAGAGAGTGATATTGAAGATTTTTGGTCGAACCAGAAAGTACACTGGCTAAGTGAAGCTCCTGTTTCAGAAGAAGTTATACGTGCACTACTGGAAGATGCAGAAACATTTTTGGATGACGAATTTGAAAACCAGGAAAACCTGTACGGCGACGAAGACGAGGACGAAGATTAATTTAAGTTTTTTTTGACAATGGAAACATTGAACGAGAAAAAGCGGCTATACCGCTCGCCCGACAAAATGGTTGCCGGGGTATTGGCCGGAATTGCCGAGCATTTCGACATGGATCCGACAATAGTCCGTATCCTTTATGTACTGGTATCCATTTTCAGCGCCGGTTTCCCCGGACTTCTTGTTTATATTATTCTCTGGGCGGTAATTCCAGAACGGGGACCGAAATAAGTAGCCGTATAGCATACAGCTAAGCCTGAGGTACTTCCTTCAGGCTTAGCTGTATTCTTTTTCGGGCAATATCAACTTCAGTTACTTTCACCTTTACATGCTGGTGCAATTTCACCACTTCGTTCGGGTCGCTAATGAAACGGTCGGCCAGCTGCGAAATATGCACCAACCCATCCTGTTTGACTCCCACATCAACAAAAGCACCAAATTTGGTAATATTGGTCACAATTCCAGGTAAAACCATACCAACGTGAAGGTCGTCGACTTTAAAAATGCCATCGGCAAATTCAAATACTTTGATGCCTTTTCGGGGGTCGCGCCCCGGTTTGGCCAATTCGTTCACAATATCGGTTAAAGTTGGTAAACCTGTTCCGGCGTTCACATAGTTCGCCAATTCAATCCGATCGAGTTGTTCTTTATTGGCCACCAATTCGGCTACCGAACAGTTCAAATCCTTCGCCATTTGCTGCACAACAGCGTACGATTCGGGATGCACCGCCGAATTGTCGAGTGGGTTTTGGGCATCGGGGATACGCAGGAAACCAGCCGATTGCTCAAACGCTTTTGCTCCCATACGCGGAACGCCCATTAACTCCTTTCGCGATGCGAATGCCCCGTTTTCCTTGCGATAATCAACAATATTCTGCGCCAGCTGCGGCCCCAAACCCGAAATGTAAGTCAGTAAATGTTTCGATGCCGTATTCACATTCACGCCAACTTTGTTCACGGCCAATTCCACCACTGCATCCAAACTATCTTTCAGCATTTTCTGGTCAACATCGTGCTGGTACTGCCCCACACCAATCGACTTCGGGTCAATTTTAACCAACTCTGCCAACGGATCCATCAAGCGGCGGCCAATAGATACTGCCCCCCGGACGGTCACATCGTACTGCGGAAACTCGTCGCGGGCAACTTTCGAAGCTGAATAAACCGAGGCTCCATCCTCGCTCACCACAAACACTTTCAAGTCGCGGTCGTAGCGCAGGTTTTTTATAAAGTACTCGGTTTCGCGACTGGCGGTTCCATTGCCGATAGCAATTGCCTCAATTTGATAGGCACTTACCATTGAGGTAATTTTTTTTGCCGCCATTTTAGTCTCTTCCTGCGGTTTGTGCGGATAAACGGTTTCGTTATGCAACAGGTTACCCTGGGCATCGAGGCAAACAACTTTACAACCAGTCCGGTAACCGGGATCGATCGCGAGCACGCGCTTTTGTCCAAGTGGCGCAGCAAGCAGCAACTGCCGCAGGTTTTCGGCAAATACGTTGATGGCTTCCTGGTCAGCCTTGGTTTTAAACAAGTTTGAAAACTCTGTTTCCATCGAAGGTGCCAACAGCCGTTTGTAGCTATCTTTTACTGCAACCGAAACCTGCTCGCCACTGGCATTGTTTGAACGAACAAAAAAACGTTCGAGACGCTCTAGTGTATCCATATCGTCAGGCGAAATGCTCAAACGCAAAAAGCCTTCGGCCTCGCCCCGGCGCATGGCCAGCAAACGGTGCGAAGGACAACGTTTCAGCGGTTCATCCCAATCGAAATAATCGCGGTACTTCGCTCCCTCTTCTTCTTTATTTTTAATCACTCTACTCCGAACCATTGCTCCAACATCAAACGAACGACGCACAATATTTCGAGCTTTTTCGTTCTCATTTACCCACTCGGCAATAATGTCGCGGGCACCGGACAGCGCATCTTCAACCGATTCAACATCACCTGTTACAAACGACAATGCCTTCGAAGCAGGGTCTCGTTCCTGTTGTTTCATCAGGCTTGCAGCCAATGGCTCCAAGCCTTTTTCGCGGGCAATGCTTGCTTTGGTTTTTCGTTTTGGTTTGAAAGGGAGGTAAATATCTTCCAATTCCGTACCGTCCCAGCATGTTTCAATACGGGTTTTCAACTCAACAGTTAGCTGTCCCTGTTCGTCAATTGTACCCAAAATGGTTTCCTTGCGCTTGAGCAATTCCGCGAAGCGGGCTTTTTCGTCTTTTACGGCACCAATCTGAACCTCGTCCAGGCTGCCGGTGCGCTCCTTTCGGTAACGCGAAATAAAAGGGACAGTTGCCCCATCGTCAAGTAGTTCGATTGTATTTTTTATCTGATTGGCCGACAGTGACAATTTGCCGGCTATGAGTTGAATAATTTCGTTCGTCATAGTATTTATTGAAAAGCTCCCGAAGATAGTAGAATTTCGAACGTGTTCACTAACCAGACTCGTTGTTCAGTAAGCGCGGTATCAAATTAAAAAGATTCCCTAAACAAGGAATAAGAACGGGTCGTTTTCTACCCGGTTATTCCAACGTCAAATTCTTCGATATTCAAAAAAAAGCCCTGTTCCAACGTAGGAACAGGGCTTTATGTTTATTTCAACCTGTATTCGAGTGCAAATTATTTTACCTTATCAACAATTGCTTTGAAAGCTTGCGGTTGATATACGGCTAAGTCGGCTAAAACTTTGCGGTTGATTTCGATGCTGGCTTTTTTCAGCAGGCCTATCAACTGTGAATAGCTGAGTCCTTCCATACGGGCTGCAGCGTTGATACGCTGAATCCAGAGGGCACGGAAGTTGCGTTTTTTGGCTTTGCGATCGCGGTAAGCATATTGAAGACCTTTTTCGTAGGTGTTTTTTGCTACCGTCCACACGTTTCTGCGGGCACCCCAGTTACCTTTGGTTTGCTTGAGGATTTTTTTTCTACGAGCCCGAGATGCTACATGATTTACTGATCTTGGCATAATTCTAATTTTTAAGCGGTTAGCGCCCTGACTTGCAGGAACTTTTTAGCTAATTCACTTTGTTACAAACTAATTTTTAATCTTTTCCGAAAAGGATTATTTCATGGCCAACAAAAACTTCACATTATCTTCGTCAGATTTGTGAACCAATGTGGCATGGGTCAGTGTACGCTTTTGTTTGGTTGTTTTTTTAGTCAGAATGTGACTTTTAAAAGCGTGTTTCCTTTTCAATTTACCAGTACCGGTTAATTTGAACCGTTTTTTTGCACTGGAATTGGTTTTCATTTTTGGCATCTTGTCCTAAATTTAAAATATTCAAAGAAAATTACTTCTTCTTCTTTGGTGAAATAAACATGGTCATCCGTTTTCCTTCCAATTGCGGTAGTTGCTCCACTTTTCCTTGTTCTTCAAGGGCTTGGGCAAATTTTAGCAACAGAATTTCGCCTTGCTCTTTAAACAGGATTGAGCGTCCTTTAAAGAATACGTAGGCTTTTACTTTAGCTCCTTCGGCAAGGAATTTTTCAGCGTGACGCAGCTTGAACTGAAAGTCGTGCTCGTCGGTTTGCGGACCAAAACGAATTTCTTTTACAACGACTTTTACCGCTTTGGCTTTTATCTCTTTTTGTTTCTTCTTTTGCTGATAAAGAAACTTTTGATAGTCGATAATTTTACAAACAGGAGGTTCGGCGTTGGGTGAAATCTCTACCAAATCCAACTCCATTTCTTCGGCTAGTGCCAAAGCTTCTTTCAAAGTCATTACACCTTGATTTTCAATATTATCGCCAACAATACGAACCTGATGGGCACGAATCCGTTCATTAATCCGGTGCTGGGGAGCGTTGTTGTTTGCTCGTTGATCCCCGCGATTTGGTCTAGTGACTGCGATAAGAAAAACCTCCTATATTTTTTAGTTATAAAATGCTGATAATTGTTCTTTTACCTCTCTATGCAGGAATTGAGCAAATTCTTCCATGGTCATGTTTCCTTTGTCACCTTCGCCTTGTTTGCGAACAGAAACCTGGCCTGTTTCGGCTTCTTTTTCGCCTACAACCAACAGGTACGGAATGCGTTTTAGCTCATTATCCCGGATTTTACGACCGATTTTTTCGTTCCGGTCGTCAATCAGGCTGCGAATATCGGAATTATTTAGAAAATCCGAAACTTTTTGAGCATAATCGTTATATTTTTCGCTGATGGACAGCACGACAACCTGATCCGGTGTAAGCCACAACGGAAATTTACCGGCAGTATGTTCAATTAACACGGCCACAAAACGTTCCATCGATCCGAATGGGGCACGGTGTATCATAATCGGGCGGTGGCGTTTATCGTCGGCACCAATGTATTCTAGTTCGAAACGTTCCGGCAAATTGTAGTCAACCTGTATGGTTCCCAGCTGCCAGCTGCGGCCAAGGGCGTCTTTCACCATAAAATCGAGTTTGGGCCCGTAAAACGCTGCTTCGCCCAGCACGGTTACAGTTTCTAATCCTTTCTCGGCGCAAGCTTCAACGATTGCTACTTCGGCTTTTTCCCAGTTTTCGGTCGAGCCAATGTACTTTTCGGGCTTATTCGGGTCGCGCAAAGATATTTGGGCCGTGTAATTGTCCAACCCTAAACTTTTGAAAATGATGAAAACAATGTCGATCACTTTTTTGAATTCATCTTTCAATTGGTCGGGACGGCAAAACAAGTGGGCGTCGTCCTGGGTAAAGCCGCGCACACGGGTCAATCCGTGCAACTCGCCACTTTGCTCGTAACGATACACGGTACCAAATTCGGCATAGCGAATAGGCAAATCTTTATACGAGTGCGGTTTGCTGGCAAAAATTTCGCAGTGGTGCGGGCAGTTCATCGGCTTCAGCATGTATTCTTCGCCTTCGACCGGGGTTTTAATGGTTTGGAATGAATCGGCACCATATTTCTGGAAGTGGCCCGACGTTTTGTACAGTGCCACATCGCCAATGTGCGGGGTCATTACCTGCATGTAACCGAATTTTTTCTGTACTTTTTTCAGGAAGTCTTCCAGTTGCAAACGCAGTTGGGTCCCTTTCGGCAGCCATAGCGGAAGCCCCTGCCCTACTTTTTGCGAAAAGGTGAACAGTTCCATTTCTTTCCCGATTTTGCGGTGGTCGCGTTTTTTTGCTTCTTCCAGCAAAATCAGGTACTCTTCGAGCATTTTTTGTTTCGGGAATGTTACCCCGTACACGCGGGTCAACATTTTATTTTTTTCGTCGCCGCGCCAGTAGGCACCAGCAATTGAAGTCAATTTTACAGCTTTAATGTACGAGGTATCCGGCAAATGCGGCCCGCGGCACAAGTCGGTAAAATTACCCTGATTATACAGGGTGATGGTGCCATCGGCCAGTTCGCTGATTAGCTCGAGCTTCAATTCGTCGTTCTTTTTTGCAAACATATCCAGCGCATCGGCTTTGCTGATGTTGCTGCGCACAATGTCATTTTTTTCGCGCGAAAGCTCCAGCATTTTCTTTTCAATCTCGGCTAAATCTTTTTCAGTCAGCTGCTTTCCTTCCGGAAGATCAATGTCGTAATAAAAGCCAGTATCGACAGTAGGGCCGATACCGAATTTTGTACCCGGATAAAATACGTCAATGGCTTCGGCCATCAGGTGGGCTGACGAGTGCCAGAAGGTTTCTTTTCCCTCTCGGTCGTCCCAAGTAAACAGTTTTATCGCCGAATCATGAGTAATAGGACGGTTCAGATCCCACACTTCTCCATTTACTGATACCGCCAAAACATCTTTAGCCAAACGGATACTGATAGCATTTGCGATTTCGAGCCCGGTAACACCGCTCTCGAACTCGCGTACACTGTTGTCAGGTAATGTAATTTTTATCATCTGTCAATTCCTAAAAAGGTCGCCGACCTTTATTGTTTTTATTCGCTTTCGCTTGATTGGATTCTCAATTTTCAAATATGGCAAACCTGCTATCTGCCACTAATTTCAGCTCGCAAAGATAAATATTATTCGAAGCTGACGATATCTATAAACCGATTTTCTGCAACGAAAGAAACACAAAAAAAAGGCATCGTTCCCGACACCCTTTTATAACTTATTATGAACAAAAACTCAAATCATTAACGAAAACCAAAACTTAGCCCAGCATTATAGGTTACATAATCGGTTTTTGCAACCGAGCCAAACAGGCTAAAAAAAGCTAATTTCAAACGAAAACCGGCATCAATACCAATGTAGTTTTCGTTGTAACTTAGTTTAATGGGATCTTCCTCTTCAGTCATTGCACTAAGCAACAATTCGTCAATGTCCGTCACATCTGTGCCAACAAGTTCCGGATTCGGAATCGGATATTTTCCCAGCAACCCAAATGTTGTTTTACTATTGTTGTTGGTTATTGATGCAAAAAAGGTAATAACCGCCAGTTTTTTCGACACAATTAAACCGTACTTGTAGTTTTTCGAACTTAAATCGCCGCGCTGATTGGGATCGCGCACATAGCCCGCCGGATTTGTAAGGCCATAAGTTGTATAATCGAAATGAACGGTTGACTCGCCACTCATTTGCGAATAGGCGCCAAACAACGAAATATCGATGGGTAAATGCTTGATAAGTGGCAACGACTGGCGGATGTTGTGTTTAATGCCAATCCCCCAAAGCCCTATGTTTGCTTCTTCGTTATCAATATCAAATTTCACCTTCGGAATATAACGCCCAATAATATCGGTATTGGGAAGAAGCCCAAAGCTTGCCTGTACAATAGGAACCGGTATAATATCTTCGCCACTTCCGCCGGGAGTGGTAAAATAAGGAACTGTACCAAGTACAGCTCCTGTATTCTGATCCTTAATGTCAAAATACAAGGTTACTCCACCATTATCATCTCCCGCAGCCGTAGAAGCAATGCTATTCCCCGGCTGTGCTCGCAAATACTTCAGTCCCAAAGCATTTACATCAAAGGTTCTGGCCGACGACGGAACATTGAATGCACTGGCGGAAATAGACAAATCGAATCCCCAAAGTTTATGGGTTTCGGCGGTATAATACCACGAGTTGTTCATGCCAATTCCCAATCCTTTGGCATAAGGTTCAACATAAGCGCCAATCAGCAGGTTGGCGTCGTGCGTACCAAAACGCAACATATCGGCAACATCCGACTGGGCCAGAGATGTGCCCAGGCTGCCAACTCCCAATAGTATCGAAAGCAATAATTTTCTCATAGTTGTTTGAAATAGATTTTGAATTTCGAATATACTGAACCCAAATTAGCGAACAGTGCAACTTTAAAATTTACAAAATGGTCAACCATAAAACGGACGGATAGCCGAAATATTCTGCGATTTACCTTAAATGCCCTTTTTTTATTTCGAAAATTTTTACTGTTTTGATTTTTCAAAACAATTGAACATGCGCAAAATCATTTCCTCCTTATTCCTGCTTCTGGGAATTAGTTACGCCTCCGTTTCCCAAAAACCTATCAGTCTGGAAGATGTCATTCAAAATGGAACTTTCAGGCAACAATCGATTGGCGAACTTTATTCGATGAAAGATGGCCTGTATTATACTGTTCTCGAAAACGGGAACAAAATTGTGAAGTACAGCTATCGCAGCGGCGAAAATGCAGGTGTTATATTCGATTTATCAACGGTTAAGAAAGCCCCTATCCAGTCGTTTTCATCCTACGAATTCAGCGACGACGAAACCAAACTGTTGCTGCAAACCGATTACGAACCGCTTTATCGCCGGTCGTTCACCGCCAGTTATTACATTTGGAACTCGGTTACACAGGAACTTACAGCACTTTCGGAAAAAGGGAAACAGCAATTGGCAACATTTTCGCCCGATGGCGAGCGCGTTGCTTTTGTTCGCAACAATAATATTTTTATTAAAAGTTTGAAGTTCGGAACCGAAAACCAGGTAACAAACGACGGAAAAACCAACGCCATTATTAATGGTGCGCCCGATTGGGTTTACGAAGAAGAATTCAGTTTTAACAAAGCTTTTGCCTGGTCGCCCGATTCAAAGTTTTTGGCCTTTCTGCGCTTCGACGAATCGGCTGTCCCCACCTTTGGCATGACCATGTTTAAAGGTGATAAACCAAGTTTGAATGAATACGATTTGTACCCGGGCGAGTACAGCTTTAAATACCCAAAAGCCGGCGAAACAAACTCGACTGTTACGGTACAGGTGTACGATTTAAAATCGAAAACAACCATTGAAGCCGACCTTGGAAAAGAAACCGACCAGTACATTCCGCGCATCAAGTGGATGGCCGATGCTGCCGATTTGGCCGTAATGCGCCTGAACCGCCGCCAAAACCAACTGGATATTTTGCTGGTAAACCCCAATACCGGCGACAGCCGCCCGCTGATTTCAGAAAAAAACAAACGCTATGTTGGCGAGGAGTTTTTGGACGATTTTACGGTTTTGCCCGGCAACGAGTACTTTGTTGTCAGCAGCGAGCGTAGTGGTTTTTCGCAGCTTTATTTATACAACCGCCAAGGGTTCGAAGTTCGCCAGCTCACCAACGGTGATTATGACGTGACCAATTTTTATGGCTTCGACCCTAAAAAGAAGTTCTTTTATTACCAGGCAGCAAAAGAATCGCCTACCAAACGCGAGCTTTATTACGTCAGCCACGACGGTAAAAAACAGGGCAAACTAAGCAGCCAACCAGGCACGAACAATGCCGAATTCAGCGCCGGATTTCAATATTACATCAACACGTTTACCAACCTCACTACACCAAATCAAACCGCTTTGTACAGCAGCGACGGTAAATTAATCAGGGTACTGGAAGACAACAAAAATTTACAGCAAAAACTCGAAGAATATACCATCAGCCCGAAAGAATTTTTCAGCTTTAAAACCAAGGAAGGAGTTGAATTGAATGGATGGATGATTAAACCGCTCAACTTCGACCCGGACAAGAAGTACCCGGTGGTAATGACACAATACAGCGGTCCCAATTCGCAGGAAGTACTGGATGTTTTCAGCATTGACTGGAGCAGTTACCTGGCTCAGGAAGGTTTTGTGGTGGCTTGTGTTGACCCGCGCGGAACGGGTGCTCGCGGCGAGGAGTTCCGCAAATGCACGTATATGCAGTTGGGTAAATACGAATCGGACGACCAGGTGGAAACCGCCAGGTACCTGGGTACTCTTCCGTTTGTTGATAAAAATAACATGGCCATTTGGGGATGGAGCTACGGTGGTTTTATGACCCTGTGCTCGATGGAAAAAGGTGGCGATCTGTTTAAAGCCGGTATTGCTGTTGCCCCGGTTACACACTGGAAATTTTACGACACGGTTTATACCGAGCGTTTTATGCGAACACCAAAGGAAAACCCCGACGGTTATAACAACAATTCGCCGCTCTCGAACCCGGCAGGAATCACCGGTAGGTTGCTGCTGGTTCACGGTTCGGCCGACGACAATGTGCATGTGCAAAACAGCATGGAATTTGCCGAAGCATTGGTACAAGCCAATGTCCAGTTCGACATGGCCATTTATACCAACCGCAATCATGGTATATACGGGGGTAATGCCCGCATGCACCTTTTCCGGCGGATGACCGACTTTTTGAAGGCTAATCTGAAATAAGTTATTTACCAATATTCGTCAAGCCCCGTGTTTTCGGGGCTTTTTTGTTTGTAAAAACGGAAAAAATGTATCTCAGGGTAATTGTATTTGCTGTTTGTTGTCCGAAAAATCGAATGCAGGAAAAACCGACAATAGCAAAAGTATTCAGTTTTTTACTTCCCTCGGGCAAATCAATTCTAATGTTTTATAAGATCGGAATAAGTTTTTAATAAGCTTTTTTTCGGCCCCGAATTTTTAATACATCAATGAAGTATTTCTGTTTCAGCTGCCTTACGAAATACGGTAAACAGACAGCTTTTATCGCCCAATTAGGGGTATCCGCAAAAAAGCAGAAAAACGGAATATTTTTTTACTGAAGTATTTTGTTCGAACGAATTTTCCCTATATTTGCAACGCCTTTGAGGGAAACGCCAACATAAGGAAAAGCAGCCAAAACGTTGGCAATACGCTTAAAACAAAATGCCCAGATGGTGGAATTGGTAGACACGCTAGTTTCAGGGACTAGTGACCGTAAGGTTGTGCAAGTTCGAGTCTTGTTCTGGGTACAGATAAAATAGTCAGCGGGGCAACCCGCTGATTTTAAAGCGTTCCCCAACGTACTGGCGTTAGGTTCAATCAAAAGTTCAATCACTTTTAAATTGACCTGGCGCAATGAAAAAACTTTATTCAGAACCAAAATTGTTCCCGACCGACCGGGACATGAAAAAATCATGGTTCGTATCCTTCCGGTTTACCAACCCAGATACGGGCGAACGTAAACAATTCCAGTTTCGCGGTGATATTAACCGGCACAAATCAAGGCATGACCGTACAGTTGAAGGAAATTCCCTTTGTGATGCACTTTTAAAGATGCTCCAAGAGGGGTGGAACCCATTCACTGATGAAACAGAAAAGGAGTATGAACGCAAAACCCTGATTGACATTTTGGATGACATGCTTCTGATTAAAAAGAGTACACTAAAGATTAAATCTTACCGTACCTATTCCGATGCAAAGAACCTGCTCCAGCGCTGGATGGTGAAAAGGAAAATGAAAATCATTATGCCTTATGCCTTCACGCCCAATCATGCCCGTCAGTATGCAGACTACCTGTTGTCCGAGCGGAACTACCAGGGCAAAACATTTAATTCAATAATTGGCTTTACCAAGACCTTTTTCAATATGCTGATAGCCAGGGAAGTCATTGGAAAAAATCCTTTCGCAAAGATTGAGAAGATGCCTCATGATATCGGAAAGAACCATGCCTTCACGAAACTTGAAAAGGATATTCTAATTGACCACCTGAAAAAGCATGATGTCAACTTATACCGTTTTGTCAACTTCATGTATCACGGTTTTATCAGGCGTTCGGAGATTACACAACTTCAGATTGGTGATATTGACTTTCAAAATCGTTCCATCCGGATAAGCTCAAAAATATCAAAGAACCGAAAACAGGAAAGCGTATCGATACCGGAGGGGTTGTGGGGCGTAATCCAACAAATGAACCTGTCCCAGTACCCAGAGCATTATTTTATATTTGGGCGTGGAGTGAAACCGGGTCCAGTTATGTACATCAAACCTGAGAATATCACCTGCCGACACAAAAAGCACCTTGTTGAACTTGGATTTCCTGATACAAAAACCCTATATAGTTGGAAACATACCGGCGTGTGTGATTATTGGGAGGCTCTGAAAGACCCGTATGCAATCATGAGACAACTCAGGCACCATGATTTGAGTATCACCATGATTTATTTGAAGTCACTGGGATTAACGCCCAACGAAAAGATAAGCGGAGCAAAATTGTACCTATAAAAAATCCCGACATCGGCCGGGATTCTAAATTGAACGTGTTACAAATGGAAAGGGACAAAAACGTATTGTTAAAATCGAAATATCTTTTTCAGGATGGATCCTTTCGTGAAGAACAGATAGGCCCCGGCAATCAGGAGCAGGATATAGAACAGATATTTTAACTGAACAGGCTTTGATTTTTCCACTGATTTCATTTCAGTTTCGGTATTTTCCTCAATGGCCTGATGAACGACTATTGTTTTTTCCTGAACGGATTCTGCTTCACCCTTGACCTCTGTTTTCTTTTTAATGGTCAGGGTTTCTATTGACTTGATATTTGCAGGTGGCTTCTTAACCGTATTAAGAACGGGATCATGCTCCACTGTATCGCTATTTGCTGGGCTAATTGGCTCGAAATATTCAATGCGGGTATAAGTGGTCTCGAAATCTGAAACCTTCGTTGTGTCAATTCTGACAGCCTCCTGTAAGGTTGTGGTTTCTTTTGTTTCGGTCAACTTTTGCGAAACGGTTTGTTCCCTTATTACCTTTTTTGAGGATGAACAGGAAACAATCAGGGCAATGATGAATAAAAAGATTATGTTTTTCATGGCCGTACGGTTATAAGATTAATGAATGAACTGAATTCAGGTTTTACATCAAAGCAGGGACATTCTTTCAGTCGTTCGCTGGCTTCAATTGTTCCGTTCCCGTTCAGGTCGGGACTGGTATCCCGGTGACCAATCACCTGCAGGATGTCCCATCGGCTGCATACGTCGTTAACCAGGTCAATCATGCATTTCTTTTGCTCCGGTGTCCGGGTGTCCTTTGCATTACCGTGCGCATCCAATCCGCCTTCGTAGCAGATGCCGATACTTCGGTCATTCCAACCCTTGCATTGCGCCCCCAGCTCATCTTCATGCCGGCCAGTATTGACCGTGCCGTCTTTTCTGATGTAATAGTGGTAGCCTATATGCTTTAAAGCTTCCGATTGATTGGGCCGTTTGAAGTTCCTCGCCTTGTGCATCTGGTCAATCTGTTCAATCGTTACATCTGAATTTTCACGCGTTGCAGAACAGTGTATGATAATGGTATCCGGTTTCATACTTCTTCGTTTATGTTTACGCCTGTACTTTTCTCGACCCGGTCTTCCATGAACCGTTTGAGTATCCGAAATATCTTGTGATCTGTAATTTGCCCGGCACTTTCCAGCATCGACCATATCTCGAATCCAATAATCAATAAAGCTGCTGCCTTGTGCAGTTCTATCAATCCAATTTCATGGTCGGCAGCATAAAGCAACATAACGACAGCCAGCGAGATAAGCATCTTGTAAGCTGTCCTCCAAAGCTTTTTACTCTGGATTCCTTCCCCCCGCACCCTTGCAGCCCATATACCCAATATCAAGTCCAGCACGATGGCAACAACCATCACATTAACTACACCTTTAATTTCTGCAAAGTACCCAACTATTGCCATCAGTAACCCTGATAACAGGTTCAGGATATGTTGAAGGAACCATTTCATTTCTAAAAAAGGTTCAATAAGTTTTAATGGTGAATTATAATACACTTCGTCTAATTGCACTTGCTACGACTTTCGAAATACGCTTAAACCCTGCATAGGATGGGTGTGTATTATCATATGTGCATTGAGCCAATGTTCTAGCATTAATCCCGCTTTCAGAATATACGTCGGCAACAGTTAATCCCCACTTCTTGGCACACCATCTTGTAACATCATTAATAGTTACATACTTTGCTCTAAATGTTTCATCAGTATTTGAACTAAAATAATGTTCAGTGCATGGTATAATGTAGGCATTTGGATTTACAGAATAAATAAACTCAAAGGCTTCACGCCAGGCTCCATATAATGTATTCCACCCGGTACGATTAATGAAATCAGATTCTGCCCCCAAATAGCTATCGTGAATTAATACCATTGCGTTTATTCCGGCCATTATCGTATAAATTTCTCCTACTTCAAAATCGCCTGAATGGTCAAAAATAGACGAGTAACCAGGTATTCCTTTTGGAAGCACATGACCAGAGTATCCATAATTTCTCACTTGCTTAAATCGTATTTCAGCTTTAACTAAAGACTGATACCCTGAAGAAATAGCTAACCCAGTATCATTGTCATCGAGCCACGTGACGCTATCGCCAAGCGCGTTCCAAATCAAATGCGATAAATCGTATCTTAAATCTTTATTAGGTGGCAATAATTTATTTTTAATCTTAGAAATACCGAAATATTCTGACAATACAGAACAGCTATGACCTTCTTCAACTTGTAACGTGTCCTGATAATGATGTGTTGTGATATCGACGTTTAATAACAAAAATGCCGCATCTGTTGGAGTAGTAAACGATTTCCCTCCTGTTCTGTCACCCCCAGCATCTGGAAGCGTTGACATGTCGAAGGTTTTAGTCTTAGTTACACCGTCTGCTTTCATTACGGCCAATCTTCCGATCGACGTTGCCTGCCAAATGCTTTCACCGTTATGAATTGCATATGTCCTAGCTGGAAGAATAGGAATTAGTGCGGCATTCACTGAAGTGTTAGTCGTGATATTTCCCGATGAATCAACATAAGTATTTTTAACAATCATCGTAGTTTTGTCGAATAAGTTAATCATTCCATTTGAATCAGTTAACTCTGTCGATTTGACGGATATTTTAGCTAGTCTCAATGCTTCATAGTCATGTATAGATTCACTATTTATAGAAATTGGTGATTCATAATTTTCATATGACGAGCATTCTGTACCCGTCTGAACTTGTAACGTGTCCTGATAATGATGTGTTGTAATATCGACATTCAGAATAATATAAGCCGCCCCTGTAGGTGTTGTGAATTTTTTACCACCTGTTCTCTCTCCATCAGCATCATCTAAAGTTGACATATCAATTGAAAAAATTTTTACATCTGAATTATCAAGATATGCCAATCTTCCTATCGACGTTGCTTTCCAGACACCTTCACCATTATGAATTGCATATTCTGTCAATTCATATACAGGAATTTTAGCAGCGTTTACAACCGCATTTGAAACTATATTGCCACCAACATCTACAAAAGTATCTTCAACTACCATCGTAGATTTATCGAAAATGTTAATGAGCCCTTGTTTTTTTGATAATGAATTTTCTTTTATTACTTGACTTAATAGTTCCACACTGTAGCCTTCTGAACCTGTTCCAATTAACCATTGACCAGCTAAGACATCATCAACGCCGAATATTGTTCCATTACCGGATGCTTGATAGACATTCCCAGCTACATCTGCGGGTGTAGCATCTCCAATATGCGCAAATCCAATACCATTGTATGCAGAATTATATTGCTTAACTTGCGCTTTAAAAGCAGCTAAAGAATTATCATCATTATGATTAACAACTTGCTTAATCTCATTCAAATCCTCCGCAACGACCTGTTGAGGTCTGTTGGTTATAGCAGACTGGTTTGCCTTATCCTGGAATGTAATCTTTGCCATTACTGTATCAATTTAGTCTTAAACGTCCTTGTTTCTCTCACTGTGGTGCAATCTGTCCACACCGGGTAATCATCGATATTGCGTTCGATGAAACGTTTCACATCCTCCCAGATTTGGTTTGCCTGGGCTTTGTGTTCGTAATACCAGTCCCGGCGTTCCTTGTATTCAACTGGTTCAGATTGCTGGGACTGTTTTACAACCATCCCGAACGAAGTATCCTGAATTCCGCTTTTGAAAATGTATAGGCCATAAGTGAAGTGGGCCAGTACTGCTTTTAACCCTTCCTGTTCATACTCATTCCCATCATACACATACTCTGCCCCGTTTATCACCTGCTGATAATTCGCCTCGGCTTTATTTTTCAGGAGGTCATAAAAGAAGATTTCAGGCATGATTTTTTTCAGGTCGAACAGTTGAGCCTGTCGGATATACTTTTCAAATTCGGCATCCTTCCGGCCAATAGCTACCTGAAAGTATTTTTCAACATCGGTTTTATTGATTAATAGTTCCATCTTGTTTCGGTGTGCCTAAAATTTTTCTTGAAGTTTCTTCCGGGAATCCGTATATCTCAGCCAGTATCGCAATGCCGGAATTCAAATCTGTAATCCCTTCGGATACACTTTTCTGGATTTCGAGCAAAGCAGTAACACCACCAACATATCCCCTCAGGGTTGCACGTGCTTTTATGGTTTCCTCATCCAGTGTATTGATAGCAGCTCCATCCTGTCCGGCTGTTCCATCATCCATCAATGAATACTGTTTGATTCCCCAGTTGTTCGTGGGGTTGATGTCGTTTTTGTAGTTGTCGAAAAGTATCCAGAATAAACGCTCCAGTTTCATCCGGTCACGGGCAATCAACGAATTATAAACCGCCTGGGCTTTGATTAAATCTTCGCCGGAAGTATTTCCGAGTTTCCCGGCAACATAGTCCACCAACTGTGGGGGAATGTTTTTAAACGCCTTACGAATGTAGTTTGCTGAAGCATCTTCAAAGTGTTGGTACTTTTCGGCTTTAATATCACTCGAAAGCGTTTCAACTTTGATGTTTCCATTTTGGTTGTCAGAATCCCACTCATCCTCCACCGTCATAATGGACGATGCGTTTTCGGTTCCCATCAGACCCTTCAGGTTCTTTTCAAAATCAAGTTCATCCTGTTTGTCCGGGAACTTCTTGTGGCGAACCAGCTTAGAATCATTGAACCCGCGCTTTGTGGTTGAATTGAAGTACAATCCCATCCGGTATTCTGTATCTGCAAACAGATACGCAGTATCCAGCAGGGATTTAGGGTACATTCTTTTCGGTTGGAATGTGAAGTACAAAACCTGGCCTTTATATTTATCCCAACCACCGGCAGCATCCACCTGGGCCTGTATGATTTCAGGTCTCGGGTTGTACGTGTCAATGGTAACCAGTTCATCTTTTTTCAATTCACGTCCCCAGCCTTTTTTTGAAATGACAATCTTCCCGTGATAATCTTTGTCATCCTTTTTACCCAACCGGCATTGGTCGAACGGGATAACGGAAAAATCTTCTTTCTGGTAGAGGGCGTTGTAGTTGATATGAATGAACACGCCCTGGTGCCTTGATATGCTTTCTGCAATATCAATCAACAGGTCGTTCGGGTCATACATATAAAAATCATCCTCGCTAAGGTCAACATTGGAAAAGTCCTGGACAAATCCACCTCCACCCAAAAAAGATTCATACAACCATGCACACTGCGTAGCTGTGGGTGAAGCATCAATCAGGTTTTCAATAAGGAGAGGATACAAATTACCCTCTCCATTGAAAAATACCCCAAGTGAACGATTATAAACCTGACTGACTGTCTCCTTATGCGATTCAACCAGTTTTGACTTCATACTTTAGCCTCCGATTAATTCTCCTGATTTTCGTCTCCGCCTTCCGGGTCCTCATCCTGATTTTCATCCGCTCCGCCCGGGTTTTCGTCTCCGCCTTTCAATTCAGGATACAATTCGCCAATAGAATTCAGCAAATCGGCTTTTGAACGTCCGGTGGCTTGTGGAAACAATGCCCTTATTTGAGGCACGGTAAGTTTTGCAATATCGTCAAGGTCTTTCACTTTGGTTTCACCCAGCTTGTAGGCTTCAACCTGTTCTTCCCAATCCTTTGGCAAGCTCTTGAAAAGCTTACGGGCATTGGGGTTCCTTGACAATATTTTCAAAGCTGCTTCATCGGTGATATTCTCGGCTGAATAAACTTCCGATGTGCCGAAAATGGGGATGGTTACCCCCTTTTCGAGCTTGAAATTTGAACTTGTTTTTTGAATATCTTTTTTCATGATAGAAATTCTTAATTGTTTTAAATATTCCGGGAACCTTTTAGGGCAACTGAAGCATGTTTGTCCGAATTTTTCGGAATAGTACTTCAGCATTTGCCCCAGGTACCGGTTCCCGTGCATATCAGAACCACGCAGGATTGTGGAATCATCGAGTTGCAATAATTCGTTCAATGAAACCATTATGCAGCCACGTACAAGTTGGTTTCAATGAATGCTTTGGTAGCTTCTAAGTCGGTCTGAGGATCAACGCCGGTTTCAAGGAAAATCTTCCGGTCGGTAGATTCGCCTTCGCCCTCAACAGAAGCCAAGGTGATCGTGACCACACCTTCGTTTTCGGCACTGGACCACTCAACCGTTGACACTTCCATCCCGGATTCAAAACCAAGAATGTCGTATGTCAATTCACCGGCTAAACCGATGTCTTTTTTCTCAACAATCAGGGTAATCCGGCCACCGTCAACCATCTTTTTCAATTGTTCACGTTCGGCATCACCGTAATACAGCAACCGGATGGTGGCTCCATGTGTCCAATTCGGGCCATTGTCGCCTTGTGCCATGCTGGTAGTACCCTGCGGATATTTACCGGCACCTTCGGCAGCGTAAAGCTTCGCCCCGGCTGCTAAAATAAGTGCGCTTACAGTCATCCCGGACGGGCTTAACTGGGTCAATGCTTTGTCAATCTCCTTCGTATTAATGCAATAGACCGTACCGGCCAGTCCAGCTTTCGGTTTATAGTTACAGTTCCGAATGAAATTCTTTGAAAGTTTATTTTCGCATGTCATAACAAACTCTTTTTAAAGGTGAGAAAAGAGCTGCTTAAAGTGCAGCCCTTAATTGTTTCGGATTCGGAATCTTAAAGTCAACCTGATAGTTGCCTTTGATATAGAAATGCTCGTCGGAGCCTCCGATATACTCAAGCCGCAAATCAGTGAGCGCATTCACATCATCCACACCGATAACCAGGTTATCTTTCTTGGTGTACAATGCGAAGTGAGGCAGATGTGTAACATCGCTACCGCCGCCATTGTCCTTTGTGAAATCTTCTTTCCGTTTTTTGTCGTAGAACTTGGAATAAACCAGTTGTTCCCCGTCAAACTTCAAAGAATCCATACCGTCCTGAACCTGCTGTTTTGAACTTTCCAAAGGAATGTTCCCGGCTCCACGGCGTAAATAATTCTTGTAGTTTTTGTACAAGCTGTAAGAAGAAAGGATCATGTCAGCGTCGAAATACGTTTCATCGGTCAATAATTCGTACAGGTTCAATGCGTAATCAGCAGCAAGTGCCATCTGAGTATCACGGTCGGCTCCGGCATTGGCCGAAAGGGCAACAAACTGGCCAGCCAGTTCAGGCTGCGTTTTGAAATATTGAAGTGTCGGAATCAACCCTTTTTTCAATACATCATAGTAAGCTGCTTTATTGGCATCTCCCAGAATAGACTGTGCTGCAATGTCACCGTCTCCGAACAGGGCCAGACGGATGAAATCAGATTTCATGGCATCGACCACCAAATCCTGAATAAACTGGAAGAAATTGGATTCATCCAACTTATGGATGTCGTATCCATTAGCCAGTCCCCAGCGGGTGAAAGCATCCATAAACTCAGAATAACACATTTTGATGTTGACTTTTGCCAACTGTGGTTCCCAGACTTGAGCGACCCCGTCGATAGCAAAACTGTCAGCGGCCTGACCGCAACCGGTTTCTTTTTTGGTCACATACTCCAGGCTGTCGAGCGCAACAACCTGCTGCCCTCCTTTAATGCCCGGCTGGATACGGAAAAAGGCATCAGCTTCTTCGTAAAAAAGCTTGTTTTTGATTGCCTCTTTAAGATCGGTAATCAACCTGTTATGGTTTGCAATTTCAGCAAACGAAGCAACAAAATTCAGTGCCATAGTTTAGTCCTCCTTCTTTTTCGGTTGATACTTGCTGTACACATCATCCTTCCCTTTGCCGCCAAGCTTTTTCTCATCACCCGGTTTAGGGGTAATTTTAAAATTGCTTTTCACGCTTTTGGCAAGCGTTTCATACTTTTCGGTCAGGTTCACGATAGCCTCGGTAGCCATTTCAGAGTTCTCGTTTGTTTCTTTCAACGCAGCTTTCACTGCGTTTCCAACTTCCTCTTTTACTATTTTGCGGATGGTTGCGGCCATCTCTTCATCACCGCCCCCGGCTGCTTCTTTGATTTCCTTCAACTCACCGGCTGCGAAAACAAAAATTCTACCGTCAGGCATAGTGAACTCACCCTCAGCAGGTGAACCATCAACAGTGGCTTTGTCGCCAACTGAAGGATTATCATTCTCGGTATCGAAAACGATTTCCTTCCCCGTGCCATCCTGTAATGTGAGGTTGACGGGTTCGTCACCTGACAGTTTGGACAACACGTCTTTCAATTGCTCTTTGAGCGTTTTCTTTTTTGACATATTATCTAATTTTAAGTAAGCTGCAATTTTTAATTGTTCAACCATACCGGTTGCAAACCCAACATTGACAGCCTCATCTGCTGTCATTTCGGTTTCATTACGCATTAATGCCGTAAGCGCATCTTTCCCGATGTTTGTTTTTTGATTGTACAAATCTGAAAGTTGCTTTTCAATCGACCGTAATTCCTTGCTGTATCGGTCAAGTGTATCAGCATCACCTACGGGTTGTCCCCACGGGTTGTGAATCATTAACCTTGCACCTGGTCTCATTAACCGCTTATCACCGGCAAGAAAAATAACTGAGGTTATTGAAGCACAATAACTTTCAATGATTGTCGTTACGGGTATTTTTAGGGATTTTAGGTAGTTGAATATGTCGAAACCAGTCTGGACAATTCCGCCTTCGGAATTACCAATCCTGACCTCCACTTCGTTGTATCCGCTCTGGGCCCGTATCTGGGAAACAATATCAATAAGCTCAACGCCCTTTTCATCATTCCAAGTGCCAATAAGCCCGTTAATATTAACAATCGCCTTCATGCGTATCTTTTTTATCAAAAGTACCGGGCTTTTTAGCTGGCTGTTGGTAGTGTGTTTTACCAAACAAAAAAGCCACCTGAATAATCAGATGGCTCTTTTAAAAGAACGGAATTCCAAAAATTAAACTTTAAACCTTTCCAGTTGAAGCTGTTCCCGCTTTTCCTGCTGCTTTTGGTACAACTCCAAAAGGAAAGTCGCTATCGGTAGACAATCATCTTTTGAAATTAAAATGTCGCTGCTTTTGGTTATATCCTCAGTTTCCCTTAATGAACATAGAACCAAACCGGAAGCATCGTAATCGTCATTGCCGTTTGAATCTTTCGTAATAGCTTCCACAAACATGATTTCATATACTCCATCCACGGAGCAAATTTCCAATCTTTTTTTGCCGTTTGCGTTAACTACGCTCGACTGTGTGATAATGTGTTCTACTTCTTTCATACTGCTTGTTTTTGATAATTTGACATGATATTTAAAATAAACTGCTTTCCTGTTTCAGTCCAGTACATGTGCTGCCGGCTTTTTATTTCACCATTGCTATCCCTGTAAGGATACGGTTTATGTTCTGTGAAACCACGGTTTTTATATTTCTCATATAAAAAATAAACCCCTGATTGCTTGTACTGGATATTCAAATCACAAAGGATATTGTTTAATCTGACAGCACTCATGCCCAAGTTTGCAGCTATCATATTCACGGTCAACAAACCTTTGCTGCTTAATACCTCATCGTAATATTCAACTTTCGGGGCAGCTTCTTTTAGTTCTTTTGCCTGCTGTTCAGAAGTGAGGCGGAAACGTTCTTTCTCTGCCCGTTCTTCTTTTAGTTTAGTTAGAATACTGATTGCAAAGTCAGGGTCGGAAATCAACTGTTCGGGATTAACAGCGGTTACGCCATGCTTTATCAATTCTTTTATCCTGTCGTTAGTCCAGATAGCAAATTGGGGAGAAAGCCACCTGGCAAATTCAATCGTAACATCTTCATGAAACCATGTTCCAACACCATTAATTTGATTTACTAATTCAGACCTGTGAGATTTTCTCACTGCTTGCAGTGTATCAATGAATTGAGTTGTTGAAGGAAGCCTTAACCAGTCTATTGGTCTTTTCCCAAATGGTTTTGCCATTTCAGTAGCATTCACCATAACATCACCATTCCCTAATTGGAAGGTGATGTTTTGCCCGTTGTATTTAAAAACCTTGTTTTCCATCATGCTGCTGTTTTTTTGGTGAAGTAATTACGGATTATGACCATCCATTCGAAATACATTTTATGTGCAAGGGTTTCGGCATTTTCTTCAGAATCTAAATAATTGTCAAGGTATATTTGGGTAAGCTTATTGACAAGCTCATCTTCATCCCAAATGCCAAGAACTTTAAAAGCATTAGAGTATCCGTGAAAATTAAAGTCAGGGGTAAAATCATTTTCGCACTCGCTGGGGTGGAATGCGTTGATAACTTTGAACATACCATTGGAAACTCTGAACCACATGATGTGGTCGGATAGGATACCGATAATAGCCTGTTCGGTTTGGTCGCTTACTGTAATCCCACAGATGGTTGTGGTGTTGTCTGAATTTTTACTTAAATTTGCCATGATATGAAAGATAAAATGAGCCGATAAGGAGGGGCGCATAACAATTCCAAACTGACGGGAAAGTAACCCTCCGAACCGGCTCTATTTTTAAAATGTTTTGAAAACTCTATCATATTTTGAAATTGTTATGCACTACAAATATAA
>JBKEAN010000166.1:0-10795 GCA_047972415.1 Mangrovibacterium sp.
GCAGGAAGGTTACGAACAACGGACATTTAACAATAATTGACAATGATAGACATTGAATTAAACAAAAAACTACTCCTCGTATTTCGCATAGATAGCCTGTACGGGGTACTCACCAGCGGCGAGAAGGTTTACCTGCGCGCCTGCTTTTTAGGACGGCGCTGGGGCTACATCCCCGAGCGGGTGAAGTTCCTGCTGAACTGGAGCCAGTTGGAATTTCTTAACCTCCCGGAACTGCGTGTTGGGCAGGACCGCTTGGTTTATGTACTCGACCGCTCCGGCATGGTGCCAATTGAAAAGTACCGGTTGCAAAACCGGGATATGGAACGCCGGATACGCATGGTCTTAACTGGTATAAACCCTCAATAACAACAGTATGTCAACAATCTTGGAAAAAGAAAAGAAGCGCCAACTGCGCATTTTTCACACCCTGCTCAGCCGCTGCATGGGCAATTCGGAACAACGCAAAGAAGCCATCCTGGAGGCGTTTGGGGTGGATAGCAGCCGCGACCTGGGCACACACCAGCTGATGGAAGTGATTAAACTTTTGGAAAGCGAATTGAACACGCAAAGCCGAGAAATGGACGTCTGGCGCAAACGCCTGATAGCCTCTATTGGTGGCTGGTTGAAAGCATTGAACCGTGATGGCGACATCCGCCTGATAAAGGCCATTGCCTGCCGCGCTTCGGAAAGGAAGTCGTTCAACGACATCCCGCTTGACCGGCTCCGCTCGCTTTACAATGCCTTTACCAACAAGCAAAAGGACTTGAACACCGTGGAAAGGCTGACAGCCGACGAGCTGGACTACCTGAGCTGCTACAATTAACACGCATTTAAACACCTTTTAAATACTTATAAAATGGAACAACTGGATTTAAGTACCCTTTCGGAAGAACAGCTTCAGGCTGCCTTGGCCGAAAAACGCAAAAGCAAAAAAACAGAAGAGCAGCGCTTGCGCAATGCCTTCGAGAAGGATAAAAACGATTTCTGCAACACATCGGCCAGCAAGTTCCGGCAGATGCACAACGAACTGTCGGCCTTGAAAGAATACATTATAACCGAGGCCAATGCCCTGTATGCCCGGTTGTACCAACTCAACGGGCAGGAACCCAAGGAGACCAAGTCGTTCACCCTGAAAAATGGCGACGACACCGTAAAGGTAGTTGCCGACCGCCAGGAGCGCTTCGAGTTTACCGACGAGGCCATTGTGCACATCAACGCGATTAAAGAAACCTTTTACAACAAGTTTGCCCAGCGCAACAAAGCCCTGTACGGCTTACTGGATGGTTTGCTGATTAAGAACACCAAGAACGACTACGACCCCAAACTGCTGTCGAAAGCCCGGAGCCGCGTTCGCGAACTGGGAGACCCGGAGCTTATTGAGCGCTTTGACAAGCTGGAGGACTGCCGCCGCGTGGTTGGCACTGCCCTTTACTGCCGGGTATATGTACGCTCGGAAAAAACCCAGCGCTGGGAAGATATTTCGCTTCAATTTTCATCACTTTAAAAAAGCAAGGATATGTTACTAAAACATGGAATAAACAAGCACGGTCAGGAATTGTACCGCAACGCCTTTACCGGATGGGTAGGCACATTGGGCGAAGCTGAGTTTTCGGCCTCGGAGCGCCGCGACAAACGCCTGGCGCAAGGCAAAGGTGCCAAGCGGGAACAAAACAACCGCCAAGGCCGTGGCGAATGCTTTTTGCAGAAAGTAGAAATGGGGCGAAAAGCCCGCTTCATATTGCACCTAACGCCCGGCGCCATCGCCCGCAAAAAGGCCGTTACACAAGCAAGAATAGGTGTTAAACTCTAATTATAAATAGTATGCAAACATGGTTTGAAGTAAAAGCCCGGTTTGTCAAGATAGACAACGACGGGCGTGAGCGAAAGGTAACCGAAGTTTACCTGATTGATGCCGTTAGTTTTACCGATGCCGAAGCGCGGGCCATCCAGGTACTGGAGCAAGTTATCCGGGGCGAGTTCGCTATAAAAGGCATTGTGCAGTCGAACATCACCGAGGTATTCCCGCACGAAAGCGGCCAGTACTGGTATAAAGCCTGCATCTCAATAGTCACCATCGACGAAAAGGCAGGCCGCGAGAAAAAGGTAAACAACTACTTTTTAGTAGCAGCCGATGACATTAAGGAAGCCCTGCAACGTCTGGAAGAAGGTCTTGCGTACATCCTGGTTCCATACAGCACCACGGCATTGGCATTAAGCCCCATTGTGGATATTTATCCCTACACCATCGATTAACTCTCATTTCAGGTTTAGTTAGGTTTTAGTTTGGTTTCCCCCGCGCGTAAGTCCAACCACGGCGGCGCGGGGTTTTCAGCCAAAAACGACAGAAATTATTTAAACGATAACATCATGGAAGAACTACAACTATTGGATGATACCGAAGGGGCACAATACCTCTGCAACGATTGCGGCGACGAAATACCGGAGAACGATGTGTGCAGGCTTTCGGCTGGATACATCCTTTGCCCGCGTTGCTTCAAAGACTTTAACTCCTTGTTTATCGACGATGAGGAGGTGATGATATGACAGCATTTGAAGAGCTTGTTTACGCCATGCGGCGCATGCAGACGCACTATTTCAAAAACCGCGACCCGCTTTCGCTGAAAGCTGCAAAGAGCTACGAAAAGCAAGTGGATGCCCACCTTGCCCAGATTGGAAAGAAGATTGAACAGGAAAAAGAAAAACAACCAAAATTATTTTAATAAGCACAATGATAATTGCAATAGACTTTGACGGCACCATCTGCCGGGGCAAGTTCCCTAGCATTGATGGACAACAGCCTTATGCTGCCGATACGATAAACGGCCTATACGATGCCGGACACTATATTATAATAAACACGTGTCGCGGAGGAGAGCAGCTTCTTGAAGCCATTAACTGGATGCTCCAACAGGGCATCCAGTTCCACCGGGTGAATGATAACCACCCAGACCAGACAGCGCACTTTGGTAATAATAGCCGAAAGATATACGCTAATATCTACGTGGACGATAAGAACCTTGGCGGCTTCCCCGGTTGGCTTGAGGCCGCAAAACAGATAAGGGAAAAGGAGAAAGAATGGAAAGCAACGAATTTGTAGCAACGCCTCTTCACGCTTCCTTTTTTTCCGGCATTGAAGGCTTTGATTTGGCCGCCGAATGGATGGGCTGGGAAACCGCTCTTACCTGCGAGATTGGCAATTTTCAGAACGAAATAATAAAAAAACGATTCCCAAATGCAAAACATTACGAAAACATCAAAGACTTTAACGGACTCGAATGGCGCGGAAAAATATTCCTCCTTACCGGCGGATTCCCATGCCAGCCTTTTTCAGTTGCCGGAAGCCGAACAGGCGCGGATGATGACCGTTACCTCTGGCCGGAACTGTGCCGCGTTATTGACGAAATCAGGCCCACTTGGGTTATTGGCGAAAATGTTGATGGAATCCTCTCGATGGTACAACCCGGCACACCCCTTGAGGTGGGAGGCCAAACCACTCTATTTGGGCAAGGTGATACGATATACGAAGAACAGCAACAGTACATCACAGGAATTATCAGCTCAGACCTTGAGCGAATTGGATACGACATTCAACCGCTACTTATTCCGGCTGCGGCTGTTGGGGCAAAACACCGACGAAACCGGGTTTGGTTTGTGGGCCACGCCAAACACGATGGACTACCTACCAGCGCGGGAACGCGAAGATTGTAGTTCGCGACAAAAGAACAGGGAAGGGAGAAGCCGGTCCGGGAATCTGCGCGAACAGGTTGTACATCCAGAAATGCACCCAACGCCAACTATTCAATGCTTGAAAAACAACCTGGGGGCATCACAATTGAAACGTAATAGCCTGTGTTTGGGTAGTTACGTGAAACTATATCCGACCCCCTTGTCATGTGAAAGGAATTACAGCGTAACCGGGGATTCTCAATCCGCAAGATGCCTGTCAGGAATAGCACGTAGGGAATCACTTGAAGTAGGTGAAACAGCAGGCCAACTAAACCCCGATTGGGTTGAATGGCTCATGGGCTACCCGGTTGGATGGACAGACCCAGAATGCAGTAGCCCGGACAGAAGTTTTTTGGGCGAAGAGTATTTGATGAACGAACCGGATATTTCCCGGATTACAACCCGTAAAGATTACCGGGTTTCACGCCTCGAATCGCTTGGTAATGCAATTGTACCGCAAGTAGCATTTGCTCTTTTTAAAGCGATAGACAGTATTGAACGATTTTAAAACAAAAAAAATATGGAACAAGACTACAACTACATCGAAAGCAGCCAGCGGCAACATTTCGACACAATACAGCACCAAGAGAAGATGGTGGCAATAGGTACGGAGGCCGATTATAAATTATTCCAGATGCTAAAACCCACACTGGTGCAAGATGGCGATGAGTGGTGCTGCCTGTATGGCGCCGACCTGGCAACGGGTATTGCTGGGTTCGGAAAAACACCCCACAAAGCTGTTTTGGACTGGAATAATGCCTGGTACCGGGAAGCCAGGTACTGCATGCCGGACAATGTAACCACGAAAGAAGAGCACGAGCAGTACTTGAAAGATATAGGAGCCAACACCAATGGCGACCCCACAGACTGGCATTGCCCGAAGTGCGGTAAGATTAGCTGCAATACGCATTGTGATTGAACCCACTAATCTCAGATGAAATGATAAATATTTTTGCAAAATACGGAACGGATGAAAAGGCTATGGTTGTGTGTTCGCAGGAACAGGTCAGAAACATTCGAGTTTTACTTTCTAAAAAGTATGGCGGAAACTGGTTGTTGGTTGATGAACTACAAGCGAATAGCGAGATATTAAAATTCAACGATGGACTAAAATATCTCGGATTTACCGGCAAAGAAGAAAGATTTTGCAACGGTATCGAAGTACTGTCGGCGGAATGACGGCTAATGGTTCGGTAAATTGAAAGTAATGGCTAAAATAACAGATAAAGCTATCCGAGAATTTTTCAAGGAAAATTATTCCGATGTAGTGGAATATGACGGACTGAAAATTGAGCGTGAAAAAACCAAGTGGGGAGTGCAAATTGATGTGAAGGTTATTTCAATGGGGCGTAAAATAGCTTGGTTTCAAGGCGTAGATAATGAACAGTTCTTTGAAAAATATAAAACGCATACTGATTGGCAACTGCGAGTATAGCACTTGACCGCTAACGCCCGTGTAAGTGCTGTCCGACGATAGGAGGATGGCATTTCACACACTGTTGGCGGTTTTGCCGAAGCTCCAAACTCCAGCTTGCAATTTCGGCGTGGGTGTTTTATGTTTGCAGAAAACAAGCACCATGCAACTCAAGCGCGAAAAAAAATGGCCCCGGTTTACCAAGGATGAACGTTTTGAAGCCCGTAACCAGGCGGTGAAGGCAAGTTTTGAACAAATAGCCAACCGCCATCCCCGCTGGGATGTATCGGCGGTGATTGAAGCCGTTGCCGATAAGTTCTTTTTGGCTGAGTTTACGGTCGAGATGATTTTAAAAGAAAGGGGTAATTACTCCGCGTGTTAATATTGATTTTTTTCCAAGACAAAAGCGGCCTGTTGGCCGCTTTTGTTATTTTAAATTGTCCTGCACAAATTTCTGCACTTCTTCCTTTTCGGCAGCGCTGGCACTCTTTATATAGGGGTGTGCATCGTTGTAAATTACGCCCGTTTTTCCGGGGTTATTAGCAAACTCATCGGGTATATCGCCGTTCGGTTCGGCACTGGTCACCTCCTTATTGGTTTGCTTGATGCCGCAACGGCAACCCCAATCCAGGGGTATCATCAGTTGGTTCCATACCGGGTCATCCACCGGTGCCGTGTAGCCATCCCAAGCGGCATGTGATGGGCGCACGTTTCCGTCGCCAACGGTGTAAAACGTGAGGTTTTGGTAAACCGACTTTTGCGCCTGGAACTTGGCCCACTTGCGGGCTACATTGGCATTGGCAACCGTATTGTCATACTCCACCTTTAGGTGGTTCCGGTTGTAATTATCCGATACAACGCTTGCATCCTGTTTAAACTTGCTCCACTGCCTGATGCCGTCCCCATCGGTGAGTAAGGTATGCAGGTCTTTTCGGAAGGCCGTTTCTTTGAACGCCGAAAACTCGGCGATGTTCGCTTTAAGGGAACTAGCCAGACCTTCGTCGTAAAAGGCCAGCTTTGCATTATACCCTTTATTCAGAGCCTCCGATAGTTTGCTGTAATAAAAGTTGAATAACTGAAGCCGGGTTTCGGCGCTAATGGCCATCTCGTCAAACAGCTCGCGCAGGTACTTTTCCACAATGCCGGCCAGCTTCTCTTCTTCGCCTTTACTTAAGCGGATGTGCCCACCAACCGGCCCACCACAGCCACAACTACACCGGTCGTAGTTTAGCTCCAGCAGGCCTTTCGGCTTTCCCAGGCTCAATCCTCCGCTCTGTGGCATCCGCTCCACTTCTACGCCATAAGTGCGCTCAATGTAGTCCTTGGTCAGGATGTAGCCTGCCGTCATCAATTGACTATCAATAACGATCTGCCGGTCGGGGTCGGTGGTTTGCAAAACGGCAATAACCGCATCGTCAGGTATGGCGTACCCTAGAGCCCGCATGGCCGGAACCAGGCGGTTGTTTAGAAACGAGAGCATTTTTTTCTCGTCGGCATAAATCACCTCTTCCAAAGTTCGTTCATGTACCTCGCCCTGGCTCCGGCTACTGCCCTGGTCAACGGTCATGGTCTGGTGTATAACTATCTTGGATAGCTCATCGTTCGCCGCTTTCAGCTTTTGGAAGAACACGTTAAACGCATCCGTTTTGGCGTTTTCCTTCAGTTCTATTTCTGTACCAATCGGAAACACGCCATAGGCCGAACTTCCCATTTCTTCGAGCCAACCGGCCACTTCATCCTTTACTGTCTTGCTCTGCGAAGCTATTTTAGCGATTCGGATAGGAATGCCATAGAGCTCTTCAAATTCGTCCCAACTACCCCAGCTGTGCCGTTTCAGGATGGCATAAGGCGCTGCCTTTTCAAGTAAGCCAACCGGGTCGTAGAACTGCGCAAACAACAGGATGTTTGGCATCGAGGTGTAGTCAATCCCCTTGGTGGACGAATAGTCATCGAGCAGGGCTTTGCGTTCCGGCACAACAAGCCCACGCGGTATCTGGTCAACCGATGTTATTTCGCCATTGCTTACCCCGTTTATAAAGATAAGCGAGTACCCAAAATAGGTTGACTGGTGTGCTATCTCGAGTGTGTGTTCAAACCACTCCTTGTCTTTGATAAAAGCGGTTAGCTTATCGTCAATCTTTCCGGCCCGCATAAATACATAGTCTTTGTTTGTTGTGCGCAGGGTGCGGTCGCCGGTTATACCGGTCAGGTGCCCATCTAGCATGATGTCCTCAAAAACATCCTGTAAAAGGTAAGTGCGCGGCATATCCACATTGTAGCGGGCAAGCCGCCCCTGCTGCCAATGGTCAAGTTCTTTGCGCCAAATGGTGCGGCGGCGGCGTAAGGTGTCCACCAGAAATTTGGTAACCTTTTTAATGTCTGTCCCATCGGCGCGGGAAAGTTTGGCTACATCGACGACTTTGCCGTTTATCTTAAGTTCTTCCTGTATCATTGTTTCAATCGTTTATCCAGTTGCTGGGTCAATTCATCTTTAATCATACTGTCCAGTTTGGGCGACTTGCCCATAAATTGGCGTTTTGGCATACCCGAAAGCCCTTCGTTGTGCCGCTGCGCATAAGGTTTATAGCTCGTCCACTTCACCTCGCGGGGCGAACTGGTGGCTTCAATCGAATGCCGTAGCTTATTACCACCGCTTTTAAACCCGGTCAGTATCGGCCTGTCGGGCTGGTTCTGCCGCCCAAATTTTGTCAAGTCCCCTTTTCGCCCGCGCCGGTCGGTGCGGTAGCGGGTTTTGTCGCGCCCCTTTCGGTCAGTCAGCTTGCGGGCTTTCCACTTAACCGTACTGCTCCCTTGAAAGCCTTGCCTGGCGAAGTTGTCGGTAATAAAGTTGGTACCTTCCACTTCCACGACGGTTGGAACTAATCCAGGCAGTTCGCGTCTTAACCGTTCCAGCTTGTGCTCCAGTTTTCTTAACTCTGCCATCACCAGTGGTTTTGATAAGTTTTTCGGCCGCCGAGTTTCAGGTAGGTGTCGGGCGTGGCAGTTCCGTCGCCGTTGTCGGTTTCCTGCCGGGGAAGGTCAAGGTCAATCTTCGCCTCGTCAATCATTTCGAGCCACAAAAGGGCTTCGTCATAGCGCAGCTTGGCCGTTTCGTTTATGCGCTTGGTGCGGCTGATGTAAACCTCGTGTATGACAATGTCCTTGAGATATTTCAGGATAATTTTAGAACGGCCAGCCCCTTCGGCTGAGAAGATTGCCGTAACGTTGTAGTACCGGAACAGGTACGACTTCATCAGGTCAATGCTTTCGTCGATAATCTCCGAAACAATCGAGTCATCCGAGCCCGTTATCAGGTTGACAACCTCATCGGTAGTGACCGTTTTTAATTCTTCTTTTGTCAGAAATGCCATTTTATCGGTGTTTAAACAGTAGTTAAATTGATTTTTCTGGCCGCATAGCGCGGTGCCGTTTGCCGGTAAATTTGTGTAGTGAAGGTTAGGCGGTAAGCCATCGTTCCTTCTTCATCCACGCCCTCGGTACCTTCTTCCGTCAGTTCCATCGGGGTAAACTGTTCGCCCTTCAGGAACTGCAATTTCTCGGTAATCCCATCCAGCAGGTCTATTTCGTCCAGCCCAGAGTCCGGGTCTGCGGTACCGGCAAACTGGTCCATCCAGCCATCCTTACAATAAAAAAGGATGTCAACCGTGGCCTTACCTTCCTGTCGGTTCTCCACCATGCTCTGGTAGCCAACCTTGTTGATGCGCACCAAGGCCGCTGTGTACTCGCCTGGATAGTTGAGCCCGGGTGAATCAAACTGCCCCCGATAGAGGTCGATTAATTCCAGTTCTTCAATCTCCCGGAGCCTTTCTTTAATGGTAATGTATAGCTCTTTGCGTGGTGTCATGGTTTAAAATTTACGTGTTCGCCGTTTTCCTATAATTGGTTTTTGGGTTCCGGTATCGATGGAAAACCCAAAGAATTTTTGAGCCAGTGTTATAGCCCGCTCCAGGGTGTCGGGGGCATCGTCTTCTTTCACTCCCTTTATAAAGGATAATACCATTCTGGTAAAGGGGAGTTTTAGCACATTACCCAAGGCTTCATCCCACCAGAGTATTTTGCGGGTCAGCGCGTTGCGGATGCCAACCTCGATGCGGTTGTGCTTGTCGCCTTCCTGGTGCATAGGGATAGGGATGTCGGGGCATTTGTTGTCTTCGGCACATTGCAGGATGACCGGCCCGTAAACTTCCTTTTGTGCCGCCGTAGCATCGTAAAAGGAAAGCACAGAGTAGCCTTTTTGCTTCAGCTCTTTTATCCAGGAGAAGTGGGTTTCCATCGCCGAGTTGATGTCGCAGCGCTGGCAGAACACCTTCAGTACGGTCAAGCGAAGGCCTTGCACTCCCAGCAGCAAGCCAGCCTTATGGTCGCCCATCGCCGTGTACGATAAGTCCCAGTGGGCGATGAAGCCATCCCATGCCTCGCGGTGGTGTACTTTACGGGTCAGTATTTCTTCGGCCTTAAAGAGCTTACCCTCTTCAATGGGGTTATTATAATCCTCGCGCTGGCTCACATAATAGTCGGTATCACCATTAATGCGCTCCACATCTGCCCGCGACATCCGTTCCGGCCACGAAGGGTTTCCGGCCTTGTCTGACAGGTTTACCCGGTGGATGTGCAGGTGCTTGCTGCCTTGCTTTTTGTCGATAATGTAATCGACAAGCCCGTTCTCCACAATGTAGTTGTTCGGAATGACCATCCGTCCCCGCCTGAAGTGGAAGGCCTTGCCCAGGTCGCTGACGATTTTGTCGCCATACTTTCGCACCATGTCGGCATTCTTTGCCTGGTCCCGGTCTTCGCAGTCGTCAACCGAAGCGAAGTCGGGGCGTGCGGCGCCAAAACGCAAACCGCGAAAAGGCTGGTTTAGCCCCAGTGCTTTAAAATGCTTTCCGTCGGTCGTTTCAAAGTCCCCGTCAGCCCAGCTGCCGTAACGCAATTGGAGGCCAAAGTCTTTAATGATTCGCTCGTTACTTTCCAGGTGAACCTGCAAGTCCTGAAGTAAGATTTTAGCAAGCCCCTCGTTACGCCCAATGATGACGGCAAAGTTCAACTCGTCGTTTTCCTTTAAGTGCAGGATATTCCCCACATTGGTATGCAGCGATTTGGCCGCACCCCGGAACCACTGCCGGAACTGGACAATGTAAGGGTCGCTGTATAGTTTCATGTAGCTCTCCTGGTGAAAGGCAGACGAAGGGGCATCGGCCAAAGGAAGGCCGCTGTCAATGCCAAAATAATAGTCGAAGAACTTGATGTAGTTCTCCGGCTTCAACAGGTATTTAACCCGCTTCTCCTGTTCTTCTTCCGTTTCTTTAACTATGGAGTCGTAGGTAAGCGACTGAACCATTTGGGAAAGCATCCGAAAGCGTTCCCGTGCTTCTTTTAGTTCTGTCCTAGGAGCCTGTCGGGCTTTTAATATTATCAGTTTTTCATACCTTTTGGGAGTGTAATCAGAATTCGCTATCTCCATTTTTGTGGCACTAATTCTATTTCCCGAGTATTATCCAACACTATGGCTCCTTATACTTGTCCTAATTTGATTTTTGCCAATTCAGTTTTAAAGTAAAACCACTTTGGGGCTTTTTCATGCCATTTGCATCTTGAAAAACCGTTTGAGGTTATAAGCAGCACAGACCAATGACC
>JBKEAN010000167.1:0-29030 GCA_047972415.1 Mangrovibacterium sp.
ATTTTTACCGGCTGAAAGATATGACTGAAGCGATGGATTTGGGGTTCGACGATTATGTTGACAGTGGAAATTACTGTTTTATGGAATGGCCCGAACGGATTGAGCGGCTACTGCCCGAACACCTGGTAGAAGTACATATTGAAGAAACCAGCCCAGACAGCCGGACAATTACGGCTACTGTACGCTAGGCCCGTTTGGACGATTTATTCAGAAACGCTAACTTGCTACCTTCAGCTTAAACAAAAAAATGACAGAACAAGAACACAAGCCCAGCCTTGCAAGCTGGTACATGCCACAGGAAGAAATGCTGGAAATACGGCGGCGCGGAAAAAAAATCACCATCGGTATTCCATCGGATGTAGCGCATGTTGAATCGCGTGTACCGCTGACCCCCGAGGGTGTGGAACTGCTGGTTTCGTACGGGCACGAAATTTACATGGAAACCAATGCCGGTAAAGCATCCAATTACTCGGACGAGGAATACAGCAACGCGGGCGCAATGGTGCTCGAAAAGCGCGAAGAAGTGTTTCAGTGCGATGTTATTTTGCGGGTTTCGCCATTCGACCAGGATGATATTGACCTACTGAGGGGAAACCAAACCCTGATATCGAACATGCAGCTCAATACCCACTGCGCCGAATCGATACTGAAACTGATGCGAAAAAAGGTGACCGCTATTGCCTTTGAATACCTCGAAAACGAAGAGCACTCCCTGCCGGTTGTTCAGCTAATGAGCCAGCTATCGGGGAGCACCTCGATTATGATTGCCGCCGAGTACCTGAGCAAATCGCGCAACGGGAAAGGTGTTTTACTGGGCGGTGTTACGGGTATTTCGCCTACCGAGGTGCTTATTTTGGGCGCCACCACCGCCAGCGAGTTTGCGGCACGCGCTGCTTTGGGCTTTGGCGCCAACGTGAAGGTATTCGACAATGATATATCGGTACTCCGTAAATTTGAAGAAAAATTTCAGCAACGTATTTTCACCTCGGTGCTTTACCCGAATGTGTTAAAAAAAGCGCTGAAGTCGGCCGACGTCGTACTAGGGGCAATGTCGGTAAATACCACCCCGTTCTTCCGGGTATCACGCGAAATGGTTCAGAAAATGAAAAAAGGCTCGGTCATTGTCGATTTAAATGTCAGTCAGGGAGGCTGTTTTGAAACTAGCCGTTGTACCGACCTGAACAACCCCAGCTACATTGAACACGACATTGTTCACTTTTGTGTGCCCAACATTTCGTCGCTGGTGGCGCGCACAGCCTCCATTGCCCTAAGCAATGTACTTGCCCCCATTATGATTACCATTGGCGAAATTGGTGGTATTCCCAACTACATAAAATCAACAAAAGGGTTCAGAAAAGGTATTTACATCTACAACGGTATTCTAACCAATGCCGATTTAGCGGAAAAACTCAATCTGCCCGCAAAGGATATTGATTTATTGTTAGCTGTATTTTAACAGATTTTTCTTGATTATTGAACCAGGATCATCATCGACAAAGGCGGGACCATCACAAAACTCACTGCTAACGAGCGAATTCCGTTCAAATCAATCTCGCTGTTTTCTGCAATAACCGTCCAGCTCTCCCCCGAACCTTTCAATACGAACTGAAACTGCTCGGCGCGGGCGTTAAATACAAGCTGCATGGTTCTCCAACGCGTTTCTCCCGGGAAATCGACAATAGCATAAGCAATTATCCCGGTATGGTATTCGGTACTAAAATGAAGGTGTGCCCGGATTAGATCCGAAGTCGCCATGCGAAAGGCAGGTACGGCTTTCCGCAGAGCAATCAAATCGCGGAAATAATTGAACACGTCTTCGAACTCCTTTTTTCGCGACCAATCCAACTGGTTCACCTCGTCGGGTAAATTATACGAATTATGCTCTCCCATTTTGGTTCGGCAAAACTCCGAGCCAGCGTGTAAAAAAGGCATTCCCTGCGACGTAAGTACCAAAGCGGCTGCCAGCTTTTGCATCTTTTTCAATGCTTTCGGTTCCAAATCGGGGCGGCTAATACGAAGCTTATCGTAGAGTGTAAAATTATCGTGGCACGAAGCATAATTTACGGTTTGGGACGGGTTTCGCGCCCACGCAAAGCCCGAGCCTCCCACATAACTATACACAATTTGCGGATGGTAACAGGCGGCTACCACTCCAAATTTAATTGCTTCCTCGTGAAACACCAATCCGCTCACATAGCCGCGGCCTGTCCCGTCAAAATTATTCCCTTTAATCGCATCCCGAAAGTCGTCGTTAAAACAAGCAATACGTTCCAATTGCGAAATATTGCGCTTCACAGCGCGCTGGTTTTCATCCATCGGGCTCCGGTCGGCGGTCCAACCTTCGCCATACATTAAAATTCCGGGGCGCAACTTGTCAAATGCCAACCGGATAGCATACATGGTTTCCAGATCGTGAACGCCCATCAGGTCGAAACGAAACCCATCCAAGTGAAATTCGCTAGCCCAATACAATAGCGAGTCGATGATGTATTTCCGAACCATTGCCCGCTCACTGGCAATTTCATTTCCGACCCCACTTGCATTTGAAAACCCTCCAGAGCGGTTTTGTCGATAATAATAGCCGGGCACCGTTTGGTTAAACCACGAACGGCGGGTGAGCCCGGTATGGTTGTACACCACATCCATTATCACGCCAATCCCGGCTCGGTGCAAAGCCATCACCAGCTGTTTCAACTCCGTTATCCGCGAAATTGTATCGGCGTTGCTAGCGTAGCTCCCTTCGGGTGTATTGTAGTTTAACGGATCGTAGCCCCAGTTGTATTTTTCCAATGGTTTCAGCTCATCAACCGTCCAAAAGTCGAAAATCGGAAGCAGGTGAACATGCGTGATTCCCAGCTCTTTCAGATGGTCGATACCCGACGGCAAATCTCCTACCGTACGGCTGCCCCGCTCGGTAAATGCCAGGAATTTTCCTTTGTTTTTCATCCCCGAGTTTTTGGCAATCGAAAAATCGCGAACATGCAGTTCATATATAACTGCATTCACTGCATTTTCTGTCGCAACAGGAACATCTTTTTCCCAGCCATCGGGGTTTGTTTCGTTGGGGTCGAAAAACAAACCGCGCCGTCCGTTGGCACCAACTGCGCGGGCATCAACCCCCGGAGTTTCATTCAACCAATCGCCATCATTAACCCTGATGGTGTAGTACAAACCTTTAAAAGCGCCTTCAACCTGAAGCGCCCAGCAACCATGTTCTTCGGCGTGCATCCAATAATGGCTCAGCCTTTTGCCTCCATGACTCGTTTTGTAAACCAGCAACTCGACTTTATGGGCTGTTGGCGCCCAAATTTTAGCTTTAATTCCGGTTTTAGTGAGGTGTACCCCCAAGTCGTCCCCGCCATACCAGGGAAAAGTTGAAAAATCAATATGGTCGAATTTCCAGTCACGCATTATGAAAAGAGACTTTTGCGAAGTGTAACATAATTGGTTGAGTAACAACGCCCCGTTGTATCCTTCAACAAAACCCTGGCCCAGTAGTAACTGTGCAATGTGGGGTCGTGCCGGAAGAAAACACTCAAACTTATGCGAAGTTCATGCTTGTTGTTTTTTTCGAGGTAGAGCGGATAAATTTGAGCCCTGTTGATTCCCTTCAACCTGAATTTACGGACTGACCAAAGCTTGCGGATGATTAAAACAGGAGCCTCAATATCAACATCCCTCCGTGTTCCATTGTTAATAAGCAGCGTTAGCAACTCGGGCCGGTAGCTGCGATTGGGTAGCAGCTCAACCTGGAGTTTCTGCTTTGAGAAAACCGAAAAAAATGGCTTGCCCCCGCCCTTCGTCAAACGGCCATAAACCCAGACGAATAGCGGTACTCCAACTAAAACCGCCAAAATAAGAAGCGGAAAATAGCGATCGGGGCCCACTTCGGTTTGCCCGAAAGCAAACACCGGCAGCATTGAAAAAATACAGAGGAGTGGTTTTCGCATCGGTGAACGGTTTGCGACCAAATGTAGTAAAAAGTTCCGCAGCAGTACCGGGTTTTAGCCTGCTTTTAATATCGGCATTTTATAATTTGAAACAAATTAAAACTCCAGCACTTCCTTCAGGTTTCTATAGCCTGACTTACTCACCTTTAGTTTGGTTTTGTCTTTAAGGATGACCACGTATGATTCTTTTTCGTATTGCTGAATTTCTTCGATTTGAAGCACATTAACAATGTACGAGCGGTGAATGCGGATGAACTCGCGCGGATCGAGGTGAGTCTCGAAAAACTTCATGGTATTTTGCTTGGTGTGCCGTCCATCGTAGGTGTAAATCAGCACATAATCGTCGAGCGATTCGATGTAACGAATCTGGTTGGTGAGGATAATGTGAATTTTACTTCGGTCTTTCACCACCACCCTATCCAGGTGGTTACCACCGGAATACTCTGTCAGCCGTTCAATTTTTTCGCCGGCATAGTCCTGGTTACCGCGCCGTTCGACCACTTTATCAATAGCGGCATGTAGGCGGTCTTTCGAGAATGGTTTCAACAGGTAGTCCACGGCATTAATTTCGAAGGCTTTAAGGGCAAACTGGTCGTAGGCTGTGGTAAATACAATATCGGGTTTATGATCGAGCAGCTGCAGCATTTCGAAGCCGGTAATTTTTGGCATCTGAATATCGAGAAAAACCAAATCGGGTTTCAGCTCGTTAACTTTTTGCACACCTTCGAACCCGTTTTCGCATTCGCCCAGCAGGTTAACAGCCGGATGATCCTGCAAGTACGATTTGAGAAGATCGCGTGCCAATTCTTCGTCTTCGACTAACAAAACATTCAATTTTTCACACATAACAGCTTATTTTTGAGGGAGTACTATTTCAACTTTAAAACTATGGCCCAAATCACTTATTCGCAACAGGTTCGGGTTACTGTAAATTAATTCCAGCCGCTGGCGGATATTTTTCAGCCCAATTCCTTCGCCTTTGTGCTTCATTGTTCCCGGGTCGTATTCGTTTTCAATGCTTATTTGCACCGCGTGGTTGCCGGGTTGGCAGCGCATAACAATGCTCACCGGTTCTATTGCTTCGTAAACCCCGTATTTAATGGCATTCTCGAATAATGGTTGCAAAATCATGTTCGGTATCCGGGCTTCCAAACAAGCCTCTTCGACCTCGAAAACCGGGTTCAATTTTTTTCCAAACCGAATTTTTTCTATTCCAAGATAAAGTTTGATATGATCGAGCTCGTCTCTCAAACTCACCGTTTCTTCGCGGCTGTGTTGCAGCGAGTAACGCATAAACGACGAGAGGTTGATAACCATTTCCTGCGCTTTTTCGGGCTTGCTGAGGGTGAGCGACGAAATGCTGTTCAGGCTGTTGAACAGAAAGTGGGGGTTTATTTGCGATTTTAAAGCGCTCAGCTCGGCATCGCGAATCAACATTTTCAGCTCCGACTCACGTTTTATCTTATCTTTCAGTGTGTTATAGTAGTTAACTGCATAAAAGAAAACAACATAAATGGCATATAACAAATAACCGGCTTGCACTTTCAACGGTAGCGAACGGCTGGTGTAGGCCAGTTGCTCGGCGTTGAATGTTTTTACCAACATATAACTGAAATACAACCATATAACATTTAAAATTGAAGCAGCCACCAAGTGAAAAAGCAGGTTTTTCAACCATCTATTTTCATTCAGTCCGTTGTACTGGATAATGTACCAGATACTGGTTCCCATAAGCGGGTAAAGTACAAAAATAATAACCGATTCGATGAGGCCGAGTTTGATACCCACATCGTACCAAAGCACCTGTACCAAAAAATTGAGTGCTCCCATTACCAGCCAAAACACCACATAATACACGCTAAGCAAACGGTTATTAATAAACGGGTGCTTCATGGGTTACACGTATTTTATTTCGACACCGCCAAACAAGGTGAGCCCTTTGATAACTATAGTCTTAGCCGGATCGACCGTGGTTTGCAAAAAGGTATCGCCACGTTTGTCGGTAAATGCCCCGAAAATAGTGGTCACTTCGTTGCGCACATTCCAGTCGAGCGGCACTTTGATGCCTGTACCCCCAAAAACGCAAGTACAGTCGATGACCGCTCCTTGCGGCGAAAGACGCGACTGGCGTAAATCGTATTCAATACCACCAAAAATTGACAAACTCCGCCCACCTTTCAGATCTTGTGAATTGATAAATATCTCGCGTCCCCCGAAAATAACAAAATCATCAAAATTATCGACGGCTTTCTCACCCGTTTCAGCCTGGAACCCGGCCTTGGAACTACGCTGCCTACTTAGTAAAGCAACCCCTACCAACACTAGCAGCCCCGGCCAATACAACCGTCTGATTTCGCGCGGAATATCGACATACTCGGTAAACAGGAAGAACGCGCCAATACCAATTAAAACCACTCCCCACCCCCGGTTTCCGTTCAGTAACGAAACTGCCCCGATGGCAACCAGCAGCATCTGCCACGACACCAAGGCATCAGCCAAATCCCAGGGAATAATATTCAATTGCTGAAGTATCAGCAAAGCACCAACTGCTATAAAAATAAGCCCAACATAAAACCGTCTGTTTCCTCCACGTTCCATAATCTCGTTTATTTAAATTTAATCCGAAACCTAAAGTGCCGGATTCGACTCAAATGCTCATTCAGCTAACTAAAAAAAACTCCGGATAACGAGTACCCCTACCAGAATAAGCAACACCGGAAATGTAAACAACAAAAACAAGCCAGGCAAAATAAGCCCGGGCAAAAATACAGCCAACACCAAAAGTAGCAAAAGCCCGCCAAACTGCCGGCGACCGCTAATCAGGGCCAAACCAATGGTAAGTATTAGCACCGGGACCAATAAATTGCCCAAATGCTGGCGCACAAAACTCACCACCGAATAGGCCGCATCGCGAATCGGTTCGAGTCCTGGTAAATGAACCGACCAGCCGGTTTCTTTCAGTAGCCAGTATAACCCAATCACAACCAAGACAATTCCAAACACCGACGTTCCTTGTTTGCGTTCCCGGTGGCTATTCCCCGAAGCCGTATTCCATTGTTGTTCGTTCATATCTTCCGTATCCAAATTCGATTTCAAAACTAAACGACATGTGGCAAATGCAACATCGGCTTTCGGTTAAATGCTGGCTTTCGCCGGTAAAACGACCAAATACAAAAAGAACGAAGCGTTTGGCCTCGTTCTCCCTGTATTTTTGCAGCATAGCAATGGGTTACGCTACTTATCTTTCACTTTCGACCAAGTGTCGCGCAACTGGGCAGTACGGTTAAAAACCAGCTTTTCGTCCCGGCTATCCGGATCCAGGTTGAAGTAGCCCAAACGCTCGAACTGAAACGAGTCCAATGGTTTGGCATCTTTCACAAAAGGTTCAACATAACAATTGGCGAGCACTTGCAACGAGTCCGGATTCATAAATGTTTTAAAATCGATGTCCTTGTGCCCGTCCGGTTCCTCGTCGGTAAACAACCGATCGTACAAACGCACTTCGGCTTTTACGTTTTCGGCCACCGAAACCCAGTGCAGGGTTGCTTTCACTTTGCGCCCGTCGGGCGAATTACCGCCACGCGATGCCGGGTCGTAGGTGCAATGTAGCTCAACAATTTCGCCATTTTCATCCTTCACAACATCGGTACAAGTGATGAAATAAGCATAACGCATCCGCACTTCTGTTCCGGGCGACAAACGGAAGAATTTTTTCGGCGGGTTTTCCATGAAGTCTTCCCGTTCAATATAAATTTCGCGGCTGAAGGGAATCATGCGCGTACCTGCATTTTCGTCCTCGGGATTGTTCACCGCTTCCAGGTATTCAATTTGTCCTTCCGGATAATTGGTAATAATCACCTTCAACGGATCGAGAACGCCCATTACCCGCTGCGCCGTTTTGTTCAAATCTTCGCGAACAGCATGTTCCAGCAGGGCCACATCAATCACGCCATCCACTTTTGTAACGCCAATACGCTCGGCAAAGTTGCGGATAGAGGCCGGGGTGTACCCGCGGCGGCGTAGTCCCGAAATGGTGGGCATCCGCGGATCGTCCCAGCCATTCACATGTTTATCTTTTACCAGTTCGAGCAATTTACGTTTGCTCATCACGGTGTAATTCAGGTTTAATCGGGCAAATTCGATCTGGCGCGGACGGTAAGCTGAATCTTTCAACTGATCGATAAACCAATCGTACAGCGGTCGGTGCACTTCAAACTCAAGAGTGCAAATCGACTGGGTGATTCCTTCCCAGTAGTCGCACTGTCCGTGGGCAAAGTCGTACATCGGGTAAATGCACCACTGGTCGCCGGTGCGGTGGTGCGGCGTTTTCATGATGCGGTAAATAATCGGGTCGCGCATGTGCATGTTGGGCGAAGCCATATCAATTTTGGCCCGCAATACACGATCACCTTCGTTGAATTCGCCGGCTTTCATGCGCATAAACAGGTCTAGGTTTTCGTCGGTGTTGCGGTTGCGAAACGGGCTTTCCAAGCCAGGACGGGTTGGTGTCCCTTTTTGGTTGCTGATGGTTTCGGCATCCTGATCGTCGACATAAGCTTTGCCTTCGGTGATTAACTTCACCGCAAAATCGAATAATTTCCCAAAGTAATCCGAAGCATAATACAGGCGATCGCCCCAGTCGAAACCCAACCAACGAACGTCTTCCATAATCGAATCAACATACTCTGTCTCTTCTTTCGACGGGTTGGTGTCATCAAAGCGAAGGTTGGTCAATCCGTTGTATTTCTGAGCAGTCCCAAAGTTCAGACAAATTGATTTGGCATGTCCAATGTGCAGGTAGCCATTCGGTTCGGGAGGGAAACGGGTATGCACCCGTCCACTGTTTTTTCCTTCAGCTAATTCATCTTCAATAATTTGGTGAATGAAATTCTTTTTAATCACCACTTCTTTCTCCGGACAATTTTCACTCATATACGTTTTTATTTTTTCTCAGCATTTAACTAAAAAACTACCCCCGCAAAACAGGTGTTTTGCAGCAGGTAATTTTCGCTTATTTTCAGTATCCCTCTATTCTTCAGGCTTGGTTGCCAATTGAAGATGAAGGACAAAAGTATAAAATCATTCCGCACAAATGCTTTTCGCCTTTCATAAAATAAACTTCAGCCAAAGAAAAATTAATTTTACGCCCTCAACAACTCCCGAATTATTGAAACAGACGATTATGGCTGGAATTATTGAATTGGACGGAATGGAATTTTACGCCTATCATGGCTACTATCCTTTTGAAAAACAAGTTGGTGCACGGTTCATCGTGTCGGTTCGCATTCGAACCAACTGCAGCAAGGCTGGCACCACCGACAAGCTCGAAGATGCGCTCAATTATCAGCTGGTTTACGATTTAATCAGCACCGAAATGGCCATTCCGTCGGCCTTGCTCGAACATGTTTGCTACCGAATCCTCGACCGGTTGTACATTTCATTTCCAACCATTGAGCAAGCCAGCATTAAACTGTCGAAAATGAACCCGCCAATGGGAGGGCAAATCGAAAAGGTTAGTGTTGAGATGAGCCGATAGGTTTTTCGGTAAATTGGTGTTGCATGGCAAAATTATTTGTATAAATTTGCAGTCCGAAAAATAAGGTCGGTTGGCCGAGTGGCTAGGCAGCGGTCTGCAAAACCGTGTACGGCGGTTCGAATCCGCCACTGACCTCAAACCTTGTCAAAAGCCGTTTGCTGAATTTGCAAACGGCTTTTTTATCGGGATATTTGCCATTTGTGCAATACACGCAGAGGCCTTGCACCAAGCACGTTATATCCTTCGGCAAACATTTCAACACAAAATCAGCTTAAATTCTGTTGTTAAACTGTCATTTTTATTAAAAATATCAGGTAACCTTTTGCCGTATTTTCAGATTAAACAACGGACAGTAACAGAAAGAGTGGACATTGAAAGCTGATCCGAAATTGCGATAACTTGTGCTTTCATCTTTCATGCAGTAAGCGTTGGATTGAACTTAATTAAGTTTCAATAGCTATCATTTTATATGGATTATACTGGTTTTCAAACAGTATCTATCCTCATCGGATTATTCTATCACGACGAAGATGATTTATCGTGGTTTCAGTCCTGAACCTGTTCCTGTCCGAAACGGAATGCAAAATCATCGTGCGAAGAACAGAACCCATGAGCAGGGCGTACCAGTTTATTTTTTCAACTTTACTCCTGATTTCTTTTATATTGGCAGAAAACAGGTTGGCATTGGCTTTGGGCACCTCTGCCGGCAGCAGGTTTACCAATAGAGAAGGCCTCACCCTGACCTATACCAGCCAAAAAGAAAGTTGCCCGGGAAAAAGCGACGGAAGCATTGACCTCACCATTACCAATGCGACCAACCTGAAAAGTATTGTTTGGAGTAGCGGCCAAACCACCGAAGATATTAGTGGGCTTGCAGCAGGAACCTATCAGGTTGATGTGACCGACGATAACGGCACCGTTACCCTGAGCATTCCCATAGCACCGGCAGATACACCCATAGCGAATTATCCCGGTGAACTTATTTTTTGCCAAGGTGAACATACCGCTCCGGTTATGCTAAGCGGAACACCTTCGGGCCTGGTGTTCAATATTAGTGGAGGGAGCACAATCGGGTTAAGCAATAAAACCGGTGTCACGTCCATTCCTTCGTTCACCGCACAGGCCGGATCGGCCAACCTCACCATAAGCCCGCGGACAAATGGCTGCACCGGTAACCCCATTATAGTGCCGGTAACCGTGATTGAAAAAGCCAACCTGGCCGCTTCGCCGCTGCAACAAACCATTTGCTCGGGTGCCACCAGCTCAATTAGTTTGAGCAGTAACGCCACGAACCCCATTTTTAGTTGGATTGTAAAAAGTATTACCCCGTCCGGAAATGTTAGCGGAGCCTCTGCCGGAACAGGTCCAACCCTGGCGCAAACGCTGATAAACACCGGAACAAGCGAGGCAACCGTTATTTACACTGTTTCAGTTCAATCCGAAAGCTGTACCGGCTCGTCCATTGATGTAACTGTACGGATCCATCCCCGGATTGAAGCCTCCATTAGCGGGGACGCAACTATTTGCCAGGGCGATGCCGATCCTGTAATTCAACTTACAGCGGTAAACGGAACCGCACCATTCACCTTTACATATCGAATTAATGGAGAAAGCACACAAAGCATCAATAGTAATAGCGAAACCGTGCAGCTTCAGGGTTCGTCGGCTGCAAGCGGGGTATTCAACTACGAATTACTGACTGTAAAAGCTCAGGAAGGATGTGTTTACCCGGTCAATAAAACAGCCACTATAACCATTTTTGAAAAGCCTATACTCACATCGACACCTACGCCCGGCGGAATTTGCAGCAACGAAGTATTCACTTATGTTCCAACCAGCAACATCAATGGGACTACTTTTGGCTGGAACAGGGCTGCAGTAGCGGGAATCAGTAATGCGGCAGCATCAAGTACGAACAGTCCGAACGAATATTTGGTAAATACTACAAATAACCCAATTGCTGTAACTTACACCTACACATTAACTTCGCCCGATGGGTGCACGAATACCCAGGATGTTGTTGTTATTGTAACCAAAACACCTGAGCTGACCAGTTCGCTAACTCCTCCGAACATTTGCAGCGGAATGGCATTTTCATATACGCCAACAAGCACAGTTGGCGAAACAGATTACCGGTGGAGCCGCGATGCCGTAGCGGGAATCAGTAACCCAGCAGCTAGCGGAACGGGTAATCCAAACGAAGTTTTAACAAACACCACAAGCTCGCCGCAAACAGTCACCTACCGGTACAGGTTAAATTCAAACGGATGCGAAAACCCAACAAGCTACGCCGTATCGGTTGTTGTACTCCCGGCTCCGGCAGTAACAGCATCAGCTTCGGAAGAGCTTATTTGCCCGGGCGCAAGTGTTAATCTGTATTCGTCATCCAATGTTTCGTCTTCGCTGCCGAAAACGCTTTTATCCGAGAACTTCAACTCGGCCAGCGCAGGAAGCACATCGGGCCCAAACAATTGGACCACATCCCCATCGTCGCCAAATGCGGCATCATGGACTATCCGAAACAACAACTACACCTACAATACGGGTGGTGGGAATGTTACATTTAGTTCCAACGATGCCAGTCGGTTTTATCTGGCGAATTCGAGGGCTGCCGGAGACGTTAACATCACTTCGATATTAACCAGCCCTGCAATAAACACCGTTGGATACAGTTCGTTGGAACTTAGTTTTTGGCATTATTACAGAAGCGGGGGAAGCTCCGATCACCCCATTATCCAATATTCAACTAATGGTTCTACCTGGAATGATTTGGAAGAGTTTACGTGGGATATCGGAAGCAGCACTTCATTCTCCAAACATACCGTTTCGCTGAATAGCTATACTGGCGAACCCACCTTGTATATCCGGTTCTACTATTCGGCCCGAAACGACTACTATTGGGCTATCGACAATGTAACCATAACCGGTGAAGGAACTGACATGTTCTGGACCTCCAATCCTTCCGGTTTTAGTTCAACCCAGCAAAACCCAACCAACGTAAGCCCTAGCCAAACAACCGACTATATCGCCTGGTACACCAACCCCGACACTGGCTGCTTGGGCAACGACACCGTTACAGTTACCGTGATAAATCCCCCTTCGCCGACGATTATTGCCGATTACTGTACTTACCCCGGAAAAATCCGCCTAACGGTACCGGCCGGGTATTCGAGCTACAAGTGGAGCACCGGCGAAGCAAGCTCGTCGATTCTGGTGGACATTGCTGCAATTTTTACCGTAACGGTAAAAGATGCCTATGGGTGTACCGGCTCCTCGTCGTTTAACACCGCAAACGAATTGGTTGTTAACGGCGATTTTGAAGCTGGAAATGTTGGCTTTACAACTCCTGCTACCGATGGAAACGCCTACAGCTACCGGGCCGATGGTGCAGGAAATACAGAGTTGTGGAACGAAGGATTATATGGCGTTGGGGCAAACCCGAACACCTACCACTCCAACTTCTGGGGAAGGGACCACACGACTAACTCAGGAAACATGATGATTGTAAACGGGTTTCCGGGTTCGCCGCAACCTATTATCTGGCAAGAAGAAGTTGATGTGGTTGACGGGGTTGACTATTATTTCTCCGCTTGGGCAATTAGTTTAAATTCGTCCGGAAACTATGCGCGGCTACAGTACAACGTGAATGGCACCAATATCGGAACAGTTGCATCACTCCCGGCACGGCCGCAAAATGATGCAGCACCTTACGACTGGGTGAGATTCTACGGAAACTGGACCTCTACGGTAACCGGAAAAATCAAAATCTCAATTGTTGATTTGCAAACAGCAGCCGATGGGAATGATTTCGGTTTGGACGACATCTCGTTCGGGACACTGGCCCCCCGCCCGGCTGAAGTATCGCCAACGAGTAATGGCGATAGTTGCGAGGGCGAATCAATTTACCTGCATGCAAATGTACAATACGGGCGCGAACCCGTCACCGTTCTTTGGACTGGTCCCAATGGTTTTACATCAACCCTTGAAAACCCGGTTATTAGCAATGCTACTACCGACGCCAGCGGAACCTATACTGTACAGGTTTGGGACACATACGGCTGCGAAAACAAACCGGCATCGGTGTCACTAGCTGTTTATCCAAAAGTTGAAGTGGATGCCGGGTCGGACCAATCGGTTTGTCCCGCAAATCCATCAGTTACCCTGAACGGAACAATTACCGGCGGCACAAGTAGCGGAAGCTGGTCGGGCGGGACCGGCAGCTTCAGTCCGAATAACCAAAGTTTAAATGCTGTTTATACGCCATCCGCTACCGAAATCAATTCAGGATCAATTACGTTAACCTTAACCAGCGACGACCCTGCGGGCTCCTGTCCTCCAGCAAGCTCATCAATGACCATCACCTTTTTTCGCTCGCCAGAGCTCACCTTCGAGCTGGTGCAGCCGTTGTGTTACGAAAGCAGCGATGGCAACATCGCAGTAACTGCCAGCGGTGGGACTGCACCTTACAACTACCTGTGGGACGATGGGCAAACTACCGCCACCGCAATTGGTTTAAACGCGGGCTACCATAGTGTTACGGTTACCGATGCGAATGGGTGCAGCGTAAGTGAGACTGTGCAACTTCCCGGACCGGAGCCATTCCGGGTACACACACCAAGCTTAACCGAACCAAGTTGTTACGGTGCAACCGATGGATCGGCCTCCGTTACGGCCAGTGGCGGAACGCCACCTTACCGGTTTATTTGGGACGAGGCTGCCGGTTCTCAAGCATCTGCAACTGCCACAAACCTGGGAGCCGGAACATACTCGGTGGTGGTACTCTCCGACCTGAACGGTTGTGCTGCAACCTCCGTTTCGGTTACCATTCCCGAGCCCGAAGCCCCCGATTTAAACTGCCCCGAAAGTATTATCGTGACAGTTGATCCGGGTAAAACCTATGCCAGTAATGTGGGCGTTGGCCTGCCCGGTTACGACAACTCTTGCGAAAGCATTGAATACCTGATGACGGGCGCCACTACCGAAAGCGACGATGGGCTGGTACCTTCGCCCTCAACCTACAACCTGGGAATAACCAACATTGAATACATCGCCGTAAACTTAAAGGGTGAAGACCTGCATTGCAGCTTCACGGTGACCGTACGCCCCGAAATACCGGTAATTTCGTGTGCCGATCCCATCACAGTGAACGCCGACGCCGGATTGTGCTCGGCTTCACTTGCCATTGATTTGCCACAAGTTGACAAAGGAACCGGTATTAGCTGGAGCTGGAAAATGAGTGGCGCAACCATTGGTTCGGGATCTGATGCCATCCTCTCGCCCTACACCTTCAACAAAGGCACAACTATCATTACCTGGACAGCAACCAACGCCGCCGGAACAGCCACTTGTTCGCAAACCGTGACAATAACCGATACCGAGGCGCCTCGATTTATTAACCCGTTTGATGTGGAAGTATGCGTGGAACGTATAAAAGAATTCACCATCGACGATAACACTCGCCCCGACTATTATATCTTTGAAACAGGCAATGTTATACTCGATTTAGCTACGGATAACTTTAGCGACAATTGTGGATTGAACTGCGATGTAACCATTGAATGGCGGATTGTTTTTGCCAATAGCGACAACTTGCCCACTTCTGGGTACATCAGCGGACAACCTTCGGCTTATCCGACTGATATTCTGTTTCCGGGAGATGGTGTTGATTTTCAACCCGTTGTGCATAAGGTGTATTACCGCATAACCGATTGCTCGGGTAACCAAAGCGAGGAACAGGTTACCACTGTAACCGTTTCACCACGGCCTCAAATTGTAAAAAACATCTGAAAACCAAGCTGGCTGAAACACCGGAAGAAACAAGCATTAACGCAACTTTTATTTTATCCGGGCAATATTATAAATCGAAACAGGCAGATCGAGCATCTGACTCTGTTCCGGTTGCGATTGAATGGCACGTACAACCGACATCCCGCTGAGCACTCTGCCGAAAGCCGCAAACCCCTGCCCATCCGGATTCCGGTGGCCTCCAAAGTCGAGCTCGGGTTGATTGCCCACACAAATAAAAAATTCGGTCGAAGCTGTTCCCGGTTCATTCCTCGCCATTGAAATGGTTCCGTCGAGGTGTAAAATACCGGTCAGCGCAGTGGTTTCGTGTGCAATTGTTGGGAACATTTCAATCCGGGAATCATCATTCAAACCAGCTTGTATCACATCAATTTTTACCTGATTACGAGGCTGGTTACCGACATGCACGACCCTGTAAAACAAAGCATTCGCATAAACTCCCGCATCGACTAGTTTTAAAAAATTAGCTGCTGTTACCGGCGCCCGAATGCTGTCGACTTCCAGTACAATTGTTCCCATCGAAGTTTGCAGTTCAACTTTTGGCAACGAGCCGCGGCTGCATGCCAGCAGCACGAACAGTCCCAAAAGGGGCAAATACTTTACCATTTCAACTTAGTTTGAGTACCAAAATACAAACAGTCTGCCATTCGCAACCGTTTAGTGTTTGAAATTTGATGGATACTTAACCGGTTTTTAATACAATCGGCCATTAATCGGCAATTCAAAAAACACACTTTAATCGCGCGCTTTTGTTATCATCTGGCAATTCAAAATAAACACTTTCTGTTATCATTTGGCAATTCAAAATAAACAAATTTGTTATCGCTTGCCGCAAAAATATCTCCATCCTAGTCATAACGAACCACAACAGCGAACTCTCGCAGGCATAACTCAAAATAGGTTACTCGTGTTATTTGGGATTGAACACAAAGCACACTCGTTGAATGTCGATAATGTCTGCCTTGTAAATCTTAAATCGCGGGTAGTTCGGGCTAACACACCAGAGGATATGGGGGTCATTCAAATCATGCTCAATGCGCTTAATCATCCTGTCTTCTGTCGTAATAATTAAATATATGCGTTCGGTATTAAGTGTCTCGTAGTTGCTCATCTTTCGAACACCAACCAAGGCGCCTTCCGACACTTCTGGCTCCATCGACATGCCATACACCGGCAGTATGTTCTCCGCCAGATCAAGTCCTGGTAGGTCTTTAATGTAGCCGTCCGGTGTCTTCTTTCCAACGATGTCAATAACACTCTTCCCGGCTGATACGGGCAAATCCCAGAATGGAACAGCACCTAATGGTATGTTGACAGCATCACCGTAGCTGTGCTTGACTTCTTCAAGGGTCTTATCGTCCGGCAAAACACCACGCTCATAGCTCTGCATTCGTCGCAATAAATCATTTTGATTCACATTAAACTCAAAACAAAACTTCGCAACAAACTTCTCCGACGCATTACGCCGTCCCTTTATTATTGCGTTGAGGTACTGAGGCATAACATCAAGCCGCTGAGCAATCTCCGCCTGTGACTTACCAGCAGCTTCAAGTCCTTCAACCTGCTGTATAAACCATTTATTTCTAATTATGGCGGAATTTTGCATTAAATAAATCAAAAAAAAGGTTATTGTTTGTTTGGAACTAAATCAAATTGATTTATATTTGTCCTATTCGTTAAGGACAAATATATGGCAAAAATGACAATCGCAAGACAACTAAAAGAAAAAAAAGACAAAACCGCTTATCAGCTCATTGCTGAGCGATGCGGTGTTTCAGTTGACTTTGTCGGCAAGATTGCGCGCGCCCAGCGAGAGCCAAAGCGTGGTAAAGGGCTTGCCGTAAAGACCGAGCTGGAAGCTATGGTACAAACAACAAACGATAGTATATGAAACTACACAACTACACCTTTGCAGCGCTCTTTGGATTAGTCGGCTCAGCCTCGCTTTACGCCGTCATCTTTATGGGCGCAACACACCAGCTTTTTATGGCTATACCTAGCCTAATTATGACACTCGCACTCATTCGCGAAAACAAATCAATTAAAAAATGGGGGGGGGGGTAAAATGAGAACCCTACCCAAGCACATTACAGAACAGCGGAATAAGACAAGGTACCACATTCACTTTAACCTTCGGAAGAAAGGGCATACCGTAATAACCAGCGAGCGAGTGGTAATCAAACATAACCACTCGCTTTCAGAGGCTGAAGAGAGATGGATTAGGAAGTTATACGCTATGGGTTACGGAATTACAACAAGTCTTTTCGAATAACAATCTAAACTCTTCTAATTATGCAAAACGCTAAATACTGCATCTGCTACCCATTGGTGTCCGTTGCCCAGATAATGGATCGCAACCCGCTGCGCACCCACATTGAAGAGGTGTGCACTATATACACCAGCTCGGCAGTACTGCACCCCAGGCAGGTTTGCAATTCCCTCAACATGGCTCACGAGCTGGGACAACTGTCACCAAAAGCCACCAAAGCACAAATGCAAGCAATCATTAACAAATACAAAATATAATCATTATGGGATTCACGCATTTAGAATGCTGCAAGTGCGGCAAAAAGATAGTCGGCGGATATTACGCAGCGCCATCTGGTGCACACTGCTGTAGTTGCTGGGAAAAGCTACCGGAGGAAAAAAGAAATAAAGAAATAAACTCAACACTTGGTTACGCATTAACTCGAATCATAAAGCCTTCCTAAACGGTTCGCGGCGGGGTTCGAGTCCCCGCATAGGAACAAAACAACATCTCACGCATGATTAACTCAGGCGACATAGTTAACTACCAATCCGGGCTTTGGCTCTCGCAGGACTACATCCTTAAGTACGCTGGCATTACTGCCGGATACCTACGCGTTGCCAAGGTGCGGGCCAAGCAAGATGACAGTAAAAGCTGGCAGCATACCGAGCTGTTGAACCGCTGCTACTTTGCCTACAATGCCCTGCCGCGCACCGTAACCGTTAAGCTTAGTCCGCTCAATGTATTGGTAACACAGTCAACCGAGTTACACGACGACATTACCGCTATTGTACAGGCAGCGCTTATAAGCCGCTACCGCCTGTTTTTGGGCAAACTAAACCCCGAGCTAGCCAAGGCGGCTGCTGTGCTACACGAAGCAAGCCTCTACTGCACACAAAACGGCATCAGTTTCAATAAAAGCGCCTTTTTTGAAAAGCTAGGGAGTGAGGTAGAACTTCAAAGCCTGAAATACCTACCCCGCAGCTGGCGAAACTTGCGCGATAAAGTGCGGGATTATGCTGGCGGAACACCTGTAACCGAGCTTGTCGCGGTAAAAAACGAAGGTAATAGCAACCGGGCAACCTACGCCAACAATGAGCAAATAAAGGCTTGGTTGGTGGAGCTGGGCGACTCGCAAAAAAACTTCAGTTATGCCCACATTTGGCGCAAGGTTACAACTATTTGTGCGCAACACGCAATAGCAAAAGCACCCTCGCAACGTTGGGTTGGCGACTTTTTAAACCGGCCCGAAACGCAATTTTTGATACAGCAACGCTTTGGCGCCAACACCCGTTTCAATCACCGGTACCGCGCCTATACTCCGACCTTGTCGGCTCTGTTTGCTGGCGATTGTTGGGACGTTGACGGTACGCGTGTCAATATTATCGACCACGCCGGAACCTGGACAGACAAGACGGACAGGAAGCGCAGCGGGCAAAAGTTCCTGTACATTATTGCCGTTCGCGACGTGATGAGCGGCCACGTGCTGGGGTGGGAATATTGCTACGAAGAATCGGCACAAGCAATTATAAATGCAGTGGGTATGGCGGTGGCCAACGCGGGGTACTTGCCTTACGAACTGCGTTACGATAAGTTTCCGGGACACAACAGCGCCGAATGGGCTTGGTTTGAAAGCGAGCTGCAACGCTCGGGCGTAGTGATGACCCAGACCGTGAAGGCCGAAGGAAAAGCAGGCATCGAACGATGGTGGGGAACCTTGCAAAGCGTGTTCATGAGCGAAAGCGACTACTATTATGGCGAGGGCGTGAAGTCGAGCCGCCGCTATGCCCACCGGGCGAAAGAGTACGTTCAAGCCATGCGCCAGCGCGCCAACCGCGAAGGCTTCAACTTCGACGATGCTACCCGCGAAACCGACCGGGTTCTGGATGCTTATATAAACACCCCATTGTCGGCCTACTCGCGTAAATTCAAAACAATAGAACAATCCCCAGCCCAATTACACGCCGAGAGCGAGCGGCCTAACACTATCGAGTTAGAGGAAGCTCACTTCTGCTACCTGTTCGGACTTCGCAAGCAGGTGTCAATCCGCAACAACATGATTATGACACAGGTTGACAATGCTACCTATTACTACGCTGTCGACGACGTGCAGGTAATTGAAAGCTACACAGGGGTAAAGCTCTGGAACTGCTTTAGCTACGATAATATGGAGCAGGTGCACCTGTTCGATGGGGAGAACTACCTGGGAACATTCAGCCGCATTACACCCGCGCAGCAATATGGTCCAGACAAGGACATGCGGGCAGTTGGCAAAATGAAAGCCATCGACGAAAAGGCAAAAGCCCACCGCGCCGCACGCATGGGCGAAGTTGCCACAGAGTTAATTACAGCCGAAGAAGAGGCCGAAGTGCCAATTAGTGGCGAACTGGGCGTGTTACAAGCCGGGCGCATGCGTAAACCCGACTATGAGGCAGCTGAATCGGCTTACCTAACCAGCGAATGGGAGCAAGACGACGAACAAGAAATTACCATAAATACCCGGAAACTCTGGGGTAAATGACAACTCACTTTAAACCTGTTTTAAACATGCTTACAACGATTCAAAAAAACGAAATTCTGCAACTAATTGACGACGAAAAGGTTCGGCTTGGAACCTACACCGCTGTTGCTCAAAAGTGCAAAGTTAGCGAGGCGACTATCAGTCAGTTGCGCAAGGGTGCTTATGCCGCCTCTGGCGATGACATGTACCTAACTATCGGCGTGGCTCTTGGCTACGTGTTCGACTCGGGCCGCTGGAACATTGCAGAAACAACCAACTACCGCATCATCACCGAAGTGATGAACGATGCCAAGTTGGAGTCGATGTTCCTGGGCATTGCCCACCGTGCCGGAAGCGGCAAAACAGCGACCGCAGATGCCTATCTGGCAGCAAACCGCCGAGGCGGAGTATTTAAACTGAACTGCAAAGAGTGGAGCGGGCGCGCCTTTCTGTCGGAGCTAATCCGCGAAATTGGTGCCGAAATGCCCAGGGGTTACGCCAGCGTAAACGCCATGATTGGCAGCATTTCCGAGGCATTCAAACGCATCGCCTATCAAAAACCGCTGCTTATACTCGACCAGGCCAACTCGCTGAAATCGTCCTCGTTTCGCACCTTGATTCACTTATTCAATGATTGCGAAGATATACTGGGGCTTGTTATCCTGGGGACTGAAAATATGGAACATGAAATCAAGCGCGGGGTACGGCTCAATAAGTTGGGATACGATGAAATCGACAGCCGGTTTGGGCGAAAGTATGTACATCTGACCGGGGCAACGCTGGCCGATACACGTAGGATATGCGAAGCAAACGGCATTGACGACAAGGATATGCAATCCGAAATATTTCACGCCTGTGAGCCGGCTCGCATCAGTATTGAAAGCGACGGCCAAAATCGCACCGTACTTGTCGTCGAAGACATCCGGCGCATTAAACGACTAATAAAAAGCAAACGCCTTCAACTTAAAAACGCATGACAACAATGAGTACACATGCCCGCTTTTTTGACTTGCTGGCAAAGATACCCTTTGCCGACAAAAAAGAGCTGGTGTGGCAATACAGCAACATGCTAACCAACTCACTCAGCGAGTTCCGGAGCAAAGACCCGGCTGGCTACAGCCGCATGATTGAAGACTTGCAAAAACTGGTGAATAATATGAACAACAAACCGCAACCAGATGGAGAGAAACGAATAAAAGAGCTTCGCTCGGCCATTCTACACCGCCTACAAAAGCATGGGGTTGACACTACTAATTGGGCGAAGGTAAACGCCTTTATGGAGCAGCCCCGCATTGCCGGAAAACGACTGTACGATATGACCGAGGCAGAAATGCAAGCCCTAATCCCCAAGTTGGAGGCGATACTAACAAAAGACAAAGCAAAACAAGCCGAAACAAAGCGGCTAACACAGTTAAACTAGAAAAAGCATGGACGTTAAGCACAAGCGAAAGTTGCAATTGGGGCGCAAAGCCGCTTACCTGCGAAGGTGCATTCGGGTGGTTGAGTTACTGGAACGCCACGAAACCCCGGAATCGATACGGCTGCGGGTATTCAAAAATTACATACACCCGGTTGTAAGCGTGAGCTACGCCCAGTTCAACAACATGCTAAACGAACCCAACCCGGCCAAACAGCTGGCCGAAATAGAACAGGAATTACAAACACTTTAATTTTTGAAAATATGAATACAATTGATTTAAGCAAGCTCTCAGCAGCAGAATTAGCTGCACTAGAGCAACAGTTTGCTGATAAGAAGCTGGCAGACAAAAAACGGAAAGAGCAAGAAATAGTAACTTATAAAGCTCTTGTCAAAAAAGCCGTAACGGACGAAATGACGTCGTTACAAGAAGTTGAAAGCATGCTTTCGTTAGCGAAAGCACAGGTTTTCAAATCGTTTCTTACACTAATCGGGATGAAGCAAGAACTTTTCGGCGTAAAATCAGGACAGCAAGGACATTCTTTTTCTGACGACAATGGCAACACAATTACCCTCGGTTTCCGGATAACAGATGACTACGACGATACGGTAGGCGCTGGTATTGCACTTGTTAACGAGTTCATTGCCGGGTTGGTAGTTGATGAAAAAAGTGCAAAACTGGTGAAAATAATCCAGCGACTTCTGAAAAAAGATGCAAAAGGGAACCTAAAACCTAACCGCGTTATGGAACTTCAAAACCTTGCAAAAGAGGAGAATAACGACACACTAACGGAAGGTGTGAACCTCATAACTGGCAGCTATAAACCAGCCCGATCTAAATATTTCATCGAAGCAAAAACCACGCTTGCAAGCGGCACGAAAAGAAGCATCGCGCTATCAATTACATCATGCGATTTCCCCGTAACGAAAGAAGGTGAAGAGCTAAACTTCGACGTTTTCAAGTAAGCTAATGGCGCGGTTTCCGAACCGCGCTTCTAAGTAAACAACACTAATAAAAGTATAAACGATGAAATACAAAGTAGGAATAATATTAAGAAACCTTGGATACAATGGCGCGCGCAGCAAAACACTCATTTTTCCGGCTACTCAACACGGCACCGAAATGGTTGTCATTAAACGGTTGGTATTAATTCCGGCAGCTGATTACGACGGGTACGAAGACTACACCCGCCTACGCACATTTAGGGACAGAGTACTTGCGAGTAAAGAGCTGGTTTTTTATACAAAAAGCTTCGATTTTTTAATAAAATCATTTTTGGAGGCAAACAACCGAAAACTGATTTAAGCCCACGGACGGCTATAACCCGGCGTTCTATTCAGTTTAGTTAATCAGCCCCGGCAGTCGAGAGCCAGGGCAACATGGGGCCAACTCATTGGTCGAGTTGAGGTAACGGAAACTAAAGTCTCAGGGAGGTTCGAACCCTCCCGGCCCCACGCTAGCAACGAAGGAGCTGCGCCGCATCGCAGCCGCTTACGGAAGAGGAAACCGGGATGCCACCTGTTCGGCTGAAATGGAACAGGAGCCCGCTACGGGCGAGCCGCAACAAATGGGTAGCTCCCTGGAATAAAAAACTGGATAGCAACCATGTCTGAAAGCCTGCCCGGCTTCTAATTGGGCTGGTTAGCCACCAGAGCGGGGCAGTTTCCCCGACAAACGGCAATATGGAGATGAAGACACAAAGGCGGTGTGGATGGTAATTGATAATCAGACGGCGAAACGTACGACAGTACCCGTCCAAGCGGGTTCGAATCCCGTCATCTCCACAATCCCAGATAAGCGGGAGTAATTAACAAATAACAAAGTATGACAAATCTAATCCTAATCGCAGCCATTATCGGCATTGGCCTGCTGCTCGCTTGGGGCGTACTCCATGCAAGTGCCGGCCCCGAGCCGCGCCAATTCCCCACACTCGATGAGGTACGCCGAGCCTCCGACGAACAAATCCTGTTTTGGATGAACACCCTACCCAGCGCCTGCACGCGCAGCGAACTAAAGGTAGTCGAGGCAATTATCCGCCGTGCAAGGTTGATAAAAAATCTAAAAAAATAAGTAACATGGACAAATTCTACGAACTCGTTGCCCGTATGAGGCGTATGCAAAACATGTACTTCGCCACCAAGGATGCAGACCAAAAGCGCGGCTACCTGATAGCCTCGAAAGAGACCGAAAAACAAGTCGATGCCGCCTTACACGCTGAAGGCTATCACACCGTTAGCCCGGAACACCGTCAAAATCAACAAAAACTATTCTGAAATGAACGAACAACAAATTAAAGAATTAGGCTACCAGCTAGCCTCTTCTTATGACCATGACCAATTTCATACGAACGAATACGTTAAAGGTAACCTACTCGTATCCTTTACCTACGAAGGCAGTGAACTAATTGTAAGCGAACTGATTATTTGCGACATCGAACTGAAAAACTTGCAATTTAATGAGCTAAGGGTACTTACTGAGATACTTGCAAAAACAACCGCCGAATGCACCTGCTGCAAGCACCAACTTACAATAAGTGATGAGAAGGTTGACCTGCCCGGCGGCGTTACCTTCTGTGCCGATTGCTACGATAGTTATTGCGCACTTTTCCTCGAAGGCGAGGAGGACGTTATATTATGAGCCGCAGCAAACAACAACCACGGCACCGCCGCCTCGACATTATTAACAGCCTGAAACGCGGCGAGCAAAAGCAAATTGCACGGCAGCTAAACTGCTCGCGCGGGCATGTGTCTGCTGTGTTAAACGGGCGTACTAATCAACACAACGACCTGGGGCGCAACGTTATCCGGCTTGCCGAACATGCGGCCAACAGCGCAAAACGGCTAAATCGGTTTAAATAACTCGATATGAACACGCAAACATTAGCACAAAAGCGGCAGCGCTTTCATCGGCTGCTTATCGCACTCGGCGAAGATAAGTATAAGGATGTCATTGTGAGCGCCCGGTTCGATGTTGACAGCACAACTGCGCTCAGCGAACGCCAGCTGGATGAGCTGATAGCCGATGCCGTGCACCGTCTGTACCAGCGCCGGAACCCGGCCAATATCGACGACAAAGCCGTGCGGGGCTGGCGCAACCGCTGCCTCCTGGTCCTGGCACAACGTGGCATAACTGCCACAGCCAGCGACTGGAGCCGCATAAACGAAGAGCTCTCCCGCAAGCACTACCAATGGGTTATGACCCCGCAACAGGTAGAAAAAGGCCTGATAAATTACAAAGGCCTGTATGCCTTCAATACCGTTGACGACCTCAAAAAGCTGTTCAATCAGCTTTCATCAATCCGGGATAACGAAGCCCGCAAAGCACAACAATTACGCGAACTCGCTAAACGAAACTAATATGGAAAACCAAGAACCAAAAAAGCGAAAAGCAAAAGCACACAAACCCAACGTGCGTATCGTTAACCTCGATACGCTCAAGGGAAAAAAGTACGACGAGCTCGACCTAGGCGACTACTACAATGCCCTCTTCGGCACGGTCGAGTCGAAAACCTCCTTCTTTTTTTATGGCACTTCCGGATCGGGAAAATCCGTATTCACGATGAAGCTCGCCAATCACATCTGCGACCATCTGAAGCTGAAAGGCCTGTATTGCTCGCACGAGGAAGCCCTTAAAAAGAGCATGCGCGACCGCGCCAATAACTTCCGCATTGAGTCGAAGCGCCTGTACATTGGGCAAAACGTCGATTTCGATACGCTCCTGGAGAAGATTAAAAGCAATTACTACCGTCTGGCCATTATCGACTCGGTGCAGTACATGCGTTTTACTTATGAGCAGCTCAAGCAACTCAATTTCGAGTTTACCAAGCGCAAGCTGCTGGTTATCCTGGTATCATTCGGGCAAGCCTACAAAAAGCCCGACTGCAGCGCCGAAATTATGCACGCCTGCGATGTGAAGGTTTTCTTCGATGCCGGTGTGGCCACCATCGACAGTCGGTACCTGGATACCAGCAAGCGCATTCGCCTATTCTCTCCTCAAATGGCAGTCGTTCAACAAAAGTCATTATTCTAGAATTATGAAAAAAGAGCAACTAATCGAAGATGTGGCAGATAACGCTCGACCGCTATGTGATCGTAACCGGCAAGACCGGAGGCACGACGGGATTATGGCCGGTTATGACACATAACGATTGTTAGGGTGCGTTGTGGTCGCGACACGGAAAGCCTTAGCAGGTACCGGCGGTCGAGCGTTAGGGCTGCAATGTAGGATGCCGAGAATTTTTAATTTAACACAATTACTAACATGAGTAACTTAAAATCACGAATTGATTACCGGCTCGAAACTGGATTAAATTGGCACGATGCTAATCTAAAGCCGACAAAAGAGTTTACGCTATGGCTTGAACAAAAATATGTTGGAATTAAAAATGAAGGTATCCGAGAGAGCGAAAAGAAAGTTTGCCGCCATTTAAATTACGAAAAAGAAGATGGTGTGTATAGTTGTCCTGATTGCGGTGAAATTTGGATATATGACTAGGCAAACGTGACTGGAGCGAACGTAATGCAGCCCTAACGGTCGGCGTGTTGCTGTCAGTAGCGGATTAGAAATACAAAAGTTAAAATTATGCAGAAAAGTACAATAGAATTACCACAGTCGAATGAAGTACGTCAGCCGCTATTGCAGCAACACGATGTTATAGCCAGTACGGTGTATTTGCAAGACTGCCTAATTGCTATGCGTGAATTTGAGGATAATTTTTTCGACTTGGCTTGTGTTGATCCTCCTTACGGAATCAATGCTACAAATATGCAAACGGGAACGCACAAAACAAGAAGTAAAGACGGTTATCCCGGAACTTCGACCACAACGAAAATCAAAGGTCGTTTAAATTCCGGTGGCGGAAAATTGAAAAACAGATTACTTAACAAATCGGTAATTGATTGGGATAACGAAATTCCTTCAGACGAATATTTTAAAGAACTATTTCGCATTAGTAAAAACCAAATTATTTGGGGTGGTAATTACTTTAATCTGCCACCGTGTAGAGGATTTATTGTTTGGAATAAAAATCAGCCGTGGGACAATTTTAGCCAAGCCGAATTTGCGTGGACTTCTTTCGATTGTCCAGCAAAGGTTTTCACCTTTTCAAATCGTGGCGGCGCAAATGAAGAAAAGAAAATACACCCAACACAAAAACCTGTTGAACTATACGACTTCTGTTTTACCCGATTTGCAACTGAAGGAATGAAGGTTTTAGACACTCATTTAGGAAGCGGTTCAAGCCGTATAAGTGCCGACAAGTCAAAATTAGACTTTACGGCTTATGAGATAAACGAAATGTATTTTAATGACCAAGAAAAAAGATACTCGACTTATAAAAGTCAACTCCGATTATGGTAGTCGGTAGTATTGGCTATAACGGTTCGGGGCTATATGTCGTTCAAAGCCCAATACCGGAGGAACGACGGGATTATAGGGCTTTTAATGACATATCAGCTTGTGTTGAGTGTCGTGCGCTACGGTCTTTCACCGAAGTTGATTAGAGTGAGCCCCGAACCGTTGGAGTTTCATCAAAGATTCGAGAATTTTTAATTTTTTTTCAATGATAAATAAAGACAATTTAATAGCGCAAGAAATCATTAATGATGATGCAAAGAGAGCTTTAGCCGCATATGGCGCTCTAAAGCTTGGTAAAACAGACTTAGCTTATGCTCTACTTACAGGTACCGTTAAAATTAAAAATGAAGAAGCTTTAAGCGAAGGGAGGCACGACCGGAGCGGATGAAACTCCAACTTGTCAATATAAGTACCATCTCGGATAACTAGCTATGAACAATTCACTTACAGATTACGAGCTTGCGCAGTTGCGCAACATTCTAGCAGATAATCCGCACCGAGCGCTCTGTGCCTTGCGCGAATGCGCAGAACTTGCCGGACTGGTGAGCAAAGCCGACTACTCGCGTATAATGTGCGTGCCGCTACGTACAGTACAATATGCTTGCAAGCAGGGCAAGCTGGAGGGGCAGGTAATATCTGGTGAGTTTTTCCCAGCTGTAAACTGTAACTTGTAACGAATGTCTGTATCTTTAAATTCAAATTAAAACCACTTCAAAAATGAATCAACTCCTCAAAAAGCAACTCAAAACAGCGATAGTCGTATTGTCCATTATAGTGCTAGCCGGTTGGTATATTTCAAAGTCCGATACAGCACAAAATATAAATGCAATACAAGTTACAAACCTTCGCATGGAGTGTCTGGATAACCATTCAACCGTAAGCTTTAACCTGGTTAATACCTCCGACCACCGTGTTGACAAAACCCGTGTGGTGGTAACTATAACCGAGAAACGCACCGGTAAAACCTACGACTTTGAGTCGGTGTATCGTTCGGGCATACTGGCTAACGAAACACTGACAAAAAGCCTTAACATTGCCCGCTTCGACTGCAACGCCGTTGATGTATCGGCAACGGCCTACCCGTTTTAATAGAGCATTCACTCAATGATCGAACAATATAGAAAGAGCAGCCTATAGCTGCTCTTTCTTTTTGTAGTAGTACATGATGTCCGTGTACCCGGTGTTATGCGTTGTAGTAGTTCGCATTTCGGTACGGGTTGCACCCTCGAACGGGTTTGCCGTGGCCGATACGCTGCTAATCCACTCGCACAACTCAACAATTTGCGATTTGTTCGATGTAAAGTAGAAGTAATCCTGATTATTCAGCACTTTCAAAACATCCAGGTAGTCGCGCAGCTTCCAGTAACCGGCACTGCCATAGGTGGCCGTATCGGTACTAAGGTACGGCGGGTCAACCAGAAAAACAACCCGGTTCCGGTGCCGGCACAGTTCAAACAGCTGCTTGTAATCCATGCTCACTACTTCAACCCCGTCCAGGTAACCGGCGGCGTTGTAATCGGCTTGCACTACCTTGTTGTACATTGTGTCGTCTATAAAGTCGGCCAGGCACTTGCCGTAATTCATGGCAAACTTCAAGCTGCCGCTCAGTGTAAGCCAGTCCACATAGCCTGAGCGGTCGGCGGCACTGAGCAGCTCCATAACCCGCTCCCGGTGCTGGCCTTCAATTTTCTGCTTTGCCGGGTAACCTTTCATTACCTGCCGCAAGTCGGCTAACAGCCGGTTGGTTTCGGGTATGGCTTCCAGCCGCCGCGTAAAGCCGTCGTGATCATTATAGACCACCTGCGCACCCGGATGCTTTTGTTTGGCCGTATGGCTCAGCAGCCCGGAACCGCCAAACAGGTCAACATACACCGCATCATGCGGGTATGCTTGCAATGCACTCCGGAAGCTGCGCACAAACTTCCGCTTTTGCCCCTGAAATGGCAGGGGACTTTGAAAAAACTCTCTCATTTCACGAATTATTATTAGTTTTGAAACCTCTCACAAACACATATGCGAATAGGCGCACTAAAGACATAAGTCTCCGGGTATGCGCCTATTCGCATTTTGCAAGGTAGGAAGGTGAGAGAGCCTGCCTTGACCGGGGGCGTTTTTCAACGCCTGAGCCATTATGGATTAGCCTCCCAATAAGGCAATGAACCAACGATTCCGGTGTGCTTCAGCGTTGATGCGGCCAATGGAGCTGGCAACTTTGTTG
>JBKEAN010000168.1:0-26215 GCA_047972415.1 Mangrovibacterium sp.
ACGGAGTACTAAGCGTGAATACTTGAAAAAAACAGAGCAAACCGCCTCGTCATTGCAAATAAAACTTGCTTTTGAGAGGGGGTGACTTTTGAAATTAAAATAAAAACAACTGACTATGAGGAATTTCAAAACCTAAATCCCCGAAATTTCAGATTAGTCGGATAATAGTGATATTCTTAACAAAAAGCCTTTTCCAGAATAACAGCATGGAATAGTTCATTTTGTAAACATAAAATAATTCTTTCAATAATCCGAGCGATATTATCGAAAAGTGAAAAAGTACCAACTAAAAAAGACCACAGTTTCCTGCGGTCTTCAAAAACTATTTTCAATCAATGTTCTTCGTTCCTACTTATTAATCAGTCGGATGATTAGCGCATCATGTACGCCTAGTGTTGCTTTTAGTGGCTGAGAGGTATCGCCCATATCCCGAGCATTATACAAATCGCGGACGAGGTATGTTTTAGTATTGAGGTGCGCAAATTTCTGGTTCAAATCGTCGCCTAACTCGTGTTTTTGCCAATTAAAATTCAGTTCCTTCACCTCATCACTTTTATTTACAAAAATCATTGCCCAGTCGCCATTTGCCAATGGTTTAATCCAGGTTTCGATGTTATTTTCATTCAAAAGGCGAAAACCTTGAATTCCCAGTTCGTCCTGGTTTACGGCAATTACTTCTTTGGTAGTGAGGGTTTTTAGGGTTTCGGTGCTCATGGAACGGATGTCGTTCCCCATTATCAGCGGCGAAGCCAGCATGGCCCAAAGGGCAAAATGGCTGCGGTTTTCGGCTTCGGTAAAATCGTTGCCTACTTCCATCATGTCCAAGTCGTTCCAATGACCGGGGCCGGCATATTTGCGAATATCTTTGCGCATATCTACAATTTTCCAGATTCCCCACGACGACCAAGTACCGTGACCGTACTCACAGTCCCAGCAATTTACAATGTCGCCGGTAGTACGCCACAGGTGACCTATTTCTTTTCCCCACTCCCAGGGTTTATTGTCGCCCCACTCGCAAATACTGAAAACAACCGGGCGCCCGGCAGTAAACAAGGCGTCGCGCATGGTTTGATAGGCGCCTTTTGCATTCAGGTTTTCGGTGTTGCACCAGTCGTATTTCAGGAAATCGACCCCCCAGTTAGCGTAAGTTTGGGCATCCTGGTATTCGTGGCCACGGCTTCCGGGGTAGCCCCCACAGGTTTTACTACCCGCACAGTTGTAAATACCGAACTTCAACCCTTTAGCGTGAATATACTCGCCAAGGGCTTCCATGCCACCTGGAAATTTTTTAGGGTCGCCCACCAAGTTGCCGTCTTTGTCGCGTTGCATGGCTGCCCAACCGTCATCCAACACCAGGTAAACGTAGCCGGCATCGCGAAGCCCGGTTTCAACCAGTGCATCGGCTATTTCTTTTATCAGGCTTTCGTCAATATCGGTGGCAAAGGTGTTCCAGCTGTTCCAGCCCATGGGCGGCGTAAGTACCAAGCCTTCAAACTTCTGACTAAAAGAATTTAGGCTGACTACTATTAAAATAATGAAACCAAAATATTTTTTCATGGCTTTTTATTGAGTTATTCGGGAAAGCCCACATGTAAACTTTCGCCTGTTTTTTTCAATTCACGTACATGCCCGTACTCCAATTTATCTTGCTGATTGTTGGTTCGTTTCAGTTTTGCCGTTTTTCGCGAAGTTCGTGGGTAATCTGTTCCATAAACTTATCACTCAACCGGTAAGCCAAAAGGAACAGAACGGCTATGCCGGAACCGATAGCCGGATAAATACTAATCAGCATCCGGATACCGGTTATGGACTCGTCGGATTGAACGGCATTGGCCTGGAAACCATAGGCCGCCAATATCCAGCCGGTAATGGCGCCTCCAAGTGTCCATCCCATTTTTTGCGACATGCTGGACGACGAAAATATCAAACCGGTAGCGCGGCGGCCCGTTTTATATTCCGAGTAATCAGCAATATCGGCATACATGCTCCAAATCAGGGGCAACACAATACCTGCGGTCAAACCAATAAATATATTCAGTACAAATATTAGCAAAATATCACCCGGTGTTAGAAAGTACAGCCACACACTGAATGCAGCTGCCAGGATCATGGCATAAATAAAAGTACTTCGCTTTCCAATCCGCGACGATACGGGGTTGGCAAACAGTACGCCAATCATATTACTACCCAACCAAATGGTCATGTAGGCGCCCGAGAGCTTCTCCCAGCCAACTTTGCCAAATAAGGGCAAGGTTTGGTCCTGAATAAAATATTTAAAATAGTACTGGATGCTTCCGTCGCGCAGTGAATTGAAAATCAACACGGCAATACAAGCTCCGAGCATGATAAACCACTGTCCGTTTTTTGCCAAATCCTTCAAATCGTCTTTTATCGAAATTTTTTCAGCAACTGGCTTCAAGCGTTCCTTCGTCCACGCATAAGTCATAATAAAAAAGAAAGCTGCAATAATCGCATAGATGATAACTGCAAACTGGAAGCCACGGGCATCCGAAAAATTCATCGACTTAAAGTACTGTAACAGAACTGGAATGGAAGCAGTCATAACCATCCCCCCTGCATAAGCGCCTATAAACCGGAACGACGACAAACTTGTCCGTTCCCTGGGATTGTCGGTCATTACCCCCAAGAGCGAGGCATACGGAACATTAACAAATGTATAAACCATCATCATCAGGGTGTAGGTGATGTAGGCGTAGATGAGTTTTCCGCTTGGGCCAAAATTTGGCATCGAAAAGGTAATAATGCCAATCAACGCAAAAGGAATGGCCCCCCATAGAAGGAATGGGCGGAATTTTCCCTGTTTTGTCGTAGTGCGATCGGCAATAATTCCCATCAGCGGGTCGTTAATCCCATCCCATAAACGGGTTAGCAACAGCATGGTACCCACGCTTTCGGGCGAAAGCTCCACGATGTCGGTGTAATAATACATCAGGAACATCGAGAATATTTTCCAGAACATGGACGAGGCAAAATCCCCGAAACCGTAACCGATTTTTTCTTTTAATTTGAGTGGTTCCATCGTCGTTAATTTTTAAATCCAGATAGACGTGTTATAAGTTCCATCAAGGCGCGGCTATTGTGGTACGGACATTTCCAAAAGCCAGCTTTGTCGTTTAACAGGTTGGGATTGCCTTGGGCATCAACACTCCAGAACCACTCCCCCTTTTCGTGATCAACCAGTTTGTTTTTAACGAACGCCCAAATTGTTTGCAGTCTTTGCAGGTAATTGTCGTTCGGAATAATTTCCCAGGCATCCATCAATCCAACCATCGCTTCGGCTTGCGGCCACCAGTGCCGGTCGGTATCCACATGTGCACCTTCGCGCTCGTACCGAAGCGTTCCGTCAGCAGCCAAGCCTTCATTTAATGTAGTATCAACCAACCGTATAGCAGTTTGTCGAACCCGATCAATTACTGCTTTATTGCCTGTTTCCAAGGCCGCTTCGTGCAACAACCAGGCACCTTCAATATCGTGCCCATACGAAACAATGGTAGATTGTACTGTCCAATCCCAATCGAAAAACAGGTTGAAGTGCCCTGTTTTCGGGTCAATAATCCGGGTTTGAAAGATATCGATTAAATCCAGTATCCGGCTTTTCAGTCGCTCGTTGGGCCAGGCCCGGTAAAGGTTGGTATACGGCTCCAGTAGGTGTAGGTGCGTATTCATCGACTTGGGCGAGTTGGCGTCCTTCGCACTCAGGCGCATGTCGTCCAAAGGTTGCCAATCGGCGCTTAAGGCTTCAATGTAGCCACCGTTTTTCGTATCCAAAAACTTTTCTTCCAGTAAATTGAAAAGCTTTTGGGCGTAGTTCAGGCTTTCAGTACTGCCACCCGCCCGGTAATACTCGGCATAAGCGTATAAACCAAAGCCTTGGGCATAAGCTTGCTTGCGGGTATTGGTTGGGTGCCCACTGTAATCGGTTTCCCAAAACAGGCCACCATTGGTTTTGTCCCAAAAACAGGTATTCAGAAAGCGGTAAGCACGGTCGGCCATCAGACGGTAGCGCTCGTTCCCGGTTTGCCTGAAAGCCGCAGAAAACGTCCACAATATCCGGGCATTCAGCACTGCTCCCTTCGTTGCATTCGGAACCACTGATCCCATTCCGTCAATTTGTCCAACAAAACCACCAAACTCCTCATCAACTGCTTTGGTACTCCAAAATTCCAGAATCCGCAATAGCTCCTCCTGCATTTCGGCAACCAATCTATTTCCATTAAAGGTCATCGGCTTCGGCATTACTTAATCAAACCCATAAAATCGGTATTCTTGTCAATCAGTTCATTAATGGTCTGAACAGACAAGTGCGAGTACAATTTATCCTGCGGTGTATGCAGACAATAGTCAATCAGTTGGTTAACTGTGGTTGTAGCCACGTGCATACGGGTATCCGACGAAGCGTAATAAATAAATACTTTGCCATCGTCATCTTTAATCCAACCGTTCGAGAATACCACATTCGACACATCGCCAACCCGTTCGCCTTGCAAAGGTGCAATAAAATGACCGTGTGGTTTGTGTGTCACCAACCAGGGTTTTTCCAAATCAGTCATAAACACATACAGGGTATAACGCAGGCCGGCAGCAGTATTACGCACGCCATGTGCCAATTGTAACCAGCCGTACTCGGTCCGGATTGGCGCCGGGCCTAAGCCGTTTTTCACTTCATAAATGGTGTGGTAGGTTTTTGCATCCACAATCTGCTCTTCTTTCACATCGGGCAGTTCAATGCTATCCGAAAGGCCAAAACCAATACCTCCGCCTTTGCCGGTATCAATAAATCCGTCCTGCGGACGGGTATAGAAAGCATATTTACCATTAACGAGGTGCGGAAATAGTACCACATTCCGCTGTTGCCCGGTTGTTGAAATCAAATCGGGCAAGCGTTCCCAGTTTTTCAAATCTTTGGTACGGGCAATGCCTGCCGAGGCTACGGCACGCGAAGTATCGCCGTCGGGAGCGGCAGGGTCTTTTCGTTCGGTACAGAAAACGCCGTAAACCCAGCCGTCATCGTGGCTTGTCAATCGCATATCGTACACATTGGTGTCGGGTTTATCGGTTTGCGGCAAATTAATGGGCCGGTCCCAAAACGTAAAATTATCGACCCCGTTCGGGCTTTCGGCAATGGCAAAAAACGATTTCCGGTCGTTGCCTTCAACCCGAACTGCCAACACATATTTACCATTAAATTTGATGGCGCCCGAATTGAAAGCGGCATTGAACCCGATGCGCTCCATAAAAAACGGGTTGGTACCGGGGTTCAGGTCGAAACGCCAATGCAACGGAAGGTGTTCGCGCGTTAAAACCGGATGCTGGTAGCGGCTGTAAATACCGTTTTCGCTGAATAGCGCAGCATTTTTTCGGCTTATTAATTTGTTGTAGTTGGTTCGAACCTGTTTTAATCTCTCTTCAAAAAGTGTATTCATAACCGTACTGGTATTTTTTTAAATTGATTGTATTCATTTAGCAGCAAAACATTGGGTTGAAAGAGCAATTTGCAGGCGTCGGCAGCAGCCGGATGCCCTAGATAAGGAAAAAAGAAATGTTTGGGCGAAGCATTGCGCCAAACCATTGCATAGCTCAATTCCCGCTTGACAATTGAATCATTCAGTACAGCCCCCAATTTGGAACTGTACCAGCTTGAATCGGGAACCAACTCAAGACCGGTTTCTGTTAACGCGGCCAATTTTTGTTTTTGTTTGGCCAGGCCAATCACCACATGCAGTTTTCGGATGGCATCTTTTTCGCCCCCCGGCAACTTCAGGTCGTAATAATTATCCATGCCGAGAATGTCCACATAGGCATCGCCGGGATACCAGCAAAGGTATTCATCGGCCGTTTCAAAGTTACGGTCGGGCGAGTAAGCCACCACCATTTCGCTAAGGCCTTTTGCGCGTAAATTGCCAATGGTGTAGGCAAATAGGGCTTTCAGCTCATCCGGCGAGCAAGCTTTTTGTCCCCACCAAAACCAGTCGCCGTCCATTTCATGCCAGGGCCGAAAAATAAACGGAAGCGGTTGCCCCAGACTGTCTTTTAAACTTAAAAAAAAAGAAGCTACCAGATCGAGCTGTTTTTGAAATTGTTGATGGTAGCGTCCACCCGGCAAAATGTGTTTTACCACCACTGAATCGCCGTGCCATGCGCTAATGCCGTTAATTGGCGAATACGGGTGCCAACTAAAGGTATTCAATCCGCCCTTGGCATGGGCCCATTCAGCAAAACGTTTCATGTCGCGAAAGGGAACGCTATCCAAATTGATATAGTGCCCCAACTCCAGGCCTCCCATTTCCCAGCCAAACAAGGCTGGGTAATCGCCGGCAACCCGCTTTACATCCGACTCGCCGGCAACATACTTCCAGCCAACACCATAGGCCAGGTCATCCTGATGGCCAAACAAAATCCCCTTTCCTTTTACGATTTCCAAAGCTGTCAGCAATTGCTTTCTGCCCGGCTCGGGCACCTTTGTTTTAGGTTGACAAGAGGCAGCTGCCAGCATCGTCAGCACAAAAATAAGTAAGATTGTTTTTTGTATGGCATTCATTTTTTTTTGACAATTGTTGTTGGGTTACAGGCCAAAAGTTAGCAGACCGATGTATGTTTATTTTAAACCGGACATTTCGTCGCGGGTAATGACGGCTGAATTTCCTCCGGCATCAATCCACCATGCCGCATTGGCGTATTTGTGTACCGTGCTGTTAAATGCAGAAGAACTCGTATCGAGCGTGCGGTCATAATCGTACCAAGGCATAAAAAATGACCAGCGAGCCCCGGCTGTCCATTGGGCCGAAACCGTTGCCACGCTCCCGCACTCGCTCAAAGCTACCATCTTGGTTGGGTATGTTTCCTGAATGGTATTAAACTGGGCGGCAATCACACTGGCATCGGTTTGCTCATAAATATCGCGCCCGATAATATCCACATAGTCATCGCCGGGGTAAAAGGCAACGTCATTGGTTTGGGTTGTCCACACCCAAATCAGGTTGTTCAGGCCTTGCGCTTCAAAATAGTCGAACATATATTTCCACAATTTTTTATACGCTTCGGCACCATCGTTTCCCCACCAGAACCAAGCTGTTCCGCCGGTGTATTCATAAATATTTCCGGCAGCTTCGTGCAAGGGGCGCCAAATAACCGGAATGTTTTTCGACTGAAGCAGTTTCAGGTAGCTGGTCACTTTCGCCAAATCAGCCTTCATCGCGGTGTTTTCCCAGGTCCCGTCAACAGTCGCATTGGATGCTTTAAACGCGGTTTCCGTAGCGTTGAACGTATATTCCGTTGAGCCGTTCGATTTGGGTACCAGCCAGTGCCAACATGCCGCAACCAGCCCGTTGTTGTTCCACCAGTTTTCAACCACGGTGGTATTCGAATAGTCAATCCAGTTTGCCGGCGAATAAGGTAACTGAATGTAGTCGAAACTGGCAATGGCCGGGTATTTCCCGGTTTGCAGTTTCACCCATTCGGCCTCGTTAATGTTCCATGCCACATTGGCCATAGCACCCGAAACGATTTTACTCCCGTAGTTTTCTTTCAGAAAATTATACACGTTTTGTGCCTGGGTTGAAGGATTGGTAACCGCCAGGATTGACGTAATGTTTACCGTGGCTTTAGGGCCCGTGGTAAAGCTCACCGAGATGGCTGCGGAGTTTACCGCCCCCAGCGTGGCTTTTATGGCCATTGCTTGCAACTGGATGGTGTACAAGGTTTCGCCGCTCAGTTTTGGCAAAGCTAGGGTGAGCACTTTGCCACTGGCACTGGCCGAGGTAACGGCCGTTCCGTTCACGGTAATGCGAGCGGCCGACACCAGTGTAATATCCACATCGAAGGTCAATTGTGCCTGCGTGGTAGCCACATCAACCGCCGTGGCACCGTTGGCCGGTGTTGCCAACTGTAACTCGGGCACCACAACTACTTCAGGGTCGTCGCCACCCGACCCACCGCCGCAAGCCGACAAAAAGAAGATTGCCAGCAATGCCATTATCATTTGTTTCGGATTCATCTCCATTTCATTTTTAGTTTTAAAAGAGTGAAGACCAGCCGGAGCCGGCCTTCACTCGGGAAGTGAACATATATAGAACTGTTGGGATCTATTTCAGGTCGAAACGAAGGTTGTCGAAACTAACCCCGCCCGGAACAACACCACCGTACAGGCCATTTGTACCCGACGACAGGTTAAGGGTTTCGCTCAATCCCAGAGCACTTACCGGAACGCTTACGGTTATCCAGGAGCCACCGGTTGTTGACGGCAACAGGTTAGGTCCGTATGTATGCCAACTATTTCCAAAAACAAACTGTAACTCCGCATTTTCGGCTCCGGTTACACCGGCCTCAACACGAATGTCGAACTTGAGTACATAATTTTCGATATTGCTAATAATCGGGCCCAAAGCACCACTGCTCTGGTGGTTACAGTTTAATAACCAGCCATTGGCGCTATCGGTAAAACGGATAAAGGTGTTTCCATCCTCCGTCAGTATTTCAGAATTACCACCCCAGGCGGCATCCCAAGAGCCATTGTGCCCACCATGCACTTCCCAATCCATCACCATGACGGTGGTGGTGAGAATCGGATCAACCCCGGTAATGCTAAAAGTTGGCGACAAAACTTCCTCCGAACCGTAAGTGACTAAGGTCACCGTTACCGTGCCGGTTTTAGCCGCCGCCGGAACGTACACTTCAATTTTAGTGGTTGTACGCGATACGTAATTAGTAGCTTTAATGCCATCCTGGAACACAATCGATTCAACTAAATTCAGTTTCGAACCTTCAACGGTAAGCAAGCCGCCGGGTTTTACCTGCTGCGTAATGGCCGTAACCACCGGAACATTGGGCGACTCAACCGTTAACACATCGGTTGATTGCACCGTGGTTCCGTTCACTGTATTCAGTTTTACAACACCGCTTTGTGCAGCTTCGGGCACAGTAACGGTAAACGAGGTAGTAGTAGGTTGAACTGAAACCGACAAACCGCCTGTAAAGGTGATGGTTTGCACCATATCCAGGTCGGTACCGGTAATGGTGATGTTGTTTCCGCCAACAACAGTTAGCGGGTCAATCAGCGTGATAACCGGTTTTATCAGCGTGATAGCCGAGGTAGTAACCGTTTTCCCTGATTGGGTTGAAAGGGTTACTACCCCATCGGTTGCTGCGGCCGGAATAGCCACGGTGATGATACCCGATGTATATGTGAAACTGGTAATAGCATCGGCCCCGGTAAATGTTACGGCATTCACTAAATCCAAATCGGCCCCGGTAATTTTTACGTTCAGGTAGGTTTTGAAACGTGTTTCTGCCGCAATTTGTACGTTTGTTGGCAACACGGTTGTTACGCTCGCACTGGTAATTTCGGTACCCGAATAGGCCACCAAGGTCACCACGCCGTCTTGCAGGTTGGCGGGTGTCGTTACCACAATTTGTGTGGCCGAGGCACTCACAAAATCAGCCGCTTCCACTTCGGTTCCGCCGACAAAAACAATTTTGGTCACCAGGTCGAAGTTGGTTCCGGTAATGGTGAGGTTTTGCCCTGGCTTAATGGTTGTTGCGCTCAATGCTGTTACCGCAGGTTGCAGTACAGTCAGCTCCTGGTCGGAATAGAGCTGGTTGCCGGCAGCATCTTCGACATACAGTTTACCAGAAACTGCCGCATTGGGCAGGGTCAATTTAATTTCCTTGCGGCTTTGCGAAACAAAATCAGCCGAATCGACTGCTGCATCGCCCGCAAAAACCACATTCACAATGTTGTTCAAATAGTCGCCGGTAATGGTAACTTCGGCACCTGCGCGGATGGGTTGGCCAACCGGTGCAATGGACGTGATTTCGTAAGGTTCGGTAAATCCCAGCAGGGTTTTGGTGGTAATTACACCACCGCTGTAGTTCAGGATCACGTAGCCAACCGTAGCTTCCTGTGGAACAACGATCCGGATTTCTTCGCTGCTGATAACATTGATGTCGGTAATTTCGATGGCATCCGGAATGATAACTGAACTCACTTTATCGAGGTTTTCGCCAATGAAGCGGATTTCGTTGCCGCGCAGCACTGGCGACGGACCGAACGAATTGAGCACCACGGCACCCGATTCGTCGTCGTCGTTACAGGCCATAAGCACTGCACCCAGCATAGCCAGGCACAGGAATGCCTTGGTCAAGTATTTCAATAAATTGTTTTTCATTTGTTTATACTTTTTACGTATGAAGGGTTTACACTAATTTATTTTAACAAGACGAACGTTGTCAATCCAAACATTCAACCCAAATTCGGTTGAGCCGTCCTGAATCGCTCCAAACCACATCATGTTCAGGTTTTGGAGTTTATCCAGACCCGAAATTGCCCGGGTAGTTTCCGATTCGTCTTTATTGTAAACGAAGTCTTCCAAAGGCATGGTCACGGTAATCCAGCCATCAGTTACAAAGTTTTCGGCCGTGCCGTTGTTCAGGTAAGGGCGCCAATGGTATTGGGCATCTTCACCATCTACATTGTGTGTATCATCATCGTTGCTAAACCAAACCAATAACGGCGTGTCGTGCCATTCGTGGCAGTAGCATTCAAACTTGAGGGCATAGTCAGACACCTCGCCTTCGCTTACTAGCTGGGTATTTTCGGGATTGATGTAGAACAACTGAAGTGCATTGGCCGGCCAGGCCCACGCGCCGGTAGTTCCATCAAATTTAACATATTGACCATCAATACCCTCGGTTGAATCGAATGCTGACAAGCCCCGATTATTCCATACTGACGGGTTTTCGCCATCAATGAAGATTCCGGTTTCGTCGCGGAAAATAAATTGCGAGCGGCCGGTCCCGTAGTCGTTGGTGATGGTGATGTAGCCAGCCAGGGAGCCTTCGGGTACTGTGACGGTAACCGAGGTTTCGTCGAAAAAGCTTACCGTAGCTTCCAGGTTTCCGGGGAAAAGTACATCAATGCTGCCATCTTCCCTGGCAAAGAAGTAATTTCCGTAGATAGTAGCCGTGCTTCCATCAGGCGCCCACTCGCAACTAATTGATTCGGGTTGTGGCGAAGTTATGACCACGATAAAATCGTACACCGTGCTTTTGCCATTGGCCGTGTTCAGGGTAAAGGTATTGCTTACCACTTCCGGAATTGTTCCGGGAATGGTGACAACAATTGAGCTTGATGTTACATATACCGGGTTTAGTTTGGCTGTTTGGTCGTTGAAAATCACCGATACCACATCTTCCAAACCTTCGCCGATAATGGCAATGGTTTGTCCCATGGAGGCGCTCACCAGCAGCGAGTCGGATGCCGCGGCATCGGTTGAGCGGACATATTTCACCACCGGGGTGCTGTCCGATCTGTTGTCATCGTCGCAAGCACAAACGGCAACCGCAACAACAAACAGGAACAGGATAGTTTTGATTATATTTTTCATGTCCATTTTCTTTTATTCGTTATAGTAATCAACTGCATCTTCGAGCAAAATGGGCGCTTTGGTAGTCACCTCGGCCGGAAGGGCCATATACATGGAAGCATCGGTGAACACAATGCTGTTCAGCCTTTCGCCATCCCACTCGCCGTTTACGGTTGTTTCCCAGCCAATGATGTAAGAGCTTTTTTTGTTTTCAAGTACATACAAATCGGCTGTCGGCAAATTGGTCACATCATTGGTATTGTAGTCGAAGCGGTACACTTGGTCACGTTTCATATCATTCAGGTAAGTGAGCGCGGCTTCTTTATTGCGGTAGAAGTAGCGTTTGATGTCGTACCACGAAGTGCCTTCAAAAGCAAATTCGCGGCGGCGTTCTTTCAGCAAATCGGCATACTCCAGCGGTGCACTTTTGGTATAACCGGCACCATGTGTCCCCAACACCGTATTGATATATCCAATTGCGGTGGTATCCGAAGTTGACTCATTCAAGCCCATTACGGCTTCGGCATACATAAAATACACATCGGACAGGCGCAAGATGTAAATATTGTTCCCCGCATCCTGGTTTTGCCCCACTTGTCCGTCGGCATCCGACGCTTTACCGATGACATACTTTTTAATATGGGCCAGCATTTCGTTGGCATATTCCACTTGGGTATCCAAGGCGTCCGGGTCGCGGTAAGTGTACTGGTAGGTATAGCCACCTTCGTCCTTGGCCAGGTTTGCGTAGTAGTCGCCATTGGTCATATAAGTCCATTTGCGGCGGGCATCGGCCGGGTGTTCGGCAAACAGTTGTTGCAACGAAATGGTGGGGCCTTTGCCGGCTCCCCAGGTTTGGTCGGCAATGCGCGAGCTGCGGCTCCAGTTCACGTTGCGCGAACTGCCGTCGCCATAATTTCCAACCATACATTGAATGGCAAACAGCGACTCGCTACTGTTGTTGGCAGCAACATCGTACATCGTCGAAAAATCGCTGTATAAAGCCAGGCCCGATTCTTCAATCACCTGACGGGCATATTCTTTGGCTTTGGCATAATAGTCGGCATTGGATTCGTAAGCGCCACGGGTTAAATACGCGCGGGCCAACATACCCAGGGCCGACCATTTGGTGACACGCCCGGCTTGTGCATCGGTTTCGGGAAGAACAGATGTTGCAAACTCCAAATCTTCGCAAATAAAGCGGTACAGGTTCGATTGCGTGTTTTTATTGACGTAAATGTCGTCCGGGTTTCCCGATGTTATCAGTTCGGTGGCATTTTCAATAATGGGCGCTTCGCCCCAGTTTTCGGCAATGTAATAATAAGCCACCGCACGGATGAAATGCGCTTCGCCCAAAGCCGCGTTAATCACGTCTTCCGAAACACCATTTGAACGGGCAGGCTCCGGCATGTCGTTGATAATGGAATTGGCAAACGAAACCACCCTATATAAACCAGACCAACCAGAATTGTTGTAGGTATTCCCTGCCCCAACCTTATTGTAATAAAACTGGCCTTCGGCATCGTAAGTATAGTAAATATCGCCAGCCAACTCGTCGCCGGCCAACCACATAAACTGCGAATGGAAACTCCACCATACTTTACCGTAGAGCGAGGCAGTGTTGGCACGGACATTCGCTTCGGTGGTGTAATAGTTTTCGGCTACCAGCGAATCCTGCGGATCCACGGTCAAAAAGTCCTGACAGCCGGCAAAAGCCAGGGCAAACGATAAACTGAATAGGTTGAATATCTTTTTCATTTTTCTGACTTTTAGATGTTAGAAACCCAGGTTGACACCAAAGGTGAAAGTTCGCGGAGAGGGGTAACGTCCCATATCAATTCCCTGATATTGAGTACTCTGATTAAATGCTCCTACTTCCGGATCGTAACCCGAGTAATTGGTAAAGGTGTACAGGTTTTCGACCGAAGCATACACTTTGGCGGCATTCAGTCCAACAACGCGAATGGCTTTCGAGGGCAGTTTGTAGCCCAATGTTAGGTTTGAAATACGCAGGTAGCTGCCGTCTTCAATCCAACGGTCGCTCATGCGGGTGTTGCGGTTAAAGTCGTTGGTGGCCGGGCGCGGGATTTTTGTTTCGGGGTTGAGTAAATAGTCGTTTCCATTTTCGTCGGTCCCAACACGCGCCATATTCGTCACACTGGCCAACTGGTTGTCCCAGATTGAAGTCATCCCCTCGGTTTTGTAGCGCGAAAAATTCAGTATATCGCCACCATACGAGCCGTTTAAGCCAATTTTCAACTCAAACCCTTTGTATTCGAAAGTGTTGATAAAACCGAAGGTAAAGTCGGGGTTCGGGTCGCCAATTACAGTTTGGTCATTATCATCAATTACACCGTCCGGGGTCAAATCCTGGAATTTGATGTCGCCTACATAAACTCCCGATTTTTTATTGTACAGGTTTACACCGGCATTTTGCGGGTCTTCAACCTGAACGGCTGCGCTCAACACATCGGCCTCGTCGGTAAACAGGTGGTCCACCTTGTAGCCGTAATAAACCCCCAGGGGCTGGCCAACCATGACAACCGTAGCGGTTTGAAATTCGCTCCACCAGTCGAGGTTCCCGTAAATCCGCTGCGAATCGTCATTCAGCTCCATCACTTTATTGCGGTTCAGCGAAAAAATCAGGTTCGACGACCAGGTAAAACCCTTGCGTTCAATATTAATTGTATTCAACGAGATGTCGATACCGCGGTTCTGCGTTTGCCCAATGTTTACCCAAGGGGCAGCAATCCCGTCGTATTCGCTCTCGTCGCCCAGGTATGAAGGAATGGACACCTGCATCAGCAAATCGTTGGTTGATTTCTGGTAAAGATCGACCGACAGGTTAATCCGGCTGTCGAGCAAGCCCAGGTCGATACCCAGGTTGTATTGTTCAGACGATTCCCATTTCAGGTTGGGGTTCGACACGTTGGCCAGGCGGTAGGCTGTACCCAGCGGCGTGGACATGGTGTACATGGCCGAACCGTATTTGTAGGTTCCAATATTGCTATTTCCGACCAGACCATAGCCCAGGCGAAGTTTCAGGTTGCTCACGGTTTTGGAGTCTTTCAAAAAGCTTTCGTTGGAAATGCGCCAGGCAAAAGCGGCCGATGGGAAATAGCCCCATTTATTGTTTGCGCCAAACTTAGAACTGCCGTCGGCACGCAACGTAGCAGTTAACAGGTAACGCTCGTTGTAGTTATAATTTAAGCGGCCAAAAAATGAAGTCGTTGTAGCTTCGTCTTTCCAGCCATCATTCGACACGAAATCGCCGTCTTCGGTCATCACAAAAATATCGTCGGTCGAGAAGTTTTGTTTAATCAACGAAGTTCCTTCCCATGCGCTTTTCGACACTTCGGCCCCGGCCATTACCGAGAGGTTGTGCTTATCGGCAAACGTGCGGTTATACGTGGCATAATTTTTCCAAATCCAGAAAACCGAGTGGTCTTCGCGTTGGTACATTTTATTTTGATCCGATTCGATTAAACCGAAGTCGTAGGTGGGGATAAAGCTTTTATTCCGGTTATCAGAAATGTCGTAGCCAAATTCACTACGTACATTCAAGCCTTTTAAAGGGTCGAGCGACAGGTACATGTTACCCATTGTGCGGTTGCGGACAAGGGTATTGTTTTGCATACTTGCCAGCCACACAGGATTGTATTGCGAAGCGCCGTTTACCGTGTTTGGCCCGGCCCAAGTTCCGTCGAAATTATACACGGGTACCGAAGGTTGCATTGTTAGCGCCTGCATAATTACCCCGTCAGTACCATCTTGGCGGGTAATGGTTTCGTCGGTATGGGTGAAGGCCAGCGAGCCGCCCATTTTCATCCAGTTATTCACATCGGCATCGGCGTTGAAACGGGTATTGTACCGTTCGAAACCCGAACCGAAAATAATACCGTCCTGGTTCATGTAACCGGCACTGGCTGCAAATTTCGTTTTTTCGCTACCGCCGCTCAACGACAACTGGTGCGATTGCATGGGTGCTATGCGAAAAATAGCCTCCTGCCAATCAGTCCCTTTTCCTAAAATGGAAGGATCGCGGTAGGCGTCGTCCACTTCGGTTTGCAGAAACTCGCCCAAATCGAGCTGGTATTGTGCATATTGGCGCAAATCCATCACATCCAATTTTTTGCCAATAGTTTGAAAAGCCATGTAGCCATCGTAATTAATGCGTACAGCGCCTTTTTCGCCCCGACGGGTATTGATAATGACCACCCCGTTGGCACCGGCAGCTCCGTAAATAGCTGTTGCCGAAGCATCTTTCAGTACGTCCATCGAAATAATATCAGAAGGGGCAATGGTAGAAAGCGGGTTTACTTTGTTTTGTCCGTTGGTACCACCAGCCCACGAAAAACCGCCAATTTCGGCACCATCGCCGCTAAAGGGAATGCCGTCGATAACATATAGCGGTTCGTTGGATGAGTTGATGGAAGAAGCCCCGCGAATACGAATAGAAGCTGCACCACCCGGAGCTCCCGAGTTTTGGGTTACCTGCACGCCAGCCAGGCGGCCTTTCAGCATTTGGTCGGCATTGGCAATGGTTAAGCCTTTTAAGTCGTCGGTTGTTAGCGAAGCCACTGAACCGGTGAGGTCGCTTTTCTTCATGGTTCCGTACCCCACGGCAACGACTTCTTCCAAACCAATCGAGTCGTCTTTTAACGCAACTTGAATGACGGATTGGTTTCCGACTGGAATGTCAACGGTTTTCATTCCTACAAACGAAACAACCAACACATCGCCTGGGCTAACGTTCTCAATCTTAAAACGGCCGTCCATATCGGTGACAGCCCCTTTTGTTGTTCCCTTTACGATAACAGTTGCGCCCGGCAACCCTTGGCTCCCCGAGTCAAGAACCGTTCCGCTAACTGTTCGTTGCTGCCCAAATGTTGCCTGGGTGACAACCAACAGGAACAGCATCAAAAAAAACAGCAGTTTTTTGCTCATAAATACCAATTTAGTTAGATTTTTAGAATTGTACCGGAAAGCTCAATTTCCGATAAAATATTACCTTACAAACATAGTTGGCAATACAAGCACCCTGCAAATATTATTTTATCATTATATAATGATTTTATTTGAATTTTAATAAAAATACAGCTAACAGACAAATAGAATAAGAATGATTACACACATTCAACAAACTACAAAAAAGATATTTGCGCCAAAACCAAGTTTCTGGATCTGAATAAGCAAACACATTAATACTATTCAATCATTGGAACAATAAAATAATGAATAATTTTTGCATAAATTCGGCACAAGTAAAACTTTACCAGTTATGGACAAACATATTCACCGCGAAATTACCCCGCTGAACAACAACGACTGTTTCCTGGTTTTTGACCGGGAGAAAGTTGGCTTTAACTTCCCAATCCACTTTCACCCGGAGTACGAGCTGAATTACATTTATAATGGGAGCGGCGCCAAACGGGTGGTTGGCGACCATATTGGCGAAATTGGCCAGCGCGAGCTGGTACTGGTGGGCCCCAACCTGTACCACGGCTGGGAAAACCTGAAAAATTCGAAAACCGAGAACCTGCACGAAATCACCATCCAGTTTCCGTCCGATTTATTTTCGGTGGCATTTTTAAGCAAAAATGTTGCCCGCCCCATCAGCGAGTTGCTGAACCACGCCGGGCGGGGCGTGCTTTTTTCGGAACAAACCATTTTGCAGGTCGAAAAAAAACTGGCGGCGCTGAAGCAAAAACGAGGGTACGACAGTTTTCTCGAATTTCAATCGTTGCTGTATGATTTGGCCATTTCGCGCGACCAGAAAATACTGACTAACATCTCGTTTAGCCAGAAGGACAACTTTTTGAACAGCGAAAAAATAAAAACGGTTTACAATTACCTTCAACAAAACTACCACAAAAAACTGAAGGTTGAAGAGCTTGCCGAACGGGTTGATATGACGGTGGTTTCGTTTAGCCGGTTAATGAAACAGCGCACCGGTAAAACCTTTGTTGATTTTTTGAACGAGCTGCGGCTGGGCTTTGCCACCCGGCAACTGATTGAATCGAACAAAACCATTACCGAGGTTTGTTACGACTGCGGTTTCAACAACATTTCCAACTTTAACCGTATTTTCAAGAAAAGCCAGGGCTGCACCCCTTCCGAATTCAGGGAGAACTACTACGGTACCAAAAAAGTGTTTTAAGCAGATTTGAGCCCCTCCTTTTTTTACAGCTCTGTAAGGTTTATTTGCAGCAGCTATTTGCTTTTATTTGTAAGTTGCGCCCACTTCGCCACGATGTTTTCTTCGCCACGGAAATACGCTACTTGTGCCTCCTTTTCGAATATTTCGTAGGTAGGCGCAATAAATAATTTATCAGAATCGGGGTATTCGCACACATCAAAGCCAATGTAAGTACGCACATCCAGAAACGTGCAAGTGTTGTTGGTATGGTTATACAACTGATGTGCCCCTGTTTCACCCTTTTCAAAAAAAATGAGCTCGCCGCTGCTAACTTGCTCCAAACCGGCAGGGGTACGTAAGGTGGCCGAACCGGAGATAATTACAAATAACTCTTCGGCATACCGGTGAAAGTGATAAGGGGCTGAATATTGGCCCGGGTGCAGTTGCCGGATATCGAAATTCAGGTTTTCAGGGTTTATGCCTTTTTCAATGCGCGATACATCGGTGAATATCCTGAACGGATCAATTTTATTGGGGCTTTCGTGAAATTCCTGTTCACCCGGCTTTAGAATTGTTGCCATAATTTGTATGTTAATTTGTTTCACATTCAATAAAAATTTTTTCATAAACCCGGAGGGTTTGCATGTTTATCGGAAATATTTAAGACGAGGACAGAAGTTGTTTAATATGTCCACAAATTACGCAAATTAGACAAATTATAAGAGCCTTCGGATTGTAACCAATATGACAATCAATAGGAATTATTCTACTCTTAATTTGTACCGTTTGCGGGCACTTCGCATTTAGTTTTGCCCGTTTACCGATAAAACCTCCAACAGCACATAGTTTACCGAGTAGGGTTCGGCGCGGGTTTGTTTGCTTACCCGCAACTCGTAGGTATTACCGGGTGTGTAGTTAAAACCATCGATGCGGGGTATTACCAGCCAATCATTGCTGCCCACCAACCGAGCATGAAGGGCGTCGTAAATTACAGGTACACCGTTGGCATCGTACTCCATCGGAAAGCGGGGGCTAAACTTAACCGTACCGGGCATTACTTGTAAACTGAGCTCTTCGCTGTTATCGGTTGTAACCACTTTTGTTTTCGAGAGCAGTGCCACGAACACGTATTTTACCGACGATACATCCTGCGGTGGTTCTTGCATCCACACTTTACGGGCTGCATATTTATATTCGTAGCCGCGCTCGTAGTCAAAATCGTAGCCTTCAACAATGATGTCCTGCATTAACTGTTTTTGGTTGTCGTCGTTATCCGAAAAAACAAGAGGTTGTGTAATTATATCGCTCATCAACGAAGCGCTGTAACCGGTGTCGGGGTAAATGGTTACCACTACATTTTTTTCGGGATCGCCCCCATTGTCGGCACAAGCAGTAAAAAAAAGCCCGAAAGCAACACATGAGGCCAGTAGGTTTAGCTTTATCATGTTTTTTAGTTTTAGCAGTGTTATGGTTTAGATACTGTTACCCGCCAAAGGTTGCGTAGGCTAAGTGGTTTGTAGTGTTTTTTGTACCCCTCGCTACCGCTCGGTAGCGAGGAATTGCGGGCTTCAAACCTATCAAATCGTTACGATGTTGAAGCGGGCTACACCTCCTGAGTTTACTACTATCACACCTATCATTTATACATTATTAGCCAATGTTATTAGTTCAAAATAAAACTAATAGGAACTGTAAAACTTACTTTTACAGGAATTCTAGCCAGAAAACCAGGAACCCAATTGGGAAGTTCCGATATAACTCTAGCAGCTTCCTTGTCTAAAAGTGGATCAACAGATTTTACGATTTTTATATTTTCCATTTCACCAACTTGATTTATGGCAAGTTGCACAAGTACTCTTCCTTGGATTTTATTAAGTCTACACTCCTTCGGATATTTTATGTTTCTACTAATAATCTCTCTTAAATAGTCATGTCCACCTGGAAATTCAGGCATGTTTTCAACGATAATTAAAGCTTCATTATAATTCATTGTTGAGAATTCAGTTGTATCTCTTTCCAAACTTTCAGCGTAATTATAAGTCTTCGAATGATCCAGTTTACCTTTATCATTGTAATATCTCCATTTACCAATCATTAATCCACTTTTGTATTGGCCTTCAAATCGTTTATTGCCCAGGTAATCGTTTCCATAAATAATTCCATGTAACAAACTATCCTTAAAATTTCTTTCTACCAATATTATATCATTCCCTTCTTCATCCTTTGTCATTAATTGAACTTTTCCAGTACCATTTACTAAAGATTCGTTATACGATGAAAGAGCATTTCCTTTTATATTTTGAAAGTTGACAGGATTACCTTTATAGAAATAGATTTTATTAATTGAATTACCATCTTCGGAATAAACTATTTGCAATCCTTCTAAATTTCCATTTGTGTATTGAGAGACTTCCTTCGTATTACCATTTGAATAAAAATATTCTTGCTGTCCATTTTTTACTCCTTGCAAATAGTTTATTTTAGAAGCAATATTTCCATTTTCAAAAAATCCTACCTGTTGGCCGTCTAATTCTCCGTTTTTGTAATTCAAAATAGATATGGTGTCTTTTTGAATTTTATATATCCATTCTCCGTTTTTTAAATCATTCTGATAGTCCCCTTCAATTGTTATCTCATTTGTAAAAATCCATCTCCCATCTCTTTTATTATCAACGTATTCCCCTTTTACTGTTGTTTCTCCCATAAATTTTTTCTCGTACAAACCATTTTTAATATTAGTTCCTGATTTGACATAAAAAATTTCTTGCGTTTTTATGCTTTTATTATACAATTTAATCTCTTCCACTCCAATCTGAGCTTGTAAAGAACAAATTGAAAAAGCTACTATAATCAACATAATTGTATGTTTCATGTTCTATTTTATTGTGTGCCTAACCTCCGTTTAATTTCCAAACCGTTCACCCCGACCCACTGCTACCGCTCGGTAGCGGGGGGGTTATTCTTTCGTTTGTTTAAACAACCAATCTCTCACTGGTTTTAACTTATAGGCATAATCAAAGGAATACATATGTTCTGAACCTCCTCCGGATACACCATTTGGCGTAACGGTTTTTGGTGTAAATTGAACGAAGTTGATGCGATAACCTTCCGCTATCAGATTTTCAACTTTCAGGTCTTGTTCGGTTTGTGGTAATTGAGCAGAGAATTCGGTTTCGCCATATTTTACATTATTTTCAGCCAGCATATTTCCGACTTCTTTCATTCCTGCCGAAGCTTTTTCGTCGCCTGCCGAAACAATGTAAAAGAAATTGTCTTTTAATAAAGGTTTTAACACATTTATATCCCATTGGCTTCCCACAAAAATGGAAGCGGCAAAAAAGTCAGGATGGGTCGCATTGTAATAAAACGAAATCATTCCGCCCATTGATTGCCCTGTGGTATAAATTCTATTTTGATCAATGTTATAATTTTCAATTACGTTATTTAGCAAACGAAAGGCAATATCCACTTCATCGCTGGTTTCGTGTTTGTCGTTTACCGCCCAATCAGGTCCTTCAAAGGAGGGGACTAAAACAAAGCTTGGGTTTTCTTTCTGACTTTCGTCTGTTGCCCAAATAATTCCGCCATAGCCTTGCATTAAAGGTGCTTTTACTCCTTTCCCAACGGTGCTTGCATCGGCAATGAATTGCACCAAAGGATAGGTTTTGGATTTGTCATAATCTTTTGGAATAAACAAATTGTAATTCATCGTTTTTCCAGTTTTGCTGTCTCGAAATTCTAAGGTTTGAAATTTCGGTGCAATTTGGTCACGAAGCGTTAGTAGTTCATTGTCATATAATTTGTCAACTCCGCCATAGGATTTATCCCAAGTTGTTGCTTGTTCGTTTGTAGGTTTTTCAGTTGTGTTTTCACTCTGTTTGTTTTCAGATTTGCAAGAAATAAAAAGTGCAAATACAAGGCTTAGTCCAATTATCTTATTCATATGTTTTAGTTATTTTTTGCGTGTTTTTTTACATCCTCTATAACGTTGGTGGGGGAAGGGGCACATATACATTTCTCTTAGAAATATTCTCTGCGGGGTAGCATTTGCTCCACCATTTTGCTATTCAAAATATGCCCGACTCGGAATTCTGACTGAGTTTTCACATAAAAGTGAATTTACGCCATTTAATAAATCGAGTTCGCTTCCTTTTTCCGTTATTATGATTGCTTTTAAAAATCATTTTAAAACCTGAATTCTGCCCAACGGATTAGGTATTTATGAAGGGCGGGTTTAGAAGCACTTCCGTTCGACTAATGTACAAAATTTGATAGAATTACTATCGTTCAAATTTTGCACTTCAGCCCGCCTTTTATAAATACCATGTTAGTGGCTGTTTTTTATTCATTCTTGATTATGTCTCTAACTTCCATTAATGCGAAGCCAAGTAGATTTAACCCATTCCAACGTTTTGGATTTTCAGCTTTTTCACTGTCCGCAGTTAGTCCAATTCCCCAAATTCTATCAACGGGACTTGCCTCAACTAAAACTCTTTCTTTTGTGTTAAGCAAAAATTCTTTTAAGTCTTGATGTTGTGTAAATTTTCCCAAACTTCCTTTTACAACAATTTCAAATCTTTTATTATTCCAAGTTGAATCGTCAAAATTTTTTACCTGTCTTCCTAAAGTCTTTGCTTCCGCAGGAGACTTTGCAATCAATATTTTTTCATAAATTTCTTTGTCGTCAAATAAAAGTGCTTTTTGCGCCATCATCCAATGTTCAGCCGTATTATATTTCACATTCTCAATAACAAAAGGGGATGTCCACCATTGACTAAAACAAGATGAAGTCAACACTCCACTTTTACTTTTTTGATGTCCCCAAAAGAACAAATATTTAGTTCGTTTCCCTCTTTCAAAATTATCAATTAACCACTCTAAACTATATGTCATTTCGTTGTTTTTTCAAGTTGTCATTTTGGTTGCGGACGTTTCGGCAAAATTGCCACCAATGGTTGGTACATGTTGCCGGGGCGGATTCTCGTTTCGCAGTTGGCGTACCACCGAACCCAGCCCTGCAATATATACTTTGTTAACAGGCGGTTAAGTCAGGAGCAATGTTTAGTTCAACAAAGCCTCCAATGCCAAGCGTATGCAAGCAACGCTTGATTAGAGGCTAAGTGTTAGCATTAGTTATTTATTTTTTTTGAATCATATTTTGCCATTCTTTCCTGAAATTTGTCTAAATCCCAAGATATATCCCAATTTTCCAAATATTCTTCAATTGAATTTAATCCGATATTTTTTCTTCTTTCATTGACTTTTTCTGGATGAATCATTGGGAAGAGTACAATTTCATTAGTGTTCGGGTCTGTCATAAGTTGACTACCGTAAATTTGTTTTTTCCCTTGTGCGATTAATACTCTATCCTCCATTAATGCAAGATGTTCTGCTTTTGCATTTCCATTTTTAACGGCTTCTCTAAACTTAGGAAGATATTTGATTTGAGTTTTGGTGTCAGCATGTTGCATTACAAGAAATAAAGTCTTATTTCCCTTTTCTCCAATAACATTAGAGCCTAACCACCCATTTTCATTGATAATTTTCTCAACTTTTATTAGATTAATCGAATCCTTTTCTGCAATTATTTTCCACAAATTTTTTATTTCCTTTGAATTCCATCCATATTTTGTTTCGGTCTCCTGAATTTCTTCTCTGTATTTCTGGTCTTCCTGATAAACAGAATCTAAAATGAGAACTAATTCTTTGTTTAAATTACTTTCTTGAATAATTTCATTTTGTCCTGTAACCAGGTTTGAAATTAAAATTCCAAATAATATAAAAAGGATTCCTATTTTCATTTAGGCGTTTTTATAATTACCGCTAACGTCTGTGTATATGTACCAACTATTGGCGAGGTACATATATATCCCTATTGTCGTTTTTGTTTGCTTGTAAATGTACCATTTGTACCATTTAAAAATAGTGTCTCTTTTATGTATAATGCTACAAAGAGGCTAATTTAGTTTTGTTCTATATAACCGGCTACAACAAGCTGTTTTGGGCATTGGTGGCGGGTGGGCTTGGGTGTTTGTTTGGTTTTTGGGGCAAAAAAAACGGCACCGGGAGATTTTATGCCTGATACGGGCTAAAAAAAACAGGCACCGCATTGTTGGACTACTGATTTTTGATGAAAAAATTGGGCGCCATACCGCTTAACTACTGATTCGGGCTAAAAAAATCGACCGTTATTGGGGCTTACTGCTGATTCAGGGTGAAATAATCAACCGCCATTCAAGCTAACTGTCGATTAAATTGAAACTTTGCTTAAAGGGGTCCACGAATTACACAAATCTCACAAATTAAATACAGAATAACTCACGCTGATAATCATTACCATACAAAACAAACATCCCTCCTATTCTTGCAATTCGTGTAATTTGTGGTCATTATTAAGCTTTCGTGTAAAGACAGGGGTCCACGAATTACACAAATTTCACAAATTAAATACAGAATAACTCACGCTGGTAATCATTACCATACAAAACAAACATTCTTCTAATTCGTGTAATTTGTGGACATCTTAGACTTTGTGTCATTTGTGGTTATCCGTCACTTCATGTAATTTGCAGGTACTTGCCCCCACGCTAAATGCTGCCAAAACAGTTTACATAATGCACCAGTTGGGTATTGTTGCTTAGGTGCATTTGTTGCCTGAAGCCGGCCAATAAATTATTTACCGTGCAAACCGCATCGCCGGTATAGTCGGCAATTTGCTTTAGCCCAAGCCCCTGGCAAAGCAATTTAAACACTTGCCGGCGTTTTTTAGTAAAGCACGGAAAATGCCCCTCGCCCCTTTTAAATAATACCGGGCATAAGTTCGGAAAATGATAAAATGCCCGTAGTGGTGGCGTGTAGGCCTTGTTGTTGCCCAGGTGGTTTAGCTGGAACAGGCACAAGCCCTGGTTAAAATCGGGGTCGGGCGTAAGGTAGCGCAGGTGTACCAGCGCCCGCTGTACCTGGCGTGTACCAGTGGCGGCGCACACATCAAAACTTAACCGGTAATGCGGGTAGCTGGCTGGTGGCTGGTGTGCTAAAAAACGCCGTACCTGTTCAATGGTATTCGTTACAAAATGGCGGTCGGCCTTGCCTAGCGGGTCTAAAAAGCTGGTGAGCGAAGGCCATCCGGGTAAACTGGCAACTGGTCGCGGGTTGCCCTCCCAAGGGTTTACCAGCTCGTAAAACACAAAACATTGCGTTGCCCGGTCAATAATTCCAAACTCCTGGGCATTTCCCCAGTTAATAACATCAAGTTGCCGGCGTACAGCAGCTAATGCTGCCGGTGCCCCGGCCGGCCGATAATTAAAATCGTCCCACTGTTCTTGCTTTAACTCATCCATCGTACCTGTTTTTAGCCATACCCACCTTATTGGTTGGTATGTTGTTACCGGTAAAACTCAATCAATAAAAGGCATCTGTTGTGCCGTAACCAAATCCAGGCTTTTAACGAGCCTGCGCGCTCAAAAAAACCGCCCTTTCGGGGGTAGATTTCTACTATTTTATTGCAATGCTCAACTCTTTAGCTTTGTTTTCAGCAAATTACAACACTTTTAGGTTTTAATTGCAAGGTATCATCAAAAATTTTTACAACCATGAGCACAACCCGCGCCCGCATTCCTGGTTCCATTGTACCGTTCAATTTGTATATTGAAAAAACAAGCGACCATTTGGTGAAAGGAAACCCGGTAAACAACGCTACCCGTTTGGGTATATTGGAACCCGAACTACAAAGCTGGATTAGCTTCCGCGACGAGTGGCTGCCCCTGTTTCCGCAGTACGCCAACAAGCGCAACAGCCGTACCCTGCTGATTACCGACCAGTTGCATGTTATTATCCGCAAAACCAAAGCGTACGATAAAGAACACCGCATACTCGACCGCATTGCAGCATCGCCCAACGTAACGGTAACCGACCTCACTACCTTTCATATTAAAAGCGGCCCCCTGGCCAAACAAAGCCGCACCAAGCCCAGCAAACCCATCAGTACGCTGGTGGTGCCCGAAATTGTTCAGATTGGCGGCGGCAAGCTAAGCATTAGGTGTAACAACAATGCCGACAGCCGCACCGCCATTATAGCCGAAGCCAACGAAGTAGAATTTCGCTACTTGTCAGGGGCCGAAGCGCCAGCATCGGCAAACGACCCCTTGCTGTGGCAAGGCGTATCAACCAAAGCCCGCTTTACCCTTGGTTTGGGCGACGAAAACAGCGGCAAAACCGCCTACCTGTACTTTCGCTGGGCAAACTCGCGGTACCCCGCGCTGGCCGGCCCCTGGAGCCAACTGTACGCCGTGCTTATTCTCTGACAGTAGAAAGTAGAAAGTAGATAGTAGATATTCGAAATTTAGTTTGAAATCTGAAGCTTAAGGCTTGAAGCTTGAATTTCGTTTTTCGCTGCATTTTATTAACAAATTGCTTATTTTGTCCTTGTTCTTAACAATTATTCATTGTAGTGGCTGTACTTTTGGAGTTCCAAAGTCTCAGGCATTTGTCAAATTGTAGTACAACCCAAACACATCATAAAACAATGGAACAAAAAATTGCATTAATTACAGGAGTTACCGGGCAAGATGGTGCCTACTTGTCGGAATATTTGTTGAAAAAAGGGTACATCGTACATGGTATGAAACGCCGCTCGTCGCTGTTTAACACCGACCGTATTGACCACCTGTACCAGGATCCGCACGTCGAAAACCGCAAT
>JBKEAN010000169.1:0-37966 GCA_047972415.1 Mangrovibacterium sp.
GGCAATAACAGCACAGCAACTAGCCATCCGGTTTGGGGATAGAATGTTGATAGACCTTTGATATCCAATCTGAAATGCAAAGAAAGAACCCGGCCTAAAATCGGTCAAGGGTATATAAACGGCTTCGTGCCTCGCCGCCCTTGTCCAATTTTATTCCAGGTTCAAAGAAGCATTTAAGAGTTGGAATCAAAAAAACAGTAGTTTTGAATTGAAGAAATAAATTACCAGACAGAGTTTAATTTACACTCCCGCGAATTCTGATTACACTCCCAAAAGGTATGAAAAACTGATAATATTAAAAGCCCGACAGGCTCCTAGTTCCTTTGACTTTCTTTCCTTCTTGGTCATTCGAGTAGTATTCTCTGAATCTCCATCTTGTCTTAATTCTACGCGCCATTTATCCCAATCTTCAATTATTCGTCTCATTAGATTCTCTTTTAAATCAGAGAGTAATGATTGGAATAATGGGTCATCGGCAATTACTCCTTCTCTACTACTAGTAAATCTGTCGGTTTCACTATCCAGCGCATCATAATGAATCTGACCATAAACGTAACTCTCTACAAGTCGAGCGAATGGAATATGTTTCAAAAGGTCTTTTTCTCTTAGTCGACCATTTACATATAAATCTAAGGATACTTTCTCTTGTGTATTTCTAATTTTTAGAAATTTTGGTTCAATAACTGAAGCTATAAATCCTTTTATAGGCAATGATGACGAAAGCTTTTCATATCGTTTAATGTGGTCGTGAGTTATTGAAATCTTATCTTTCAAATATGGGTCATCAATAGAGTTTATTTGCCAAACGAATTGAGTGCTTTGTGATAAATCATTCAATTCATTTAATGTTATTGGGTCATCATTAAGAGTAATTTTGAATGATTTGTCAATAAGGGAAAACCGGAAAAATAGTGCAATTAGCTTTCTAATGTATTCAATTCGATTGCGAATTCCATCATTTATTGACTCAAAATATATGATGGTTCCTTTCTGCATATCCTTTATGTGATTACCAAAGACAGATTGGTTTATTCCCTCAAGAGGATATTGTTGTGGAGTCAAATCATCATTTATAGCATTGTCTAATCCTGAATTGTCAATTATACCGCCAACAAATTCTGTAGATTCTGTTTTTGTTAGTACATGTATTCTTTTTGCACAAGAAAGCAAAGCAAGTTTCCCAATTCCTTTTCGACCTATAAATGGTCTTTGCGAATTTGATTTTATTGCACCACCTTTCCTTTTAGAGTATCCTATCTTTAAAAACTTACTCTGAAAATCATCCGATGACATGCCGTCACCATCATCTTTAATTATTAAAGAATTTTTATCTCTGTCAATGTATATCCACACGTTTTTTGCGTCGGCATCCCAAGAATTTGAGATTGCTTCTCCTAAAACAGTAATAAAATTTCTGTAAAGATTACGTCCAAGATGGTTTAAGACACTCAGTGAGATGTTAAATGTGAAGTTGTTCATGGGTAAATGTTTTGAGGTGTTTAATTATGCTCCTCCCAATAACATATCCAAGTTCGACTGGGACAGCATTACCAATATGAGTTCCAATCTTTGTTAATATGATATTATCCTCCTTTTCAAAAAATTTATAATCTGCTGGAAAACTTTGTAAGATTGATGCTTCTCTTACTGTTAGTGCTCTATCTTGCTCTGGATGTCCGAAACGACCTGTTCCATAATTATAGAATTGTGTTGTGATTGTTGGAGAAGGCTCATTCCATGACATTCTTCCATAGACTGCTTTATATGACTTTCCAGTTTGTTTCTTGTGACATTCAAGCTTTAGTTCATCGCTCCAATCCTCCCAGCTACCATTTGGCACAGAAGCTTTTATCCGTTTTAGATTAATGTCAGTAAGCTTGGTAGTGAAATGAAGTTTATCTGATTTTGATTTTTCTCCATTCTCAATTTTCTCCAAATGTGAAATAGCTTCTTTAACTGTAATATAATCCTTTGGTTTATGAGTTGGTGGAATTAATGAGATTTCTCCAAATTTTGATGCAAGCAATACAAGCCGCCTTCTTTTTTGAGGAATTCCATAATCTGGACAGTAAACGTTTTTATATGAAACGTTATAACCGAGTTCTTTAAGTTTGCTTACAAAATTTGTGAATATGTTTTTATTAGATAAATTAGGAACATTCTCCATAGATATCACACTCGGGGAAGTTTCATCTACTATGCGGAGAAACTCATTCAATAAATTCCATTTGCCTCCAGATTCTTTATCTTTTACTTTGTTTGAATGAGATGAAAACGGCTGACACGGCGCACACCCAACCAGAACTTTTACTTCATCCGGATTCCAGAATTTCGCTAAATCATTACCTGTAATTCGTGAAATATCCTCACCAATAAATGCCGCCTTATTATTTTCTTCGTAAGCATATTTACAACTCGCATCTAAGTCAATTCCTGCTCTAACTTTTATCCCTGCCTTTTTTAGTCCGTGAGTCAATCCTCCAACTCCACAGAATAAATCAACTGTTGCTATTTTGGATTCTATATTCATTTTCTGAAAAGTTCAAATCAAATTCTGCTTTTTCGTTTGTCACAAATTTAGTTTAATAATTTACACCTTGTACTCCGATTTTTCTTAAACTATCTCTAACTCCGTTATCTTATTTTCATTACCCCAAAAGCAAAACCCGGTCGCTTACCGGGTTTGTTTTTAGTTTGATAAACATTGGAACACACGCCGTTTTAGTTATCAACAATTACGCGGGCGGCCTGGTAACCATTGTAAAAATTCACGTCGCGGCGTTTAAAAATAGTCAGCACCTTATCGAGCTGTTCCAGCGCTTTTCGGGCTTCGGCAAAAAGCAGTTCCAGATCCTTGGTAGCCTGTACCGAAGCCACGCGGTAAGCCCGGGGCAGGCCGTTCAGGGTCAGAAAGCCGTCGAGGTCGGCTTTCAGGTCGTCCACTTGTCCGGTGGTTACGCCATATTCGGCCGTTAGGGCTGCCAGGTTTTCTTCGGCAGCGGCAATAATCTGCGTTACAGCCGGTATAAAATCGGCGTTCCGCATCCGTTTCAACTCAGAGTAAGTGCTGTCCATTTGGTTGGCCAGCTTTGCCTTACCGGTAACAAGTGCAAAGGCTTCAATGCTGTCATTCAGGATGTCGGCCTTCAGGGCAACCGTGCCTTTTAGCTGGGCTTTGTTTTTACCCAGGTACACCTGCGCTTCCTGTTGGGCATACTGCGCATCGTTTAGTTGCACCACAATGCCCGAAAACGTGTTCTTAAACTCTACTACTTTGGGAACCGATGCCCAAAGTGCCGACGAGCTGTCGAGAAAAGAAAGTACCGTGTCGTACATCTCTTTTTGATTAATTTGGGTTTTATTCATATCCGGTTAATTAATAAAAGTTTAACAATGCTGTAAGTTATCACATTACACGAAAATAATCACCAAGCCGGAGCGTGTATTTTCAATCGGCCGTTGTATTTTACCGGTACACGATGGTGCGGCCTGCTGCCCAACAGCTCTTGTTTAAACCGGAACAGCCGTTGCACGAACCTGAGCAGCCGTTGCACGAACCAAACCTGACATTGTTTCAGTCGGAGCAGCCATTGCACGAACCCAACCTGACATTGTTTAAACCGGAGCAGCCGTTGCACGAACCCAACCTGACATTGTTTCAGGCTGAGCAGTCGTTGCACGAACCAAAGCGGTCGTTGTTTAAGTTGAAGCAGGCATTGCTTCGCCCGAAGCGGTCGTTGGTTAAAGGGCGGTCTGTTTTACCTGCTCCTGCCCGGGTTCAACGCGTAAGCCATTACAGCTACTTCGTTTTCGGGTGTAAATACTTCAGCCTGAAATAAAAATCAATCCGAAACCGCCCCGGTCAAAAACAAAAAATCCCGGGACAATGCCCGGGACAAACCTAAAATGGGTGGTATTACACACCCTATATGAAAAAACTATTGGTGTTTTTGGTTGAAGTTCTTCAAGCCCTCGTTCAAGAAGTTCACAAAGTTGTCCACATTCAAGTCGTACGCTTTCGGCTGTACCAGTTCCTTGCCTTGGTTATCAAGCAGCACATAGTAAGGTTGTGCGTTCACGCCAAAGCGGGTAATCTGGAAGTCGGCATACTTTTTACCAATAGTCTTCTTCACTTTGCCATCGCGCTCCGAGGTTACCCACTCGCTTTCGGGCAGCTCTTTTTTATCGTCAACGTACAGTGCAATCACCACATAGTCGTCGCGCAGTAGTTGCAACACCTTGGGATCCGACCACACATTGGCTTCCATTTCGCGGCAGTTTACGCAGCCGTGTCCGGTAAAATCGATAAACACCGGTTTATTCACGCGTTTGGCATAAGCCATCCCTTGTTCGTAGTCGAAAAAGCCTTCGAGCCCATGTGGGAGGTGCAAGAAATCGCTGTATTTGGGCGTTTCGTCCAGGCTGCTGGTTTGAGCCGCACCGGTTCCGCCGTTCAGTTTCACCTCGTCGCGAATTACGCCGCGCAGGTTAAAATCGTGCGTTTCCATAGGCGGCAGGTACCCCGAGATGGCTTTCAGCGGGGCGCCAAACATGCCGGGAACCAGGTAAACCACGAACGAGAACGATGCGATGGCCAGCATCAGGCGCGGAACAGTAACGTGTTTCACATCGCTGTCGTGCGAAAACTTCAACTTGCCCAGCAGGTAAATACCAAGTAGGGCGAAAATCACAATCCAGATGGCCAGGTAAACTTCGCGGTCCAGTATTCCCCAGTGGTAGGTTTGGTCGGCCACGCTCAGGAACTTCAATCCAAGCGCCAGCTCAAGAAAGCCCAACACCACTTTTACCGAGTTGAGCCATCCACCCGATTTGGGTAAGTTGCTCAACCAAGCCGGGAACAGGGCAAAAAGTGTAAACGGCAGGGCAAAGGCCAGCGAGAAGCCGAACATGCCCACAATGGGTTTCAGCACCGCACCGCCAGCCGATTCGACCAAAATAGCACCAACAATAGGGCCTGTGCACGAAAACGAAACCAGCACCAAGGTTAAGGCCATAAAAAACGAGCCCATAAAGCCTCCTTTATCCACCTGGCTGTCCGACTTGTTCACCAGCCAACTGGGCAGTACAATTTCGAACATGCCGAAGAATGAAAAAGCAAACAGCATGAATACCGCGAAGAAAATCAAGTTCGGAATCCAGTGCGTGCTGAGGAAGTTGGCAACATCGGGGCCAAAAAGCAAAGCGACCACGGTACCAACGATGGTATAAATAAAGATGATTGATAAACCGTAAAAAACAGCGTACATCCGCGATTTTGCTTTGGTGTCGCCGCTCTTCATAAAAAACGACACGGTCATCGGGATCATCGGGAACACACAGGGCGTTAAAATTGCGGCTAACCCGGCCAGAAACGAAAAAAATAAAAACATCCACAGGTTCTCTGTTGAGCCTTCTTTACCCTTGTCGGTAATTACTTTCCCTTCTTCGGCCGGAGTCAAAACCGGTTCGTCAAGCTTCTCGGTTACGGCAGTAGTCGTTGTAATTACAACACTTTCAGGGGCGGTTTCCGGGCCGGTTAGGGCTTCAGATCCTGCGTTGGAGTCCTTCTCTGGCATTGCGGTCGCTACCTTTTCCTCGTTGGCTGCCGGAGCCGGGGCTTGCGCATCAGCCTTGGCTACGTATGCTTTTGTTTTAAAGCTGAAGTCAACTTCGGTCGGAGGCAAACAGGTTTCGTCGTCACAGCACATAAACTCCAGGTAACCGTCAATGGTTACCGGTTCGGTCGTTTTCAACTTCACTACCTGAATAAACTCGGCCTTTGTTTCGAAATAACGCAGCTCCATCTGAAACATGTCGTCAAACTTGTGAATCGGGGCCGGGTTGCTCGTCATTTTACCGACAAGCTCAATTTTGTTGTTGTCGTTAAAATGAAACGAGGTAGATACCGGTCCGCCTTCGGGCAGGTTGGTATCGTACAAATGCCATGTTTTCTCAATATTAGCTTTAAAAAACAGGGTAAGCTTATCGCCCTCCTGTTTCGAATCAAACGACCATTTTACCGGCTCCAGGATTTGGGCAAGCGAGGGCAAAGCCAGCAAAGCAGAAACAAATACGATTAAAAACCTCTTCATAAATTGGGTATTATTTTATTGAAATGAATCCGTAGACTTCAAAAAAAAGATATGCCCAAATTTACGTGTTGTAATTCTTAACAACTTTAAATGCCGAAATATAAATCGAAAACAATGGGTTGAAAAGAGGACTAGACCCCCCTGGATTTACACTATTTCATGCGTATAAAAATTTTATTCTCCACTTAACCTTTACCTCGTACGCATGAAATAGCCATTTATCCATTTCCTGTTTGTAAGAGCTAAAGTTCTTATCGTTACTTCATGTGATTATACAACGAGGTTGCCTCTTTTCTGTTTTCGACGCCAAGCCTTTTGTAGAGGTTGTTGATGTGGGTTTTTACGGTACTTAGCTCGACAAACAATTCCGAAGCAATTTCCTTGTTCGACTTTCCGCTGGCAAGTCCCTCCCAAATACGCCGTTCTTTTTCGGTCAACAATTCAAAATAATCAACCAGTTCTTCTTCCGTTTTACGGCGCTTCAATTTCCATATCCAAAACAATAACGCAAAAATGACCGCTGCTTCGGCCCAAATTATCCAGGTTCGCCAGGGCTTGGTAATCTTCGGGATTTCACAAACCAAATCGCGGTAGCCAACCAAGCCGGTCAGCATTTCGTCGTAAACATGGGTATAGTGGGCTTTGGGATAAGCTTTGTGCAAACGCTCTTGAAAATCGAAATAAAAATTGCTATTTCGCAGAAAATCAGTTTCGCGATCTTCGATGTGGTAAACTGCGAATAAGCCAACAAGCGGGTTTTGGGTACCGGCAACAAATTCGCGAATGCTGCGGTTCAGGCTCTGGCTTTGAAAATCGCGTTTGGCAACCGTATTGATCGAAGTCAGCGCGCGCCGTTTCTGAAAATAGTTTTTTTCAAATCCGCACAAAACCGCATTCACTTCGGAACCGTCAATTTCAACGTTGTCGAACAACCGATTTGAAACCGAGTTATCGAGGTTCATCACCGTTGAGTTATCAAGCAGGACGTGCATGAAGTTTCGCGAAGTGTCGGCTGTAAATTCCAGGGCAAACAGCTCGTTCCGTACCAGGTACAGGCGGTAAAAGCGGGGGTCATCGGGTAAATCCTGTCCCGAAAGCGTGAAAGAGCCATCCGGTTCAACAATGGCTTGGTTGATTTTAAATTCGGGCGAAGCAACAAACAGGTTTTCGGGCGAAGCGATTGATGCCAGAAAAACCATGGGTTGCCATTCCTGCGTAATTTTCAACTTACCCTTTATTTCGTAAGCCTTTACCCACAATCCGGTAAAAAGAAAAATAAATACAACTAGTTTTTTACTCATCGGTACTGGTTCTAGACCCTATAAAAATAAAAAATCCCGAACAAAAAGTCCGGGATTTTCAGCTAAAGTATTATTTCTTCCAAATTTTCATCGAGTATTTGGTATTCGAGCAAACCTAAAGAATTAACTTCTTCAACGGCGACGGGTCGCCAGTACTTAAAAGCCCACTTCCTTCTTCTGGACATTAATCCTTTGGTGAGGTAGGCCGCTACATAAGGATGAACTTTGATGGCCAACTTTCTCTTATTCAACTCTTTGAATACGTAGTCAACTTTTATATCCAGTTCATCCGTAAATAAAATCGTCGGCGTTACTTTTCCGGTTCCTTTACATGTGGGGCAAACTTCAGCCGTTTCCACATGTTCTTCGGGCCGTACTCGCTGGCGGGTTATCTGCATCAGGCAAAACTTACTCAGTGGTAAGATGTTATGCTTGGTGCGATCTACCCCCATCGCCTCTTTCATCCGTTCAAAAACCTTTTGTCGGTTTTCGGAACTATGCATATCGATAAAATCGACAACAATAATTCCACCCATGTCCCTCAATCTCAGTTGTCGTGCAATTTCCTCAGCAGCTGCAAGGTTTACTTCAAGGGCGTTTGTTTCCTGATCAATACCGGCTTTTGAGCGGTTTCCGCTGTTCACATCAATAACGTGAAAAGCTTCGGTATGTTCAACAATCAGGTAAGCCCCGTTTTTGAACGAAACAGTCTTCCCGAAGGCCGATTTAATCTGTTTCTCAACACCGAAGTGGTCAAAAATAGGTTGTCCGCCTTTGTAAAGCTTGACAATCTTTTTCTTCTCCGGGTCAATTGTTCCAAGGTATTCTGAAATGTCATCGGCAACTTCAGCATCATTTACGATAATACTGCTGAAGTTTGGGTTGTAAATATCGCGCAACAGGGCAGTTGTCCGGTCCATCTCTCCAACAATAAGCGAAGGAGCAGATGCTTTTCTCAATTTTTGAAGGATGGTTTCGAATTTGGCTACCAACTTCTTTAGTTCCTGATCCAATTCGGCAACCATTTTTCCTTCGGAAACGGTTCGGACAATGACACCGTATTTCTTCGGCTTAATGCTTTGAATAAGCTTTTTCAGCCTGTTTTTTTCTTCGGTTGAGCTAATCTTTTGCGAAATACTTACTTTATCGCTAAAAGGCATCAGCACCAGATTTCGTCCCGCAACCGACAATTCGGAGGTTAAACGGGGGCCTTTCGTCGAAATTGGTTCTTTGGCAATTTGAACCAAGATGTTTTGGCCGGTTTTCAACACTTCCGTAATTTTCCCTTCCTTGTTAATATCGGGTTCGGAGTGGATTTTGGAGACCGAAGAAATACGATTATTTTTTGAACTGGCAATTTTCATAAACTTATTCAGTGTCGAAAATTGCGGCCCCATGTCGAGGTAATGCAAAAATGCATCTTTTTCGTACCCAACATCGATGAATGCAGCGTTCAAGCTTGGCATAATTTTTTTGACTTTACCCAAATAGATATCGCCAACTGCAAATTTTGCCCCGCTTCTTTCCCTTGTTAGTTCAACTAAACGTTTGTTTTCTAATAAGGCAATAACGACTTCCGAGGGAGTGACGTCAATAATCAGATCGCTACTCACAACGTTATTAAAATTTGATTTGTTACGCGTAATAAATACGACTCATAAAACGGTTAAACCTAAAGCACAACGTACTTTAGGTTTAACCAACAGTTGGAAACTAGTTTCACCTAAAACCGGAAACTATTTCTTTTTCTTATGTCTGTTTTTACGTAGTCGTTTTTTACGCTTGTGTGTCGCCATTTTGTGGCGTTTTCTTTTTTTTCCGCTTGGCATAATCTCTTACTTTTTAACTTGATCTTTCACTTGAGATACGAACGTTTTAGCCGGTTTAAAACTCGGGATAAAGTGTTCCGGAATAATAATCGTTGTATTCCGTGAAATGTTACGAGCTGTTTTTTCTGCTCTCTTTTTCACGATGAAACTTCCGAACCCACGTAAATAAACGTTTCTGCCTTCAGTTAATGAATCCTTTACAGTTTCCATGAAAGCTTCTACCGCTTTTTGCACTGTTACTTTTTCGATACCAGTGTTCTTGCTAATTTCGTTAACAATATCTGCTTTAGTCATCTCTAAAATTATTTAGTTTTCAATAAATTATAAAATCAGAACTATTGGGTGTGCAAAAATAGAAATTATTTGATAACTGAAAACATTTGAAAAGAATTATTTTTGCAATTCACGTAGATTCTAATTAGTTATGGAGCATATTGAAGGATTCGGCGATCAACTGACAAACTGGTACCACCGCCACAAACGCAGCCTTCCGTGGCGCGAAACCAACGATCCGTACGCCATCTGGCTGTCCGAAATCATTCTACAACAAACCCGTATCGACCAAGGACTTGCCTATTACAATCGTTTCATTAAAAATTATCCTGTTATCGAAAAATTAGCTGCCGCCACCGAAGACGAGATACTGAAATTATGGCAGGGATTGGGGTACTACTCCCGGGCCAGGAACCTGCACCACACTGCCAAATACATTACAACCGAACTGGGCGGACAGTTTCCGGCCAGCTACGGTACCCTGCTAAAACTAAAAGGTGTGGGTGAATATACGGCCGCAGCCATTGCCTCCATTTCGTTCGGGCTTCCGTATGCGGTTGTTGATGGCAATGTATTCCGGGTGATTGCCCGGCTGTTCGGCATCGATACGGCAATTAACAGTACCGAAGGCAAAAAACAGTTCGCCCAACTGGCTCAACAACTATTACATACCACACACCCGGCCGACCACAACCAAGCAATGATGGAATTTGGTGCTGTGCAGTGCACGCCTAAAAACCCGGACTGCAAAAACTGTCTGTTTCAACCCAGATGTTTTGCATACAAGCATCGCCTGGTTGACCAACTTCCCGTAAAAAACAGCAAAACCAAAATTCGTCACCGCTACTTTAATTACCTGATTGCTGAAAACGGAAATTGGGTTTATCTTCAAAAACGGATTGGCTCCGATATTTGGAAAAACCTGTACGAATTCCCGCTTATTGAAACGGATGTGGAGACTAGTCCCGCCGAGTTTCTGGATTCGGCCATGCAACTGGAAACATATAAAAACGGTTTGGTAAAGGAAATCAGCAACTGGTACAAACAGGTTCTCAGCCACCAGCTTATTCACTTTCGTTTTATCCAGATTGAAATAACCAATAAAAATAGGGCGCCTCAATCGTTTGTCCGGGTGAATAAGAAAGATATTCTTAACTTTGCTGTTCCCAAACCGGTTGAACGAAAAATAGAACAACTTGGTTGGGGTTGAACCGGGCACAAAAAAGATTGCAAAAAAAACAAGAACTCTTAGTTTTATGAAATTCTGACAGTTACGACATCATATTTAATTCGAATGTTGTAACTTGAGCTTGTAAATTTTAAACTAACTAATATCATGTCTGTAAACAAAGTTATTCTGATTGGCAATGTGGGCCAGGATCCGGAAGTTCGGCATCTGGACAAAGACGTAGCTGTAGCAAACTTCTCGTTAGCAACTTCGGAAAGTTACACGGCGAAAAACGGCGAAAAAGTAACAACTACCGAGTGGCACAACATCGTTGTGTGGCGTGGTTTGGCCAAGGTAGTGGAACAATATGTAAAAAAAGGCGATAAATTGTACATTGAAGGCCGTATCCGCACACGGGCCTGGGACGATAAGGAGGGAAACAAACGGTACACAACAGAAATATATGCAGACAACATGGAGATGCTAAGTTCACGCGGCTCATCAAACCAAGGAGCAGCACAAGGAATGGCAGCACCAAAAAACGACCCGGCAAACTCGGTACAAGAGCCCGATTTCAGTTCCTCGCAGGAAGACGATTTGCCTTTTTAGTAACCAAAACCAAACAGATTGGAAACAGAACCTTTACCTCATTTACTTTCGCTGTCATGGGAAGTTTATTTTCATCCAATGACAGCATCGGCTTTCTTTAGCCTTGTTTTAATTGTTATCTTATTGATTTCGTCCGCGTTGATTTCCGGCTCCGAAGTAGCTTATTTCTCGTTAAGTCCGAAGGATCGCCAACAGCTCAGTAGTCAAAAGGAGAAAAACAGCCACTTCATATTACACAACCTGGAAAACCCGGAGAAGTTACTAGCTACTATTTTGGTATCCAACAACTTCATCAACGTGGGTATCGTCATTCTGTCGTCGTACACCACCGATATGCTTATCGATTTTTCGAAGGCACCGGGAATTGGGTTCATCTTTCAAATTATTGTTATTACTTTTTTCCTGTTGCTTTTCGGCGAAATTATCCCGAAAGTATATGCCACCCGCCACTCCATGGAGGTAGCCCGGATAATGGGACTGCCCCTGAATGTGCTCGAACGCATTTTCAGCCCCATCAATTCCATTCTTATTTATTCCACCTCGCTGGTTAACCGGCGTATGCACAAACACCACCCGCAAAACATTTCGGTCGACGAGTTGTCGCACGCCCTGGAATTAACGGCCGACCACGAGCTTTCCGACGACAAAGAACTGTTGGAAGGGATTGTGAAGTTCGGGAATAAAAATGCCGTTGAAATTATGGTCCCCCGTGTTGATGTTGAAGCAGTTGACATCAAAGATTCGTTCGATAAAGTAATCAACCGCATTAACGATTCGGGCTACTCGCGCATTCCGGTTTACGCCGAATCGTTCGATCATATCCGCGGTATTTTATACATTAAAGATTTGCTCCCGCACATCAACAAACGCGAAAATTTTCGCTGGCAAAGCATTATCCGTCCGCCATTTTACGTGCCCGAAACAAAAAAAATTGACGACCTGCTCGAAGAGTTTCAAAAAAACAAGGTACACATGGCCATTGTTGTCGACGAGTACGGAGGAAGCTCCGGCATTGTAACACTGGAAGATATTCTGGAAGAAATTGTTGGTGATATTGCCGACGAATTTGACGAGGACGAAAACTACTTCACCAAAATTGACCACAATAAATACCTGTTTGACGGAAAAATTTTGCTGAGCGATTTTTTCAAAATAACCGAAACCGACGAACATGCCTTCGACGATTTTAAAGGCGAAGCCGACACACTTGCAGGGCTTTTACTCGAATTGAAAGGCGAAATCCCGGCGCTTCACGACAAAATTACCTGTCTCAATTTTGTTTTTTCGATTGAAGCAGCCGATAACCGCCGCATCAAAAAAGTAAAAGTTGAAATACTTGACAAAGCAAAAAAATAGATGAAGCACCTGCTCCTGATAAGCGCTGTTTGTTTTGTTTTTGTTGCCTGCAACCAAAGCTATATTCCCAAACCACGGGGCTATTTCCGCATTTCGTTTCCCGAAAAAACGTACCATCGCAGCAGCGACTCGTTGCCCTACTCGTTCGAACTGGCCAATTATTCAACCCTGCACAAATCGACCGACCGCCAAAACAGCGACGAATGGATAAACCTGGCTACGCCTGCAAATAAGGCCGACGTGCACCTCACCTTCGTAAAATTAAATGGCGATTTGAACCAGCACATCGAGGATTCGCGCAAACTCGCTTACGACCACTCCATAAAAGCCGACGCCATTAACGAACGGCTTTACCTGAACCCTACCGAAAAAGTTTACGGAACCATTTATTACATTGAAGGGAACGCGGCCTCGCCCATCCAGTTTTACCTTACCGACAGCAGCTCCAACTTTATTCGCGGCGCCCTGTACATCCGCGAAATTCCGAACATCGATTCCATTCAGCCAGTTATCGACTTTCTGGAACAGGATGTCGTTCACCTTGTTGAAACTTTTCGCTGGAAATAAGTTCCCTTCATTTAAATTGAAAACTGCCCGATGCCCTTTTTAACCGAAATAACGTTTGACGAAGGACGATTGCTCCTCTGGGAAATTGACGAAAGCATTGAAACCATGCTCCACCTGGGTGCCGATTTTGCCAGCGATGCCCGGTTCCGGGAAATCCGCAACGACAAACGCCGGCGGGAATGGCTGGCCAGCCGCATTTTAATCCGAATGGCTGGCTGCAAAAACGACCAGGTTCAGTACTCCGAAAATGGCAAACCCACCATCAGCCACTCGCAGTACCACTCCATCTCCATCAGTCATTCGGGCAAACTGGCGGGTGTATTTTTGCACCTCCGCGAACATTGCGGCCTCGACATTGAATCGGTCAATCGTGATTTCCGTAAGGTTGAACCCAAATACCTCTCTTCCAAAGAGTCGGAACTGGCAGCAGATACCGCGAACGGATGGGCCCTTTTTTGGTGTATCAAAGAAGCCGTGTACAAATCGGCTGGCATTCCGGGGCTTAGCCTCTCGCAACAAATCCGCATTGAGCGTAACGAAAACAACAACTTTGTAGCTATATTGGTGATTGGCTCACCCGTTTGCTACACAATTTTCACACTGGAGCATGACGACCAATTGCTGGTTTGCTGTATCCCAAGCCTGCAAAGTGGCAATTCTTAAGTTACTTGCAAACATAAGAACCTAAAAACTGTTTAAGACACGAACAGTTTCACTACTTTTGAAGTACAGAAAGCGGCCCGGCTGCTCCTGTGCATCAAAAAAAAAATCAGTTGTCACCATCACCATTCTTCGAAATTGAACAATTATGAGCCAAACAAAACCACTGATACTGGTCATTTTCGGCGCTTCGGGCGACCTGACCAAGCGGAAACTAATCCCCGCCCTGTTCGAATTGTACCGTCAAAAATTGTTGCCGGAGCACTTTGCCGTTCTGGGCGTTAGCCGTACCGAGCTGGAAGACGGGCAGTTTCGCGAAAAAATGAAAGAGTTTTTGCCCCGCGAAGCGGAAAAACAAAGCTGTATTTCCGATTTTTTAGGAATGCTCTATTATCAACCGCTAGCAACCGAAGATGCCTACGACTACCCGGTGCTGCGCGACAGGCTGATGACCATTGCCAAACAAAACAACATTGCCGAAAACTTTATTTTCTACCTGTCCACACCGCCAAAACTGTACGAAATTATTCCGGCCAACCTGGCCAGTGTTGGGTTGAACAAAACCGACGACGGGTTTCGCAGGTTGATTGTTGAAAAACCGTTTGGCACCAACCTCGACTCGGCCAAGCAACTGAATAAAAACCTGTTAAATTACTTCAACGAAAACCAGATTTACCGTATCGACCATTATTTGGGAAAAGAATCGGTACAAAACATGCTGGTTACCCGCTTCGGGAACGGGATTTTTGAACCTATCTGGAACCACAACTTCATCCAGCACGTCGAAATCACATCAGCCGAAAGTTTAGGGGTTGAAGAGCGCGGCGGCTACTACGATTCGTCGGGTGCCATGCGCGATATGGTGCAAAACCACCTGCTGCAAATGGTTGGCATGGTAGCTATGGAACCGCCGGTAGTTATTGAGGCCGACGCCATCCGGAACGAAGTTCTCAAAGTATTCCAATCGTTGCGCCCGATAAAAGAAAACGAAGTACAGCAATACGTCATTCGTGGTCAATATATCGAATCGCACATCAAAGGCCAGTTGGTAAAAGCTTACCGACAGGAAAAAGGCGTTGACCCCGAGAGCCGCACCGAAACCTTTTTTGCCATGAAGTTTTTTATTGACAATTGGCGTTGGAGCGGTGTCCCGTTCTACATACGCACCGGAAAAAAATTACCAACTCGGGTCACCGAGGTGGTCATTCATTTTAAAAAAACGCCACACCGCCTGTTTGCCACCCAAAATGGCTACGAGCAAGCAGCTAATCAATTGGTTATCCGCATTCAGCCCGACGAAGGCATTCTGCTCAAATTTGGGATGAAAGTTCCAGGGGCCGGCTTCAACGTACAAACCGTCAACATGGACTTCCATTACGACCAGTTGCGCGATGTGCATTTGCCATCGGCTTACGAACGCCTGCTGCTCGATTGTATGCAGGGCGATGCCACCCTGTACTCGCGCGGTGATGCGGTGGTAAAAGCATGGGAATTTGTTCAACCTATCCTGAATGCCTGGCAAAACAATCCCGACATTCCGGTTTACGGTTACCCCGCCGGAACCTGGGGCCCCGACGTGGCCGACCTGCTGGTGGAAAACGGCACCTGGCGATACCCCTGTAAAAACTTGTCGGACGACGGCAATTATTGCGAACTGTAATCTCTCTCTCGCGCCTCAACAAAAAAATGAAAAATACCGAAGTTAAACTATTCGACAATGCCCTGGAAGTTGCCAGGGCTTTTGCTTCCGACTTGTACCTACTGGCCGAAGCGGCCAAGGCACCTGTTCATATCGCCCTTTCGGGTGGTAGTACCCCTGCGTTGCTTTTCGATATTCTGGCACAAGATTATGCAGCGAAAATGCCCTGGCTAAAGCTCCACTTTTGGTGGGGCGACGAGCGTTGTGTGCCGCCAACCGACGAGCAAAGCAACTATAAAATGACAGACGACCACCTGTTCGCCAAGATTAAAATTCCCGCGGAAAATATTCACCGGGTAATGGGCGAATGGGAGCCCGAAAAAGCAAAAGAACAGTACATTGATGAAATAAAAACACATTTACCGGTAGTTGACGGCTGGCCTGTTTTCGACCTGATTATTTTGGGCATGGGCAACGACGGGCATACGGCATCTATTTTTCCCCACGAAATAGCGTTGCTGCGCTCGCCCGAAATTTGTGCCGTTGCCACCCACCCCGACAGTGGCCAAAAAAGGGTAAGCTTAACCGGGAAAGTGATTAATAATGCCAAAGCCATCGATTTTTTGGTGACCGGGAAAGCCAAAACCGAGCGGATAACCGAAATTTTCAATCAACTTCCAGGATACGAAAGGCTACCGACAAGCCACATTCATCCAGCGAAAGGAACTCTGACTTTTTATCTCGACAAAGAAGCTGCTGCCGGAATAGTGGGGTAACAAAACACCATTTGAGGGTACAGAGCCATCGCTTAATCTTGCATTAGCGGATAATTTCAGAAATTACCCGTCCTTCGCAATGTGCCGGGATATCGTAGTCCAGCAAATCGAAAATGGTAGGGACCATATCCACCGCATCTACCGGTTCGCGCATCCGTCCGCTTTTTATCCCCGCTCCCATCCAAACCATCGGGATGTGGGTATTGTCGGTATAATTTATTTGGCGGAATTTAAACTGGGGCTGCCAGCCATCTTCGAGCATAAACAGCACGTCGCCCGAGCGTTTCTGGTTGTACGATTTTGAAATAGTTGTGAGCAAACTGGTTGAATAGTCGCCCTGCTCGAAGCCGGTGGACGGGACTGCAATTTTAATTCCTTCGAACTGGTTAATAAACGAGGCTGCCCGCGACAAAAACTCCGAAAGGTTTAGCTTTTGCTTCTCAATCAGTTTTCTGTTAAAATAGAGCTGCTGATCCATCACCAGTTCAACCCATTCGCCTTGTCCATAGGTAATATTCAGGTACGATTTCAGCAAGGCCACCATGCTCTCGGGCGACACATACCCAACCGGCATGTTGTATTTTTGCAACACATCAACCGGGTACGAAGCCGAACAACTTGAGCTGAGTACAACCAACACATTGTTCAACCCAATATTTTTATCCACAAAATCGAGAATGGCAGCAATATCCTGATCCATACGCAGGTAAACATCCTCCATTTCCACCGAAGTTGGGCCAAAAGCCGAATTCATGTAATCCATTGACGAAAAATTCACAGTCAGCAAATCCGGAAACTCATCGCGTCCCAGCTGCTCCTGATTTATGAGGCTGATTGAAAATTCGCGCAACAAGCGGTTCCCAAACGGAGTGGTTTTCATCACCTTATAACTTCCTTCTTCCGAAACCAGTTTTCTCAAGTCGTACGGAAAGCTGTTCAACTTGTCAAAATAACCTTTTTCGAAGCTATTTACATCGTCAAAACTGGCCGAATAACTGTTCAGTGGGATCAGGGTTGACCAACCGCGCTCCAGGTACGATTCCATGTAGTGCTTGCTATTAAAATCGAAAGCCCATCCCGGAAATTGGCTCACATAATACGAGCTCGAAATCATATTCCCCGTTTGGTTGTCCAACCAGTAAGCTCCGTCGGCGGCGTGACCACCCGAAAAAATCGCGCTATAATCGTTCAAACTAACCGAGAATACGCGTGATTTTCCGTTCGAGTACAATTTTATGCCATCGCCCAGGGTAGGGCTCAGCAGCATCCGTGCCGATCGCTGTCCCTCTTTCGAATCGCTGCCAACCGTAATGCACGTATTATCAGCAGTGGCACTCACTTCTTTTTCCTTTAGGCGGTCGAGCCAACTTTCGTTAATAATGCCGTGTTTGTCGGGGTAGCAACCGGTGAATAAGGTTGGCGTACCCGTGGTACACTTTTGCACATGCAGGTTCATGCTCGCATTGGTACAAACCGCACCCCGCTCCAGCAAACGCAAAAAACCGTTCTTATCAAACTTGTCGGCATAACGCACCAGGTAATCGCTACGCATTTGTTCCACGTTGAATATGAGCACCAGCTTAGGTTTTCCCGTTTCGGGCGCTGCTTGTTGTGCAAACAAATTCAGGTTGAAAATAAAAAGCAGAAGAAAAAGACAGCTGTTTCGAACAATCATTGTTGCTTGTTTTTGGAACGGTTCAAAAATATAAAAATTTGAAGAGCTTGCCAGAACGCGCCCACTTTCGTCGAAAAGGCCAAACATTGTGGCACCCGGTAATTTGCTTGTTTCTAACTAAAACAATGTGTGCGAGCGCACGCTTTTCAACGGTTCTGCTAACTCAAATCTGCGTGCAGGTACGATTTTAAATTCTCCCGTCCAATTATTTCAAGGGGGAACAAATCATTCAACGGGGGCTGCTTTTTAAACAGCAGGTAATTCACCAGGTGGCTTATCCCCTTAAATGCTTGCTTTCGCGGGTTTTGGTGAATAAGAAAATTAATCACCCCTTCGTACATATAGTGAATGTTATCTTTCAACAAATCGTAGCCTACCAGGGCAATCTCCTTCTTCCCGGTTTTATCCAACACCTGGGCGGTGAGGTGTGTCCCTTTCGAGGTTGGCACAAAAATGCCGTCAACCTCCTGTTTCGCCAGCACTTGTTGTAGCTCGCGAACAAAAGCTGTATCGTTAAAATCCGGGAACTCCAACGATGTAATCCGGAAACCGGACAGGTTGTTGCTGGTAAAAAACTCCCTGAACCCGCGTTCTTTCTCCATCACGTGCATGGCATTCCCGCTCGCCTCGTACACGTGGAGCACCAGCAGGTTCCCGCCCTTACCAACCTTAACGGTAAGCATTTCGGCAGCAACCCGTCCGCTTTGGTACAAATCCTGCCCAATAAAGCTCAGCGGATCGGCCTCGGTTATATTTGTATTAAACAGCACGTACGGAATTCTCTGCTCCTTTAGTTCTTCAAAAAAATCGAGCGCTTCGTGGTACATAATCGGCGCCAGCAACAAACCATCCGGTTTCTGGTTGAGAATTTTTGCCGCCACCTGCTGAAACGATTTTTTATCGTACATATTGAAGTAGAACGACTCGATGCGCACGTTGTACTGCGCCCACTCTTCGTTCGCTTTAAAAATCCCCGAGCCCGACTGTGTCCAGTAATCGTCCATGGCCGGGTCGGGCAGCATGGCTGCTATCCTGAAAATTTTATTCGAGCCTAATGTACTGGCAATTAAATTGGGCTTATAGCCTGTTTTTTCCAGCGCATCCATTACTTTGGAAAGCGCTTTCTCCGAAATTTTTCCGCGTTTGTGCAAAACCCGGTCAACCGTAGCAACCGAAACGCCAGCCAGCTCTGCCACATCTTTAATGCGAATACTTTTAAAATCATCCATATAGCACCTTGCGTAAAAGCAGCATTAATGCCGCTTATAAATAATAGAAAATGAACTTCTTATAATTTTTGTTTGCGCACACAAAGATATTACAATTATTTGTTGCTTGCACGTTTTGCCGAAAATGATGCCACGCTTTCGACCAAACAAGACAAACCCTCGGTTTTATCAGCTCAAAGGCTGTAATTTTTGGCTATCCTTGCGCCTCAAACAAAAAATAGCAGATGATCCGGATAATTGCTTTTGAAACACGAGAAGATGAACTGATTCCTTTCAACCAAATGAAAGCGCTGTATGATGTTGAAATCGTTTGTACCGAAAAAACCTTAAACAAGCACACACTCCCGCTCCTGAGTGGCGCGCAGGCTGTAAGTACCCTTGGGCAGAGCAAGCTCAACCGCGAACTGCTGCTTGAATTGAAGGCCCGTGGTATTAGCTGTGTTTCAACCCGCACAATGGGCTACAACCACATTGATTTGGAAGCTGCCACCAAGCTGGGCATCCGCGTAGCCAACGCCCGGTACTCGCCCAACGGCGTGGCCGACTATACCGTGATGCTGATTTTGATGAGCCTGCGCAAGTACAAGCAAGCCATGTGGCGCGTCAACGTGAACGACTACTCGCTCCCTGGCCTGCAAGGCCGCGAAATGCACAACCTCACCATCGGCATTATTGGTACCGGTAATATTGGCGCGCAGGTAATCCGCAACCTGTCGGGTTTTGGGTGCCGCCTGGTTGCTTTTGATACCCGCACCAACCCCGCCGTTGAAACGCTTGTGGAATACATGCCCCTGGACGAATTGTATGCCCAGGCCGACGTACTGACCTTTCATGTCCCACTGCTGGATTCGACCTTCCGTATGGTTTCGAAACAAAGTTTGAAGAAAATGAAGGACGGTGTAATTTTAGTCAACTGTTCCCGTGGCGAATTAATGAACATTAGCGATGTTATTGATGCCATCGAAAGCCGAAAAATTGGCGCATTGGCAATGGATGTGTTCGAAAACGAAACCGGCATTTACCACCTCGACCGCCGCACCGACATTATCAGCAACCGCGACATGGCTTACATTCGCCAATTCCCGAATGTGATTATGACACAGCACATTGCCTTTTATACCGATGCTGCCGTTGCCGAAATGGTGCAGTGCGGTATTAAAAGCCTGGTCGGTTTTATCCGGGCCGGGACAAGTACGCAGGAAGTGACCTGTTTAAAATAAGCCGCCAAGAACGGATCGCCTCCGTAAAAAAAAATCAGTCCTGTTAAAAACAAATTCAATGGTTTTACCGAAATTTTCGTTTCTTGTATAAACTGAAAAAAGCCTTTAAAACAGTTTATCCATGATTGAATATGTCAATACCTTCTTGCTTTTGTTTGCAGTTATCGATCCGCTGGGCTCGGTACCGGTGTTTTTAACCGCTACACAACACTTCGAAGAGAAACAAAAACGGTCTATCGCCATTCGTGCAGCAATTATTGCCGCCATCATTTTGCTCTTCTTTATTGTGGTGGGGCAATTAATTATGGAAGGCATGGAAGTTAGCCTGGATGCCTTTCAGATTTCGGGAGGAATCATTCTGTTCTTGTTTGCGCTGACGATGATTTTTGGTGAAGGAAAGCCCGAAAACGAAAAACACCTGATTAAAGATTTCAAACATGTAACCGTGTTCCCCATTGCCATTCCGTCCATTGCATCGCCGGGGGCCATTATGGCGGTGGTACTGCTTACCGACAATCACATCTATACCATCCCGCAACAATTAGTGACCAGCCTGCTTATGATACTGGTGGTGCTCATTACCTGTTTGCTGTTGCTGGTGGCACGTTTCATCCAAAACAAAATTGGAGAGCAGGGAATTACCGTCATCAGTAAAATTATGGGGCTGATTTTGTCGGCTTATGTTGTCCAAAGTATTTTATCGGGGTTGAAAAGTTTTTTTATGATGTAATCCAAGTAGCCAATGTTCAAAACACGGTTGATACTGATTATTGCCATTCTCGGCGTTCAAACGCTTGCTGCGCAGCCCTATTTTTACAACCAGCTGGCCGATTCAGCATTAACACTAACCCGTCAAAAGGTATCGTACGATCCGGCTTATTTCAGCATTCCTTATCCAAACGGCGACGTTCCGCCCAACAAAGGCGTATGTACCGATGTGATCATCCGCGCTTACCGGAAAATGGGAATCGACCTGCAAAAAGAAGTGCATACAGATATGCTTGCCAATTTTGGGGCGTACCCAAAACTTTGGGGATTAAAACACACCGATAAAAACATCGACCACCGGCGCGTTCCTAACCTGATGACCTTCTTTTCGCGGCATGGTGCCCAAAAAGCAATTAGCAACAATGCCGCCGATTACCAGCCCGGCGACCTGGTTTGCTGGAACCTGGGCGGGGCGGTTACGCACATCGGCATGGTGTCGAAGTTGAAATCGGCCGACGGAAAACGAAACCTCATCATTCACAACATTGGAGCCGGACAAGTGGTGGAAGATTGCTTGTTCCGTTTCAAAATAATCGGGCACTACCGGTTTCAACCCTAAATTTCGCCAACCTGTCGTTTAACTTAACCTTGCGTTGATTTTACCTTAGCTCCCCGAAACATCGCTTTCGCCACTCGCCCATTTAATTATCTTTGCCGCCGGTTTTTAAAAATTGACGAATGATTTCAGCAGATGGATTAACGGTAGAGTTTGGCGGGCAAACGCTTTTTAAAGAGGTGTCGTTTGTGGTGAACGAGAAAGACCGCATTGCCCTGATGGGAAAAAACGGCGCGGGAAAATCGACCCTCCTTAAACTGATGGCAGGTGTGCAAACACCCACGCGGGGCAAAGTATCGGCGCCCAAAGATGCCGTTATCGCCTACCTTCCGCAACACCTGATGCACAGCAGCAACCGGACCTTGTTCGAAGAAGCATCGCAGGCCTTTGCCGAGGTGCTGAATATGCAAACCCGACTGGACGCGCTAAACCACGAACTGACGGTGCGCACCGATTACGAATCGGACCAGTATGCCGCTATTATTGAAGAAGTATCGGACCTGAGCGAAAAACTGTACAGCCAGGGCGAAATAAATTTCGATGCCGAGGTTGAAAAAATCCTGCTCGGCCTGGGTTTCCTTCGCGACGACTTTGGCCGACCCAGCAACGACTTTAGCGGTGGCTGGCGTATGCGCATTGAACTGGCCAAGATTTTGCTGAAAAATCCCGATTTAATCCTGCTCGACGAGCCTACCAACCACCTCGACATTGAATCGGTACAATGGCTCGAAGAATTCCTCATCAACAACGCGAAAGCCGTCATCGTCATCTCGCACGACAAAAAATTCATCGACAACATTACCACCCGCACCATCGAAGTAACGATGGGCCGCATTTACGACTACAAAGTAAACTACAGCAAATACCTGGAACTGCGGAAGGAACGCCGCGAACAGCAACAAAAACAATACGACGAGCAACAAAAGTTTATTGCCGAAACCACCGACTTTATCGAGCGGTTTAAAGGAACCTACTCCAAAACACTGCAAGTGCAATCAAGGGTGAAGATGCTCGAAAAACTGGAGCTGGTCGAGGTGGACGAGGTGGACAGCTCACACCTGAAGCTACGCTTTCCGCCATCGCCACGTGCCGGAAGCTACCCCGTAATTGCCGAAAATGTAGGCAAAAGCTACGGCGGGCACAAGGTATTTGCCGATGCCTCGTTCACCATTGCACGGGGCGAAAAAGTGGCTTTCGTAGGCAAAAACGGCGAAGGAAAATCGACCCTGATTAAGGCGATTATGAAAGAACTGGCGCACGAAGGCCAAATACAACTGGGGCACAACACCCTCATTGGTTATTTTGCCCAAAACGAAGCCTCGCTACTCGACGAGGGGCGCACCGTTTTTCAAACCATCGATGATGTGGCCAAAGGCGACATCCGCACAAAAATAAAAGACATTCTTGGCGCCTTTATGTTTGGCGGCGAGGACTGGGACAAGAAAGTGCAGGTGCTCTCGGGCGGCGAACGTACCCGCCTGGCTATGATTAAACTGCTGCTGGAACCGGTTAACCTGCTCATCCTCGATGAACCGACCAACCACCTCGATATTAGAACGAAAGACATTCTGAAACAAGCCCTGATGGAGTTCGATGGCACCCTCATCCTGGTATCGCACGACCGCGACTTTCTGGACGGAATGGTATCTAAAGTATATGAGTTTGGCAACAAACGGGTAAAAGAGCACCTCGAAGGGATTACCGAGTTCCTGGCCCGCAAAAAAATGGAGCAACTCAACGAACTGGAAAAGAAATAAACCCAAACAGCTTGCCGGGTATTTGGTTGTCGGGTAATTAACGGTGCCGTAGGTAAATTCCACCTTACTACGAACAAATTCAACGTTGCCGCAAACAAATTCTATGTTACCGAGGCCTCCTGCAACGTTGCCACAAACAAATTCAGCGTTGCCGCAGGTAAATTCCATGTTGCCGCAAACTAATTCAATGTTGCCACGAGCAAATTCAGCGTTGCCGAGGCCTTCTGCAACGTTGCCGCAAACAAATTCAGCGTTGCCTCAGGTAAATTCAACGTTGCCGCAAACGTTGTAAACGTTGCTGTAAATAAAATCTACGTTGCTACGCCAGATTTTATCTCATTTTGGTGAACAATATTCAAACAATTGGCCATCGGCTTGCTGGGCTATCTCTAGTTTCAGCTGGAACTGGCAGAAAAGCATAAAGCGCTTGAATAAAACACAAACGGGCTCCCGCTAAATTGGGAACCCGTTTGTGTTTCTGTTGTATGCCTGTTATTCTTTTTGCTCTTTAAACTCGCCCATAGTTTTAGAGAAGATGTAAATGGCCAAGATGCCCAATCCCAGGTGGGCGGCCAGCGTAAACATCACGTACTCGGGATGGCCAGCATCGGCAAACTTGCCCATGAACCCGGTGTACCAGCCGCTAAAAAACGCGCCGATTGAAGTTGCTAGGAAATTGGTTCCCATGTACAGGCCGGCTTTTTCTTTGGGGGCAATCCAGGTAATGTACTCCTGGATACGTGGCGACGAAATCATTTCGCCCACAGAAAACAGCAGTACGCCCAAAAACACCAGGTTGTTCGACACGGTTACCGACAGCGCCAGCACCACAAAGGCCGCGGCCGCCACAAACAAGCCAAACAGGAACGAGGGGATGGCCGGCCGCTTTTCGAAGGTACGCGAAACCAATAACTGGAACAGGATAATCACATAGCCGGTTTGCGAAATGGCTTCAGCATTAATTTTCCACACGCCGTTGTCGTTGGTGGAGATAAAGCGGGCAATAGGCTCTCCCAGTACCGAACGCACCGATTCGTACAGCAGGTTGGTATCCATGTAGTCGTTAATGTAAACGGCCAGCGTGTTGAAGAAGGCCCAGAAAGGCAGCCAGAAAAACACGCCCAACAGGAGCAGGAACAGCAAAAACTTCCCGTCGGAGAGCGCCTCGCCCATATCGCGAAATTTTTGCGCCAGGGTTACCCCTTCCATCTCGCGCTTGGGCTCTTTGTAAAAGAGTAAAGTGATGACGAACATGGCCGCAATCGCAGCGGCGGCAGTGTAAAACACGTAATCCCACGACCAGCCGCGTAATTTGCCCATGACAATGGGGCCAAACGAGGCGCCCACATTCACCATAGCGTAAAAGATGCCAAAACCCAGGGTTTTATTGCTGGAGTCGGTGGTGGCGCGAACCGTTGACGCGATAAGCGGTTTAAAAATACCGGCAGCAAAACCAATGGTAAGCATGGAGAGGGCAATACCGGAGAAGGTCTTGGTTAGAATAAGCAACAGGATTGAGGGCAAATACGCGACATAGGAGATGAGCAGCATTTTTTTGAAGCCGTAGCGGTCGGCAAAGGTACCCGAGAATACCGGCATGAGGTACGACAGGGCCAGAAAGATGGACTGGATAATGCCCAGGTCGCCCTTGGAGAAGCCCAACTGGCCCAGGTAAATACCAAAACTTAGATAAATGCCGTAGTAGGCGAAGCGCTCAAGCACTTCGATGCTGTTGGCTACCCAAAACACGGGCGGAAAGCTGCTGCGTTTTTGCATGATATACGATTACAGTGTTTTTAATGTGATTTTGTTTACGGGCGCACAAGTTAAAAATTTTAAATCAACTGTCCCCGTTTCCGGTGGCAATGTAGCCAATTGGGCGGTTTATTTGTTCGCAGGGGGCTTGGCAAAGCCGGTATTTTTGACCACCAAGGTGCGGAAGAAAAATTGCCGACGTGCGGAAGGAAATTTCCTGACGTCGGGAAGAAAATTTGTTGACGTCAGGAAATTTTGCCGGTGACGTCAGAAAAAAAAATTGTTGACGTCGGGAAATTTTGCTGCTGACGTGCGCAATTGTAATGATGGTATAACCCAACGTTGGGGCTGGTTGTTTAGCTTGAACGAAGGGCTTGCCGCAAAGGCTTCATTTTAACCCCGAAACAGGTAGCCTTAGGCCTACGAAAGTGCTGCCTAGGGCAGGCACGGTCCCACCTTTCAACCTAAACTATTAACACGGTACACATGGCCGGCAGCTACGCATTTGGCTAAAACCGGTGCAAGGGCCCTTCAAGCTAAACAGGGCGTAAATAATTGCACAGGCACCTTCGAGCTAAACCGAAAAAGGCGATTACATTTGCAGCTAAACGAGAACAATAAAAAAATGGAGCAGGAAAAGGAGCAAAAGCTTCGGTTGGAACCTGGTGATGCAGAACAGTGTATAGCCGTGCTGGAGTTTTTACTGGACAACAGCGAACAACTGGTACAGCTAAACAAGGAACAGCGAATACGGCTGATGAAGGCCGCCGGGCAACTAACACGCCCCGACCGCGCCGAGCAGAAAAAACGCAACAAAGGCGCGCGGCAGGTAAAAAAGCAGGAACAAAGCGGGATTAACCGCAAAGCGCGCGCGGCATCCTCTATCCGCACGGCGCGGCTGGCCAGCGTGTTTGAAGCACCCGAACAACTGGCGCTGGGCGAGGCGCAGGCGGCCAGCGGCCAACATGTGCTTAGCACTGAACATAACTGCTATGTGTGCAAGAAACGCTATACCGAAATGCACCATTTTTACGACAGCATGTGCGGCGAGTGCGGCGACCTGAACTACGCCAAGCGCTTTCAACGTTGCGACCTGACGGGCCAAACGGCGCTGATTACAGGCTCGCGGCTAAAAATTGGTTACCACGCCACGCTGATGATGCTGCGTTCGGGTGCCACGGTAATAGCCACCACGCGCTTTCCGGCCGATTCGGCCATTCGCTTTGCCAGGGAAAAAGATTTTGCCGACTGGGGCCACCGCCTGCACATTTATGGGCTCGACCTGCGCCATATCCCATCAGTAGAACTGTTTGCAACCTATGTGGAGCAAAAATACAAGCGGCTGGATATACTAATTAACAATGCTGCACAAACGGTTCGCCGCCCATCGGGCTTTTACGCCCACCTGATGGCGGCCGAAAACCTGGCCTACAACGAACACACGCCCGCCGTGCAGCAGTTGCTGGCGCACCATCACCAGTGTGTTACCGAGATTGACTCGTACAACACGGGTGTGGGCGAGCACCAAAAAGCCCTCTCGATAAACTGGAACAGCCAAAGCCCGGGGCTGGGCATTAAGGCTTCGGCGCAACTGTCGCAAATACCTTACCGGATTGATAATTCGATTGATGCAGCAGAAGTGTTCCCCGAGGGGCAACTGGATGCCGACCTGCAACAGGTTGACCTGCGCAAGACCAACAGCTGGCGCTTGCGCCTGGGCGAAGTAGCGCCGGTGGAAATGATGGAGGTGCAACTGGTGAACTCCATTGCTCCGTTTGTACTGTGCAACCGGCTGTCGGCGCTTATGCGCAAAGATTATACGGGCATGAAGCACATCGTAAACGTATCGGCAATGGAGGGCAAGTTTCATACCTTCCGCAAAGAAGACCGTCACCCGCATACGAACATGGCTAAGGCAGCCCTGAATATGCTGGTGCATACCTCGGCCAGCGACCTGGCAAAAGACGGCATTTTTATGAACGCCGTGGACACGGGTTGGGTTACCGACGAAGACCCGGCCGATATTGCCCGCTATAAGCAGGAGGTGCACGATTTTCAGCCACCACTGGACATTGTTGACGGCGCTGCACGCGTTTGCGACCCCTTCATTGACGGCATTAACACCGGCAAGCACTGGAGCGGCAAATTCCTGAAGGACTATTTCCCGATTAGTTGGTAATCCGAATCCATTTTAAACTGAAAAAACAGATGGCACGCTATAAACTGACGATAGAATACGACGGCACCCGCTACGCCGGCTGGCAACTGCAAAAGGGGGCCAAATCGGTACAAGGCGCACTTATTGACGCCTGCAAGGAAATTTTTGGTAGTGAGAAAATTGAATTGTATGGGGCCGGCCGCACCGACCAGGGCGTGCACGCGCTTGCACAGGTTGCCCACCTGGATGTGAACCGCAACCTGAAACCGCAACTGCTAAAGAACCAGCTGAACGACCGCCTGCCTTACGACATTGTGGTGACGGCTGTACAAACGGCCGCGCCCAAATTCCACGCCCGCTACGATGCCGTACACCGCACTTACCTGTACCAGCTGAGCAAACGCCCTTCAGCCTTTGGAAAAAAAATGGTGTGGTGGGTGAAGGACCCGCTGGATACGGCCAAAATGAAAGCGGTTGCCGCCCTGTTTACCGGACTGAAAGATTTTAAAAATTTCGCGGAAAAGTCGGACGAAGACAAATCGACCTTGGTAGAAATTAGCCGCATTGAGCTGGTCGAAACCGGCGAACTAATCCTGATCCGTGTTTCGGGTAGCCACTTTCTGTGGAAACAAGTGCGGCGCATGGTGGGCGTTATGGTTGAAGCCGGACGGGGCAAGCTTTCGGTGGCCGAGGTTGAAGCCATGTTTAAAAAGCCCTCCGAACTGGTTGCCAAACTAACGGCTCCGCCCTCGGGCCTCTATCTGGAAAGGGTATGTTACGCCGGCGACCCGCTTCCGCAAGCCCTTGAGCCGGTGTTGCGGGTTGAATAGGCCTCCGGTGGAAAACCGTTAACCGCCGAGGACACGGAGAGAATTGGGCCCCTCCAACTCTCCCGAGGGGGAGGGTAAGATGCAACCCGTTTCCGCACCGTCGTATTTATTCTTCGGGTTGAAAGCTTTAACGACAGAAGGCACGGAGGAAGCTTTGTGTCTTCGCGCCTTCGCGTTGAAAATTTCCCCGTGCCCTTGTAAATCGTGTTTAAAGTCCCTCTCCGCGTCTTCTGGCTTAAGCCGAAAGCTATAATTCTTTAATACGCAGGTTTCGCCAGTATATTTTAATGCCGCCGCCGTCGTGTATCTGGAGCGCAATTTTTCCTTTGCCCTCGCCTATTTTGTCATCGGTCAGCCGGATCATCTCCTGCCCGTTCAGCCAGGTGGTTACCGTGCTACCCGCCACGCGCACTTTTATGGTGTTCCAGTCGCCATACTTCAGCGCTTTTTCTTTTTCGGTTTCGGGTTGAATAAGCCAGCCCCGACCGTACGACTCGTAAATGCCGCCCGTGTGTAGGTTAGGCGGGGCCACTTCTACCTGCCAACCGGCAATCTTGGTTCCGTCAATGTTCGACCGGAAGAAGATGCCGCTGTTCCCTTCGGCTTCCTGCTTAAACTCGGCAGTCAGCTCAAAGTCGCGATAGTCTTTGTCTGTACCCAAATAACCGTACTGGGCATCAGGCCCGCTTTCCGATACCAACAGGCCGTCGGCCACGTACCAGTTCTCGGTGCCGTACTTTTCCCATCCCTCCAAATTGCTGCCATTAAACAAGGCGGTTCCGGTAGTTTTGCAGCCGGCCAGGGTAGCTAGCGCCAGTGCCAATCCCAATAGTTTTCTCATAATTCCCGTACTTTAATGTTTTTGTACCACACAAAGCTGCCATGATCCTGCAAGCCGATCATGCCGGTTTTTTCGTGGCCATAGTCGGGAAAATCTTTCCATTTGCCGGTTTCGCGCCGTTGCTTCCAGTCGTCCGACCAGGGTACAAAGCTCACGGTTTTCTTCCCATTGAGGTAATACGCGACCGAATCGGGGGTAAACACAATGCGGCTGGTATTCCATTCGCCGGCAGGCTTCACCACCCCTTGGTAATCGGGGGTGTACATGCCGTAATCGGCACCAATGGATTGCCAGTCCTCCAGCTTTTCCGGAAACCCAAGTTGATCGATTACCTGGTACTCGGGCGCATTAAAGTAAGGTGCCGAGTACTGCTCGCCTTCCAGTACATGGTAAAAAATACCGCTGTTGCCGCCCGGGGCAATTTTCCACTCCAGCTCCAGTTCAAAGTTACCGAAGGGTTTTGTGGCGTAAACGATATCGCCGCCAATGTCGCCGCCTTTGCCCAGCGATTTCAGGCTACCATCTTCAATAATCCAGCTTTCGGGAAGCTTATCGCCATTGAACAACCGCCAGCCATCGAGCGAAGTGCCGTCAAATAAATACTGCCACTGGGCTTCGGCGCTTGGTGCCGCTGTTGTTTCGGCAGGTGTGCTTGCTTTTTTAGGCTGACATGCAAGAAGCAAAGCCAGTAACGAAAGCATCAACAAATTTGTTCTCATCTGTTTTTGGTTTATGGGTTGATAAAGATTGAATGCTGACTAAAGCCCGTCCGCTCGCGCACGTCAGGAAATGCAGGGCGTGACTATGCCATTGGCGGCTAATTTAATGAAAAATCCCGCTTCCGCACAGTGCCACCTCCGTGCGAACTTGTTTCTTTGTCATTCGGGACATGTTCTGCGGCCGGTTTCACGCTATTTTTTGTTTCTTTGCGGTATGGATTTGTTGCTACTTTTCGACTACATCGGGACGTTTGTTTTCGCCATCAGCGGCACCATCACGGCGGCCAGCAAACGGCTCGACTTCTTCGGCGCCACCTTTATCGGCTTTGTAACAGCCGTTGGCGGCGGTACCCTGCGCGACATGATGCTGGGCGACCTGCCCGTTGCCTGGATGCGCAACCTCAATTATTTCTGGCTCATCCTGGCGGGCGTGCTGGTTACCATCCTGTTCGGGAAGTTTATATCGAAGCTGAAACGCACGCTGTTTTTGTTTGATACCATCGGGATTGCCGTATTCACGCTTATTGGGCTGAAGAAGGCCTTGCTGCTGGGCATCAGTCCGCCAATGGCTGTCATGATGGGCTTATCGTCGGCCGTAGTGGGCGGCATCGTCCGCGATACGCTTTGCAACGAACTGCCACTCATCTTTCACCGCGAGATTTACGCAACCGCCTGCATTGCCGGGGCGCTTATTTACCTGCTGACAAGCTGGCTCGGGCTTGCCGAATTTATTTGCGAGATAGCAACGGTTGTTTCTATTATTGCCATCCGCCTGGTTGTGGTACGTTACGACATTGCCCTGCCACGCCTCGAAATAAAAGAATAACAGCCGTGGGCTCCGTTTCCCTTAGCCTCCACCTAACTTGTTTTACGGTAACGCCAGATGGCCAGGCCAAGAAAAGACAGGCCGATGAGCAAAAGCGAAACAAACTCATCAATCAGGTCGGCAAAACCGGAGCCCTTCAGACAAACCATGCGCATAATCCGGATAAAATGATATATCGGGTTCAGCTTGTTGAGCTCTTGTGCCCAATCGGGCATACTTTCAACCGGGGTAAAAATACCGCCCATCAGCACAAAAATAATCATAAAAAAGTAGGTGATGAACATGACCTGCTGTTGCGTATCGGCAAGGGTTGAAATTAGCAAGCCCAGGCCCAGCACACCAAGCAGATACAAAGCGCCAAAACCAAACAAAATAACCAAACTACCCTGAACTGGCAAATTGAAAACCAGCCGGGCAATGAGCAAACCAAAAGCCATATCGAGCAACGCAATCACCAGAAAGGGAACTAGTTTTCCTACAATAAACTGCCATTTTTTAATCGGGGTCACGTTCAACTGTTCAATGGTACCCATTTCTTTTTCGCGTACCAGGTTCATCCCCGACAGAAACATGCCAATAATGGTTACAAGAATAGATAAGATGCCTGGCGCCATGTACCATTTATAATCCAGTTCCGGGTTAAACCAGTAGTTCTCGCGGATTTCAACCTGCATGGGCGGGTTAAACTCGGGCAGGCTCCTCCAATCCGTTATTACCTGTTTATTGTAGCCCGCAATAATGCTGCTTGTGTACTGGTAAACCAGCGATGCTTTGTTGCCGTCAATGGCATTAATCAACAATTGCACATCGGCTTTGTCCTCGCGAACCAGGGAGCGTTCAAAATTGGGCGGGATAACCAGGATAAAGTCCGACTCTTCTTGTTTTAGTTGGGCCATGGCATTGTCCATGTCAAACGAAGTATCGTGTATGCGGAAAAACGGCGATGCTTCGAAATGATTGACCAGACCACGGCTTGTGTCCGATAAATCCTGATCGATCACGTACATGTCCACATTTTTCAGGTCGTAAGTAGCCGCAAACACCAGCACCAGCATTTGCATCAGCGGCAGCATCATAATCATCCGCAACATGGTTTTGTTCCGCCTGATTTGAGCGAATTCTTTTTGAAGTATATATCGAATTGTTTTCATAATGAGCTTCAAGTCTAAAGCAACAAGCTACAAGTAGTTGCATGCCCGTTTTTAATCTTCTTTTTTTATGCTCCGTTGAAGTCCGGAAATCATCTTTTGTTCTTCCTGAACCTTTTCAATTAATTCGCCAAATTTCCCATTCGGAAGAAATTCAAGCCTATTTGCAATAATGAGTTGGGTTTCCAATTCGAAAGCTGAACCAAGCGAAATATCCAGGAATCGACCAAAATCTTTATCTGAATTCCGACCAGAACCTTCAGCTATATTTGACGGAACAGAAACTGCTGCCCGCCTCATCTGCGAGGTTAACCCATAAATTTCTTCCTTTGGAAACTCTTGCGAGGAACGATATACATCAACAACCACTTCAATTCCATGTTGCCAAACTTTTAGCTTTTTAAATTCTTTCATCTCTTACATTATTAAGTTTTCAAATTGATGTATTTTTTCATTAAGCTTCAAGTAGAAAGCTTCAAGCTGCAAGAAATAAGACGAAGTAACTTGAAGCTTGAAGCTTGTGACTTGTAGCTTTACTCCAGCCTTGTCTTAAACTGCTTCACGGCAACCGCCACAAAAAAAGCCGTCATTCCGATTAAGACCAGGGTTTCTTTCCAAATGTTGCCAAAATCGCCACCCTTCAGCATAATGCTTCGCACAATAACAATAAACCACCGGGGGGGCATCACATTGGAAACAATTTGCAGCGGAAGCGGCATGTTTTCGATGGAAAAGATAAAGTTCGATAACAAAATTGTTGGTAACATCAACCCGATTACCGAAATAAACATGGCAACCATTTGTGTTTCGACCAACGACGAAATCATAATCCCCAGGCTCAGCGCCATCAGGATAAAAAGAATATTTTCGCCCATGAGCAACACCCAGCTCCCTTTGACCGGAACGCCAAAAACAAAATACCCTATACTCAAAATAATCACTGCGTTGATGACCGACAATAACAGGTAAGGCACTACTTTTCCCAAAATAATTTGAGCCGGGCGCAAGGGCGAAACCAACAGTATTTCCATGGTGCCCATTTCTTTTTCGCGGGTTATTGATATGGAAGTCATCATGGCCGAAATCAGCATCAAAATCATGGCCATGATGCCGGGTATAAACATATAAACCGATTTTAACTCTTCGTTATACACCATACGCACTTCAGGTTCAATTTGAAGTGGGAGCTGCAAATCGCCCATTGTTTTCAGTATATAATCGTTAATGATTCCGGCAGTGTACGAGGCCAACATCCTCCCTAGGTTCGGATCCGACGCATCAACAATAACCTGCACGTCGGCTTTACCGTGGCGCTGCAGGTTCCGGCTGAAATCGGAACCAAAAACCAGCACTTCTTTTACTTTCCCTTGTTTGAAGATGGATTCGATATCGGCGGTATTTTCCAAATTCTGGTCGAGTACAAAGTAACCCGACGACAGCAATTTGGCTGTTATCTCTTGTGTTACTTCATCCTTCGACTGGTCGTAAATAGCAATTTGTGCATCTTTTATCTCATTGGTAATTACGGTTCCAAACAACATCAACTGAATGATGGGAATACCGAAAAGGATTATCACCGTCCGTTTATCGCGGAAGATGTGAAAGAATTCTTTTTTGACAAAACCAAGGAACCGGTTCATGTTTACATTTTTCTATTTATACTTCAACTTGTGCTTTATTCGTTTTGAGGAGCAAGTCACAGTGTTCAGTCGCAGTATGCAGGACAATTCTGAAAACTGAGACAGCGACCGAGAACTATCCTAGTCTCCGCGTGTAGCTCCACGTGCCAGCTGTAAAAACACCCCGTTCATATCGGCTGCGTGGTATTGCTTTTTCAGGGCATCGGGCGTGTCGAGTGCTGCAATGCGGCCATCCACCATAATGGATACCCGGTTGCAGTACTCGGCTTCGTCCATATAGTGGGTGGTTACAAAAATGGTTTTCCCTTCGGCAGCGGCTTCGTATATAAAATCCCAAAACTGACGCCGTGTAATGGGGTCAACACCTCCGGTTGGCTCGTCGAGAAAAACGATTTGCGGGTCGTGCAGCAAGGCAATGGAAAACGAAAGCTTTTGTTTCCAGCCCAGCGGCAGGGAGGCTATCAGCTTGTTCCGCTCGGTTTCAAGCCCCAGTTTCTTCAACATCAGCTCTTCTTTTGTTTTTCGCTCCTGTACCGTTAAGCCGTAAATGCCTGCATAAAAGCGAATATTCTCGGCTACCGTCATATCTTCGTAAAGCGAAAATTTCTGGCTCATGTAGCCAATGTTCTGTTTAATTTTTTCGGTTTGTTTATACACATCGAAGCCGCCAACGTTAATCTCGCCCGAAGTTGGCCGGCTTAAGCCGCAAAGGATGCGCATGGCCGTGGTTTTCCCCGCTCCGTTCGCTCCAAGGAAACCAAATATTTCGCCTGCATAAACCTCGAAGCTGAGCTGGTCGTTTGCCACGAAGTTGCCAAACTTCTTCACCATGTTTTTTACTGTAATAACTGCTCCTTTGTTCATTTTTTCAATTTTAACCACTTCGGCAAGTTGCAGTCCCAGTCGCAGTATTCAGTTGAGCTGCAACCGAACCTTTTCTACGTTATTTAGATTTCCTCTTTGCAACCAAACTTTTGCGGATGTTGTATCATATAGTTGATAAGCCTTCCAATTTCGAGACTATGTTCGTAAAGACCGGCATGTTGTTCACCTGTCAGGTATTGACATGCCAGCGCAAAATCAAGCCAAACAGCAGTCTCGCTGTTTTCAGCGTCGGAGTCACTTAGTTTGCTGACAAAATTTCTCACATAAATGCGCTTTCGGTAGGCTTCTGCAATATTAGCACAAACCGATCTGGAAGAACGACGGATTTGGTCAGTCAGCGAATAGGTTTCCTCTTTGGGAAATGTTTTGCTAATCCAGAACACTTCCATTGATAAGCTAAATGCTTTCTGATAAGCCAATAACTCGTTGAAATCCATAACGAACTATTTTTTTTGAGTCTAATTAAGTATTTACAACTGTGACTGCGACTGTGACTGTGACTGTGACTGCGACTGTGACTGCGACTGTGACTGTGACTGTGACTGCGACTCCCCCTTTCCCATTAAGGCCATAAACACATCTTCAATTCCGGGATGAATTCGTGTGGCTTGAATGTTTCGGTGGTTCCGGGCCAGCAAATAGGCGCTAACTTCTTCGGGCAATAACATGTCGTTTTTGGGGGTGAAGTGTACAAACTCGCCAAAAGCATAAGCGGTCTCGGTTTGTTCCCATGCCCGGAGCTCCACAATCAGCCGGTAAATTTCGTCGGAGCGAACTGCCAACAGCGAACGTTTGTAGTTGTCCACAATTCCTTGCGGCGAGTTAATGCTCAGGATCTCTCCCTTCTGCATCAACGCAACGCGGTCGCACAAGGCTGCTTCGTCCATATAAGGGGTTGACACCAAAATAGTCATGCCCTGCTGCTGTAACTTTTTCAGCATCTCCCAAAATTCTTTTCGCGATAGCGCATCCACACCCGTTGTTGGTTCGTCGAGTACCAGCACTTCGGGTTTGTGAATCAGCGCACACGAAAGTGCCAGCTTCTGCTTCATCCCCCCGGACAGGCGCCCTGCCAGGCGTTTTTTGAAGGGCTCGATTTGTACGTATATATCGCGGATGAGATCGTAGTTCTCTTCAATGCTTGTTCCGAAAACGGTGGCAAAAAACGACAGGTTCTCTTCTACTGTCAAGTCCTGGTACAAAGAAAAACGTCCCGGCATGTATCCAATGGCGCGGCGTATCGATCTGTAATGGGTTACCGCATCGACCCCCCCCACCCGGATGGTTCCGCTGTCGGGCAAAAGCAAGGTGGCGAGCAGTCGCATTAAACTGGTTTTGCCCGCACCGTCGGAGCCAATCAGTCCAAACAACTCGCCTTTGTTTACCGACAGGGAAATGCGCTTCAGCGCAACAATATCCCCATAAGATTTGGATATATTTTGAAAATCGATCATCGCTGTTAGTGATTCCTGCTTACTTGAAATTGACTTCCCCGGGCATACCAACTTTCAGGCGGCCATCATTTTTCACCTTCACCTTTACCGCGTACACCAGTTTGACCCGTTCTTCTTTGGTTTGAATAATTTTTGGCGTAAACTCGGCTTCCATTGAAATCCAACTTACTTCGCCCTTCAGCACCTGATTGGTCTGTTTATCTTCATCAATCAATACATCAACCTCTTGTCCCAGTTTTACCGAAGGAAGTTGAGCCCCGCTCACATAAACCCGCAAATCGAGCTCGGACAAATCGGCCAGCTTTACCAAGGCTTTTGCCGGAGCCGCCAACTCGCCCAACTCGGTGTATTTCTCCAGAATTGTTCCGTTGACCGGACTGCGGATAACCGACTTCTCCAACTGGTTTCTTGCCAGGGCCAACTGCGCATCGACCACGGCCAGTTGGCTGTCAATGGATACGAACTGGGTACGCTGACTTTGTATCTGGTCTTCCAATACTTTTGCCTGCCCGTCAACATCATCGAGTTGCTGCTGGGTCGCCGCCTTATCGGCAAACAACCTGTGCAGGCGTTGCTGGTTCACCTTTACATTTTTCAGCTGCTGCTGTGTCACATCAATTTGCGAGCGCAGGTTTAGTTTTTGGGTACCAGTTGCATTCTTCTGAGCTTCCAACTGTTTAATTTGCAGGCTAAGCGTACTGCTGTCGATAAGGGCCAACACTTCTCCGGCTTTGACATTACGCCCCTCTTCTCCATCAAATTGAATGAGTTTTCCCGTTGTTTCAGAAGAAATAATCACTTCGTCGGCCTCGAAATTGCCATAAGCATCCGACTTGTTGTTGCCATCCTTACATCCAGACAGAATGGCCAAAGTTCCGATCAGCAAAATGAATTTATACATGAGTTTACTATTTACTGTTGTCCGAGAATGGTTTGGTAGGCTACCTTTGCTGCTTCCAATTGTACTTTGTGCAGTTCAAAGTTGATGCGGGCAGCCAATTCGGCATTCAGATCCTGCAGGTAATCGGCTGCTGTATAAGCCCCATTTTCCAACTTGGCTGCCGAGCTTTTGGTAATCCGTTCCTGCACGGCTATCAGTTCTTCGTCCTGCGCCATCAGTGCCTTTGTTTGCGCCACAATCCGACGTTCGCGATCCAGTGCAATTTCAACCGATCGTTCAAACTGTACTTGTTTCGTTTGTACCAGTTCCTGCTGCAATTGAATTGCTTCCCGTTCGCGTTTTGTTTGTTTCCAATCGAGTATGGTCCAGCTCATTCCGAGGCCAACCAGGTAGAACGTATCAAAATCGTTGTTGAGCATATTCAGTGCCGGACGACCGTAGCCAGCCTGGCCAAAGCCAAAGAATTTCGGGTTGCGCCCCTTCTGTGCCAAGTCTGATGAAGCGGCTAACACAGATTGCTGCTGTGCAAACAAATTCATCTCAGGTCGTTTTATCGAATCGTTCAAACTTTGTTCACTTATTTCGAGCTCAAGCTTTTCCAAATCGCCGATTTCTTTTCCGGTCAAAATAGCCAAAGCCGCCAATGCCGATGTTCGCGATGTTTGCAGCTCTACTTGCTGCTGCTTCACCTTAATCAGTTCGGCCAGCACCTGGTCCAATTCGGAGGCCAGCAGCGCGCCATGGCTAAACGCCGACTGCATTTGGTGTTTACGTGACTCCAGCGTTTGCTGTTTTTTCTCCAGCAAGTAGAGGTTCTGCTGAAGATAAAAGCTGGAGAAAAAGAGCTGGTTCACCTGCTCATTCACCTCATACAATTCAACCTCAACCTCCTGCTGATTGCTCGCTTCCTGAGTACGTTCGATCTCTTTCCGTGCTTTTGCTATTCCTCCATCCCAAATGGCCTGTTTCAAATCGAGGTAGGCTTTGTACTGGTCTTTCGAAATCCTTGGAATCGTCACTCCAGGCAACGAAAGACCAAGGTTAGTGACATCCGATTGGTAAGTTGCCTGTGCATTTAAATCTACCTGCGGAAACCAACTTGCCTGCACATTATCGATTTTCAATTCCGCCAGTTGCCGGTACAACTCTTTTTGTTTCAACAGGGGGTGAACTTCGCGCGCCCATTGCCGGCAATCGGTCAGGCCAACCGGCTGCTGTGCGTTCAACAAAGAGGTGGGCAAAAGGAGAGCCAGTCCCAATACATATTTTTTTATCTTCATATTGACTCAAATTATTCGGGTTGAATGGCCTTGAGTACAAATTGCTTCACCTCA
>JBKEAN010000170.1:0-3300 GCA_047972415.1 Mangrovibacterium sp.
GAGAATGTTAATATTCCGGACGGTACGTTGAAAATTGAAGACGTTGCAGCTTTTTGCTCGGCCTACGAAGCAAAAATTGTAGCAGTTGGTGGCATTGATATTCAGGTTTTGGGGATTGGCCGTTCCGGCCATATTGGATTTAACGAGCCCGGCTCTACGATGAATTCGACTACCCGGCTGGTAAAGCTCGACCAGACTACAATAAACGATGCTACAAAAGATTTCGGCGACGAACGATCTGTTCCGCACCGGGCTATCACCATGGGGGTTGAGACGATTATGAATGCCCGTCACATCATTCTTTCAGCCTGGGGAAAGTCAAAGTCAGCTATTCTTAAAAAAATGATTGAAGGTCCGGTTACTGCCGAAGTTCCGGCATCGTTCCTTCAGCAGCATAAAAGTGTGGAAATTTATCTTGACGAACCCGCTTTGAGCGAGTTTACCCGCACTAAATCGCCTTGGCTGGTTGGTGTGGTCGATTGGGCCCCACGCATGGTGAAACGTGCTGTTGTTTGGTTGAGTTTGAAATCGAAAAAACCGATTTTGAAATTGACAGACGAAGATTATAAAAAAGGTGGCCTTCGCGACTTGTTGGTTGAATACGGAGGCGCTTACGACTTGAATATTAAGATATTCAGTCAGCTGCGAGATACCATTACCGGATGGCCGGGAGGTAAACCGGGAGCCTACGAGAAAACCCGCCCCGAACGCCCGGAACCGGCAAAAAAACGTTCAATTGTTTTTAGTCCGCACCCCGACGACGATGTTATTTCAATGGGTGGTACGCTGATTCGCTTGGCCGACCAAGGCCACGATGTGCATGTGGCTTACCAAACTTCGGGCAATATTGCTGTTTTTGACGATGATGCGCTTCGCTTTTCACAATTTGTAGTTGAATTGCTGCATAGCCAAAAGCAAGATTGCCCCGAAATGGAAAAAAGAAATACCGAATTGCTGGACTTCTTAAAAAATAAAAAACCCGGACAAGTTGACACTCCCTATGTAAAAGCTGTTAAAGGCTTGATTCGTAGGGGTGAAGCAGAGGCAGGATGCCGTTTTAGCGGTGTAAAAGCAGAAAATGTTCACTTTCTCGATCTTCCGTTTTACGAAACCGGACAGATAAAAAAGAGCCCGCCAACACAGGCTGACCTCGATATTGTTATCAATCTGTTACGCAGTATTAAACCTCACCAGATTTTTGCAGCTGGCGATTTGCAGGATCCGCACGGAACGCATGAAGTTTGTTTGCAGCTTATTTTCAGCGCTATCCGCCAAATACGTGCCGAAGGCGACACCTGGCTCGACGATTGCTACCTTTGGTTGTACCGCGGCGCATGGCAGGAATGGGATGTGGAGGACATTGAAATGGCTGTGCCAATTAGCCCGGATGAGCTGCACCGTAAACGCAAAGCAATTTTCAAACACCAATCGCAAAAAGACGAACCCGTATTTCCGGGCGAGGATAAGCGTGAGTTCTGGCAACGTGCCGAAGAGCGCAACCGGACTACTGCCCAAATTTACGATAGCCTAGGTTTGACTGAATATGAGGCTATTGAAGCATTTGTCCGCTATCCGTTTGACGATGAAGAATCATTCTTGAAATAAAACCTGTTGTCCATTAAAACGTACCGTAATCTTTTGAATCGAACTCATGAATCGAAAATCTTCTATTTTGTTGATGTGTTTGCTGGCATTGGTGGCATGTTCGCCGGATGCTGCAAAAACAGAGCAAATGAAAATTATTCCGCAGCCCGTTCAACTGGAACAAAGCACTAAAAATTTACTTGTTACAGCTGTTCGGATTGAAAGCGAGGATGCTGATTTACAGTTTTCAGCCCGCTACCTGAAAGATCAACTGGCTAATTTGCCACAGGCAAAATGGCTCGGCGACCAAGGTGGGGGTATCGCCATTAGTTTAAAGCTCGATTCGTCAGTCGTGCAAGCTGAAGGTTATAAACTGGATATTAACCAGCAGATTACTATCGCCGGAAAGTCGAAAGAAGGAGTTATTCACGGGATTCAAAGTCTTATTCAAGTTATTCAGCAAGGTAATCAAACAGCTGAGGGATTGTCAATTCCTCAGCTGTCGATTACCGATTATCCGCGATTTGCCTACCGTGGAATGCATCTCGATGTAAGCCGCCATTTCTTCAATATCGATTTTGTAAAAAAATACATCGACCTGATTGCCATGCACAAAATGAACACATTTCACTGGCATTTGTCGGATAATCAGGGGTGGCGTATCGAAATCAAAAAATATCCGAAGCTGACCGAGGTTGGAGCCTGGCGGGTAGATCGCGAAGATTTACCCTGGCACGAACGTCAGCCGACTCAAAAAGGCGAAAAAGCGACTTACGGTGGCTTTTACACGCAAAAGCAGATTAGCGAAGTGGTAAACTATGCCTCCGAACGGGGCATTACCGTTATTCCCGAAATTGATATACCCGGGCATTCAACGGCGGCTATAGCGGCTTATCCCGAATTGTCATGCCGAAATGCATCAATTGGTGTCGCATCGGGCAGCAAAAACGAAGTAGCCATTGTTTGCGGCGGTAAGGATGAAGTGCTTGATTTTTATAAAGATGTACTGACCGAAGTGATGGCGCTTTTTCCTTCAAAATACATTCATATTGGGGGCGACGAAGCCTGGAAAGAAGAATGGAAAAAGTGCCCACTGTGTCAAAAACGGATTAAAGAAAAGGGCTTGGCTGACGAGCACGAACTTCAAAGCTATTTTATTCACCAACTGGATGATTTCCTGGTTTCCAAAGGCCGGGCAATGATTGGATGGGACGAAATTTTGGACGGTGGGTTGGCACCAAACGCCACAGTTATGTCGTGGCGGGGAGAATCGGGTGGTATTAAAGCAGCCCAAATGAACCACGATGTAATTATGACCCCGGTTGACTACTGTTATTTTGACTATTATCAGAGTACCGACAAAGATCTTGAACCATTGGCCTTTAACGGTTATATCAGCCTGAGCCAGGTTTACAATTACGAACCCATTCCCGCCGAATTAACAGCCGAGCAAGGCAAACACGTCTTGGGTGCACAGGGAAATGTGTGGAGCGAATTTTTGCCTACCGAAAAATTGGTGGAATACCGCGTGTTGCCCCGAATGACTGCCTTGAGCGAAGTGTTGTGGTCGCCTAAAGAAAAAAGGGATGAAGCGGACTTTATTAGCCGGTTGGAGCTTTTCCTGAACTGGCTGAGCTCGAAAAATTATACTTTCCATATTCCTTCGGCGCAGGGTATTTACCCGAGTATGCTGTTTCTGGATAGTGCCAAAGTGGA